>NZ_JAQFCE010000003.1:0-273123 GCF_027690675.1 Bariatricus sp. TF06-38A
TCTTGGTCTTTCTTTTTTTTCGGGACTATTCTTTTTTCACAGCCCCATTTTATAACTAAGAAGTAATGGATTGGAAAGAAAATAATCAAGAACTTATTGTAGTATTATTAACCTTTGATACAGACGAAAAAGGTGGAGATGGTGGGGTCAATCCTAATGCTACATATACCAACTGGCAGTGGCATTTAGTGAAAACAAAAGATAAAAAGAATTGGGAAATAATCAGTTGGGGTTATTAATCGATTCCGGTTTGATGAATTCATGTGGCTTTTGAAATGGTAAAGTGATTTTATTTTACTTATTCCGGAGCGTGGTATATACTAATAGGTAGAGTAAGTAACGCACAGATGTGACAAAATTGTCTTTTTAAATATAGACAGCTTTGTCAGGGGAACGCTGTACGGTTAGGATACTGCATAAAAAGCAGGAAAGAATAACGAAAAACGGAGGAATTAAAATGAAATTTCAAAAGCTTGGCAACACGGACATCGATGTTTCTGTGGTTGCATTAGGTACTTGGGGGCTTGGCGGCGGAAGTGTCTGGACAGACGGAGATTCTACAGTTGAGGACGCGAAGAGTCTGCTTGATATTTGTCATGAACATGGCGTGAATTACATCGATACCGCACCGGTGTATGGCACAGGAGTAAGTGAGGAATTGCTTGGTAAGGCACTGAAAGGTAGAAGAAATGATTTTGTTTTGCAGACCAAATGCTCTCTGAACTGGAGAAATGAGGGCGGTAATTTTCATTATGAACGAGACGGTTATACCGTTAACAATGACACCCGCGCATCAGCAGTGAAAAAGGACGTGGAAGACTCTCTGCGCAGAATGGGAACCGATTATCTGGATTCTGTTATCGTACATTATGTCTGCGGCAGCTTTCCGGTGGAAGAAACTGTTGGAGCATTGGAAAATCTGGTTCGTGAAGGAAAGATCCGTACCTATGGACTTTCTAACAGTCAGCCGGCAGATCTGTCTGCATATCAGGAAGCCGGCGGAAACGTATCCGTTGTACAGGAATTTTTCAGTATTCTCTCTCCTTTCCATGGCAGAGAATATTTTGATCTGTGTAAAAAGTATAACACGGTATTTCAGACCTATGGTGTGCTGGAGGAAGGATTTTTAACTTCTCCTGCCTTTATGGACCGTGAATTTGCAAAAACCGATATCCGCTCCAGAATACCTTGGACAGATCCGGAGAAAAAAGAAGGACTTCGCAGGGCTTTTGAAATCTGGAAACCACTTTGTGAGGAATATCATTGCAGTTTTGCAACGCTGGTAGAAGCCTGGGCATTATCTCAGTACGACCGGATGAGTCTTCTGGTTGGAATGCGAAAAGCTTCCAGTGTGGAAGATACTGTAAAGTGCTTGGATATTAGGTTGCGTGCCGAGGACATCAAATGTATGGAGGAAGCAGTAAAGACAATTCAGGTTGCGGTTTTGGACAAATAGAAAACTGAAAAGGTGGAAAGGATCGGGAGCGTGTATCCGATCCTTTCTTTATCCGAGAATAGATAGCATGAAAGGAAAATAAGTATGAAAGAACCTATGATGGCAGACAGCCATGAAATCACAGTTAGAAACTATAAGCAACCGATGCGAAATCGTCTGATCATGATGCTGATCTGCATTGGGATTGCTCTTATATCATTTTTTGTTGTTTCCAAATGGGCAACTTCTGTCGAATCGTACCGTTGGGTTATCAAAACACTGAATGGATTGCAGAAAAAAGCACTTGGGCTTTCCGGAACAGCAACCGCTTTTGCAACAGGTGCTGCAGCAATACCGGGAGAAGCCGCAACTCCGATCGCGAATAAGCTGGCAGATGTCGCAGGCTATATGGTGATCGTTTATGCAGTGATCATTGTTGAAAAATATTTACTGACTATCACCGGGTATATTGCATTTAAAATCTTATTTCCTATCGGATGCGTGCTTCTGGCAGCAGGCAACTTTTTGAAAAACGGATGGAAAGAATTTATTTACAGAATCGGAATCAAGAGTATCATTCTGGGGGTTCTTTTGTGGGGACTGGTTCCTACCAGTGCATGGGTGACGAATATGGTAAATGAAACCTATGCAAAGTCCTATGAAGCTGATTTTACACTGGAAGATACGGAAGAATTATTAGATGAGGGAGATACCTCTGCAAACGCAGACAAGAAGGATGAAGCACAAGAAACGAAAGATAAAAAGTTTTCTCTCAGTGAATTCCTTAATAATGCGAAGGATAAGGTTGATGATGCGATTGATGCGGTAGGTGAAGTCGCTACAGAAAAACTCTCTGCTTTTGAGGATGGATTAAACAGAATTATAGAGGGTGTGGCAGTGCTGCTTGTGACAACCTGTGCCATTCCGGTTCTGGTCATGTTATCATTTACCTGGATTCTGAAGGGAATAATGGGTTTAAAAATTCCATCTATTACTCTTCAGTCAGTGCCAAGGGTTTCTGAAAGGAAAAGAAAGAAAACGGAAGAGAATTAATTTTAAATTTTACCGAAGGAGAGGAATGAGATGACAAAAGATCTGACAACCGGGAAAATCATGCCGATTCTTGTGGATTTCACTGTGCCGCTTGTTTTGGGAAATCTGTTTCAGCTGACTTATAATGCGGTGGACAGCATCATCGTAGGGCATTTTGTGGGGAAAGAAGCGCTGGCGGCAGTTGGTATCTGTAATCCGATCAGTACGCTTATGATACTGTTTTTAAATGGATTATGTATGGGGGCAAGTATCCTCATGGGAATTCAGTATGGGGCAAAGGATTATAAGACTTTGCACAGGCAGATCAGTACAACCATGTTGTCGGGAGTAGTTTTTTCATTTTTTCTGACTTTACTTTGCGTGGTATTTGCTGTACCGATCCTGCATCTGCTGCAGGTAGATGCATCGATTATGGAGATGACGCGGCAGTATTTACGGATTATTTTTCTGGGACTAATGTTCACCTTTTTGTATAACTTTTTTTCCAGTACCTTAAGAGCTTTGGGAGACAGTGCATCGCCTTTGTATTTCTTAATTATCAGTGCAGTCCTGAATATATTCGGAGATCTGTTTTTTGTCATTGTACTAAAGGCAGGAAGCAATGGATGCGCCATTTCAACAGTGCTTAGTGAGGCACTGTGCTGCCTGTTCTGTATTATTTATATACAGAAAAAAGTACCGATTCTTCGTCTGGGTAAGAAATGGCTGGTATTCGATTCACGTTTGCTGAAGAAAACAATTGCTTACGGATGGGCATCTGCCATGCAGCAGGCCACCGTGCAAATGGGAAAAATTGCGATCCAGGTGCTGGTTAATACTATGGGAGTTTCCGTGGCTGCAGCTTTTGCGGTGGTCAATCGGATTGATGACTTTGCAATTACACCGGAACAGAATATTGCCCATGCCATGACGGCACTTATGGCGCAGAATAAGGGAGCCGGAAAAAATGACCGCATGCGGGAGGGATTTCGTTGTGGGATGATTCTGGAAATTGTTTATGGAGCAGCTGTTATGGTGATCTGCCAGGTATTTGCCGGAGAACTAATGGCACTTTTCGTAAAAGATGAGGAAGTAATAGGACATGGTGTCATTTATCTGCATCTGATTGCTGTGATGTATATTCTTCCGGCCGTTACGAATGCAATTCAAGGATTCTTCCGTGGAATCGGAGACCTGAAGGTGACACTGATGAGCAGTTTTACCAATATGGCAGTCCGAGTCATTGCAGCAGCACCTATGATTTTGTTGTGGAACTTTGGAATTGAAGCGTTGCCATATTCCTATCTGGCAGGCTGGGTTGCCATGCTTTTGGTAGAAACGCCTTTGATGATTCGGATTTATCGTAAAAAATAACAGGATTTAAAGAAAATATAAAATCGCTCAGGGAATGAGCTTATACAGAATCCAGTTCTAATCTTTTTATAAAAGCCAGCGGTGTCATATGGTATTTTGCTTTGAATGCTCTGTAAAAATAAGAAAGATTATGAAAGCCAACAGATAAAGACACCTCTAATATGGAGGTGTTACCGTGTTCAAATAACTCTACCGCTTTTTCCAGTCTGATATTGTTAATATACTGAATGCAGGTCATATTCATGTGTTTTTTGAAAAAGCGCATAAAATGATACTCGCTGAAATAACATAGCTTTGCAAGTTCAGAAACCGACAGAGCTTCTGCATAATGCAGATCAATATGATCAAGTACAATTTTTAATTTGTCGGAAGAGTCTGATTCCGTGGAGAATCTTGTGCTACTGTACTGGAGCAGAAGAAAAAGTGTCTGCAGCAGATAAGATTTTATGGCGAGTTCATATCCAAACATCCGGGTATCGTAAAGGGAGGCAAGCTGTGCAAAAGACTTGCAAAGAGAATCATATGCAGGATGATCCGCGGTAATGAGACAGGGTAAAGATAATTCGTGGTTTACCAGGGGAGTAAGGTAGCGGGTAGAACAGATGTCTGCAGTATTTCCTCCCAAAAGCTTCATATGGAATACATAGGTTTCCGAACAGAAGTCCTGACTGCTTTTCAGGATAATGGAATGTAGCAGTAGGGGAGGAATAAACAGGATATCCCCGGTACTTGCCTCATATTCAACTAAATCGATCTGGTAGACACAGGAACCTTTTGTTATAAGTGTAAGCTCTGCTTCCTCGTGCCAGTGCATTGTTATGACAGGTGCTTCTTTTGTCAGCTTTGTAATATACTTCTGGATTGGAAAATAAACTTCTCCATGTTTGATATTTTCTTTTTGCTCCGGTATAAGTGAATGTGGCGTTTTCATTTTTTGTCCTCTCCATAATAGCAGTATTGTGTTATATAATGAAAAAATAATGCAAGATTTGTCAAGAATAAGATCTTATAATAGCAGTATAATACAGCTAAAGCAATAACGCAATGGCGAACAAATACTATGATTATATATGAAAGAGGTTGATAAAAATGGGAAAAAAGTGGTGGCATGACAAAGTAGCGTATCAGATTTACCCAAAGAGTTTTCTGGATACAAATGGGGACGGAATCGGAGATCTGAGAGGAATTATTTCTAAACTGGATTATCTGAAAAAATTAGGAATCGATATTATTTGGTTATCACCTATTTATAAATCACCATTTGTAGACCAGGGATATGATATTGCGGATTACTATGCAATTGCAGAAGAATTCGGAACAATGGAAGAATTTGATGAACTGCTGGCAGAAGCAAAAAAACGAGACATGCATATTATTATGGATCTGGTTATTAATCATTGCTCCGATAAACATGAGTGGTTTCAGAAAGCACTTGCTGATCCAGATGGAGCGTTTGCGGATTATTTTTATTTCCGCAAGGGAAAAAACGGCAATCCACCGAGCAATTACCGTTCCTATTTTGGAGGAAGTTGTTGGGAAAAGGTACCGGGAACGGACAAATATTATTTTCACATGTTTGCAAAGGAACAGCCGGATCTGAATTGGGAAAATCCGAAGTTACGGCAGGAACTGTACAAAATGATCAACTGGTGGCTGGAAAAAGGTCTCTCCGGTTTTCGAATCGATGCGATCATAAACATTAAGAAGGATCTGAATTTTCCTGATTTTGCACCGGATGGGAAAGATGGTCTGGCAAGCTGCTGGAAGATGGTTGAAAGTGTAGACGGAGTAGGGGAGCTGTTGGAAGATCTGAAAAAATCAACTTTTGAAAAGTATGATGCCTTTACAGTCGGAGAAGTATTTAACATGAAACCGGATGAATTACCGGAATTTATTGGAGAAACCGGTCATTTTTCAACGATATTTGATTTTAGCGCCCATACACTCACTGATGGAGAACATGGATGGTATGATGCTCCGAAGCTGGAATTTGCGAAATGGAGAGCTGCGATCATTCAGGCACAATTAGAAGCACAGAAGTATGGCTTTAAGGCGAATATCATTGAAAATCACGATGAGCCAAGAGGGGCATCCAGATTTTTGCCATCTTATGCTCAGACACCGGACGGAATCAAGATGCTTGGTACCATAAGCCTTCTCCTCAGAGGAATTCCTTTCATTTACCAGGGGCAGGAAATTGGTATGAGAAATGCCAAATGGAACAGCATGGAGGAATTTGATGATATCAGTACAAAAGACCAGTATCATACTGCCCGTGAAGCTGGATTATCGGATCAGGAAGCCTTGGAAGTATGCAGCCGTATGAGCCGTGACAATGCAAGAACACCGATGCAATGGACGAGCGGGGAAAATGGCGGTTTTACAAAAGGAACTCCATGGTTAAAGGTAAATCCTTTATTTAAAGACGTGAATGTGGAAGCTCAGGAACAGGATCCGGATTCAGTTTTGAATTATTATCGCAAACTGGTTGCACTGCGTAAATCGGATGAACTGAAAGAAGTATTTACCTATGGAGAATTTCTTCCGGAATATGAAAATGTGGATGGAGTCATGGCATTTTATCGTAAAGATGAATCCAAGTGCATTCTTGTGGCTGCTAATTTCGGAAAGGATGCTGCAACAATCAAACTGAAGAGCGAAATCGAAAAAGTATGGTTATCGAACCGTATAGATGGAACGGTAGATTGTGAAAAGGATTCATTGAATTTACGGAGCTGTGAAGTGGTTGTTCTGGAGCTGGAAAACCACAAGTAACTAACTATATAACTCCCGGATCTCTTTTTGAATCAGACGTCTTTTGCGAAGCACTCTTACCTCTGCTGCAGTATCCTTGATGGCAGCATGTTCTTCGTAAGCAGATCCGAAAGGAGCATTTGATGTCGGATATTTGATTTTTGATTTGGTTGCCGCTAGCATTATCTCCTTTAGATGCTACACTCCGGTAACACTATTCAGTAAAACAAAACCAAAAGTCAGATTACTGATGATTCTGAAGACATGTGCGTATATGTGGATCATTGCTATGGGGCTTCAGCTTTTATTTTAGAAATATGATAAATCAGGGATTGACCTTGCTGGATTATATGCAGCAGATCAATCCCTGCTTCTATTTAACAAAACGGTATCCAATCTAGCCAGATTCTGCTATACTGTATAAGAAAATCAAATAGAAAGGGTGGAACGTATGATCACATTAAATGACTATTTATATTCAGGTGATACGATTTTTCGGATTTTAAGAAATTATACAGTGGATCTGAAGAAAGAAGCAAAGAAGAATCACAATGAAATAGATCTCATCCATTCCAATTTCCTGATCCAGTTCAGGGAACTGCTTGAACACAATGATTTCCTTACTGCACAGTCGCAGAAAATCAGGGATTTTTATAAATACATGGTACAGGAATATCCTCTGCTTGCTTTTACTTTTAAAGGAAGGATCAAGTCCCTGATCCGCGCAGAGGAAAAATTCAACGGGTATATTGTAGAATATATTTATGATTATTATGAAAAACATCATACCTATCCGCCGGTGCCTGACCTAAGGGAAAAACTGAGCTGCTTTCGGGATATTATCGCATACCGTCTGGTAATTTCTCTTCCAAAATGCCATATCAGGGATGACAAACTGCGAGAAGAAGAGGAAATCAAGTATTTATATAGGATTGCGAATGTTCTTCCGGGATTTCTGGAGGAAAGAGGATTTACGGCAGAACCTGCAAAAGGGGTGCTTGAAAGTACATCTCCTTTTATGGATGAGGCGGTGAAACCTTATTATCGGGATTATATTTCCAATGGAAGCGGAGGCAGCTATCAATCACTCCACATCACGTTTTATGATAACTGTTCGAGAAGTTACATGGAAGTACAACTGCGGACAAAGAAGATGGATGATATAGCGGAGATTGGAGCGGCAAATCACCAGGCCTACGAGAAGGAACAGGAAAGAGTCAGGGCAAGAAGAGAAGCTATTCCGGAAGGAGAATGCATTTATTTTGATGAGGCATACGAAAGAGGAATGCGGCTTCTGGGGTTGGAACTGAAGGATCTGGAAGTTAATATGTTTGCTGCGGCAAATAATAGTCTCATCAATGACGGATGCGGATTATACAGGGGGAGACTGATCCTGCCGTATGAACATTTATCAAGATTCCAGACGGATCTGAACGATTAAAAGGGTTATAAGAATGAATACATCAGATACAAAAAAAGCATATTACCATCTCCAGGTCAGAGAAGAGTTGTATCTGGATAATATGCCGGATCTCTTTTGAGAAAAGAATGAAAAAAGAAGAGAGGGTAAAAAATGGAAGAAAAGAAAAAACAGACAGAATCGGAAGCCTGTAAAGTGGCAAAAAAATGCGGAGGATGCCAGTATCAGGGAGTGCCATATAAGGAGCAGCTGAAAAAGAAGCAGAAAATGGTGAACGCTCTGTTGTCAAAATACGGAAAAGTAGAACCGATCATCGGAATGGAGAATCCGTATTATTACAGAAATAAAGTACACGCCGTATTCGACAGAGACCGAAAGGGAAATATCGTATCCGGAACCTATGAAGCGAAGACACACAGGGTCGTTCCTGTTGAAAACTGTCTGATCGAAGACAAAAAGAGTCAGGAGATCATCCGGACGATCCGGGGACTTTTGAAATCTTTTAAGATCAAAACTTACGATGAAGATACAGGATATGGCCTGTTCCGTCATGTGCTGATCAGAAGAGGGTTTAAAAGCGGAGAGATTATGGTGGTTCTGGTGCTTGGATCACCAATCCTTCCATCGTCTAATAATTTCGTAAAAGCACTCAGAAAAGAACATCCGGAGATTACAACGGTTGTCCTTAATATCAACGACAGAAAGACCAGTATGATCCTTGGGGAGAGAGAAAAAGTGTTATATGGGAAAGGATTTATCCGGGATGAACTCTGCGGGTGTACTTTCCGGATTTCACCAAAGTCCTTCTATCAAGTAAATCCGGTGCAGACGGAGATCCTTTATCAGAAAGCGATTGAATTTGCACATCTGACAGGGAAAGAAAGCGTGATCGATGCCTATTGCGGAATCGGAACGATCGGTCTGATCGCATCGGGACATGCAAAAGAAGTAGTCGGTGTAGAACTTAATAAGGATGCCGTGAAGGATGCAATATTAAATGCAAAAGAGAATCAGATCCGGAATGTGAGATTTTTCCAGGGAGATGCCGGGGAGTTTATGGAGACGATGGCAGCAGAGGGAAATAGTATGGATGTGCTGTTTATGGATCCGCCGAGAGCCGGAAGTGATGAAAAATTTATGGCATCTGCAGTGAAGATGGGACCGGAGAAGATCGTGTACATTTCCTGCAATCCGGAGACACTGGCAAGAGATCTGAAGTATCTGACAAAAAAAGGATATCAGGTAAAAAAGATACAGCCGGTGGAAATGTTTGCGTTTACGGAACACGTTGAAACAGTCTGTCTCCTTTCAAAGAAATGCCCAGTTTAAGCGGGTTTGAAAGCACTATTTTAATAAACATATTCACAAAATAGTGCGGAAAAATATGTGCGTGTGATGAAAAATTGAAAATGATTTAACACCAGAAAGCCTTTTGGCGTACTTGTTCCAGTGGTACGCCAGAAGGTTATTTTTGTTAGGCCAAGGACCTGTTTTCATTGTGGAGTTTTTCGTTGATCCGAAAAACGGAACTTTGAAAAAAACCACATTTGTGTTGTTGCAAGTAGCTTCATTTAGTTGCATATATTAAGTAAATGAAGTGATGAGTTGCGCCTTTTGAATATTTGTTGCAAAAACACCCCTTTTCGTTGTGAAAAATGCAACGATGTATATAATGAGAGTATGAGATAAAGCCAATAATCAAATTACATACATACCTGTGAAAGGGGCGTTACTTATGGCAAATGATAATCAGATAGCTTTCCTTTGTTCGAGATTGAAGGAGTTTCGTGAAAAGAATGGCTGTACCATGGCTGACATGGCGAAGAAGATTGATGTATTAGAGGGCTTGGAACCAGGAACTGGTATGAACAAGTCGTCTATTTCACGTGTTGAAGGTGGAAAAACTGCAGAAAAAACTCTATTGGAAATGGCAAGAAAATATTGTAAGGTTTTTGGAATGTCAGAATCACAGACCGAACAATTTTTGAGAGGGGAGAAGGCTGCAGTTCCAGATACTTCAGCGTTACTTAAGAATTCACAGTTAATTGATGAACTGAACAAGGAATATAGCAAGGTAGTTATTCCAAAGGTAGTTGTTGATGAATTAGATAATATAAAGAATAAGAACTCAGGTTCTCTTGGGAGAAAGGCTTGGGAAGTTATTCGTGGTATTAGCTATGGTTCTCGTACAATTCTTATGGAATATAATGGCGATGCTGATGAAGATAACGAAGATTGCAAAATAATATATATTGCACAGGAGGCTTCTGATACATATCACTGCAAAGTAGATATCATAACAGAGGACACCGATTATTCAGCATATCTTAAAGGGCATGAATCCGTTTCAGCATTACATCTTAGAGAATATATGGCTACTAAGCAGGATCTTATCAATATGACTAAATTGGCTAGAATTGACGCTTATT
The DNA here is from genome assembly GCF_027690675.1 of Bariatricus sp. TF06-38A. Taxonomy (NCBI): domain Bacteria; kingdom Bacillati; phylum Bacillota; class Clostridia; order Lachnospirales; family Lachnospiraceae; genus Bariatricus; species Bariatricus sp. TF06-38A. The sequence goes on from NZ_JAQFCE010000003.1 coordinate 10,445, forward strand.
ACGCAGATTCATATGAGGAATGCGAAGAACCGACAGCAGACGAAGTTAATGCATATCTTCAGGATGGAAATACCCTTATTATTTCTGCTGTAAGAAATAATAGGGTCACAATTGAGCAAAGAAAAGAAAAAATCAAATGGCTCATTCAGCTTGGTGCAGATGTTAATAAGCGTGATTGCAGTCGTAGATATTTCCCTGCTCTATCGCATGCAGTGCAGATGAAGGATTATGAGATGTTTATGTTTTTGCTTTTAGAGTGTAAGGCAAATCCTAATGTTGGAAGTAGAAATCCTTTTGATGCCGGAAAAGTACGCCAGAAGAATGAGGGCAATATGCCATTAATGATTGCTGCCTGGGAGGGAAAGAAGGATTTTGTAATTGCTTTATGTGAGGATGAAAGAACCAGTATTAACCAGCAGGACGCTAATGGATTTACTGCGCTCATGAAGGCCTGCATGAATGGTCACTTTGAAAATAATAAGGAAAAGCATACTTGGGATATTCGAAAGATACTCATTGATGCAGGAGCTGATCAGAAGATCGTTGACATTGATGGTAAAACTGCTGCTGATTGGGTTAGTGAGTATCATGAATCTGGTCCTACAAGAAAGCAGTTTAATAGAGGTAACAATACGAATAGTCAGAAGAGGGGGAATAGAAGATGGTAACACGAGCTTGTATATCGATAAATAATCGATGCAATCTCAATTGTACTTATTGCCATTTTCATGAGAAGAAGGATTACATTCAAGAGGACAATATGGATGTAATTACTATCCTTGATATTATTACTTCGCATATTGAAGACAACGATATTGATTTGTTTAAGTTAGGGTTCGTGGGTAATGGAGAACCAATGTTAGATTATGAAAAATTTAAGCAGTATATCGCTCATATTGGAGATTATTTGAAATCTGGAAGAATTGCTGCATACACCATTACAAACGGTCTTTTAGTTGATCGTGAGAAGTTAGAATTCTTCAAAGAATACAATGTAAATGTTGGCTTTTCAGTAGATGGAATCTCTGCTATTCACGACAAGTATAGATGTGGAACTCATGAGCGAGTGATGGCAAATATAGCTTTATACAAAGAAGTGAATGGAAAGTATCCTTCTATGAATTGTACTGTTGGAAAAGAGATCATTGATAATCCGGAAGCGACCATAGGGTTCTTTGAACAATTTGGTAATAGGATCACGTTTTCTAGGATGATTGGAAAACAGGGGATATCGTTACCTGATTTTAATGCGTTCTTGAATAAGGCGATGGAACGATTGAATGTTAGAACTGGTGGCTACGACTGTACCATGTATGGTGGTATGTGTGGTGCAGGAATGGATAATATTTTTTACGCAAATGGAAAGATATTCATATGTGGTAATTGTATCGATTTACCTTTTTCAATGCCTTACGACACACCTCTAAATGAGGTCAGTTTTGACGTTATCGATTTTGACAGAAGCTGTTGTTTCAAGGAGGTGTTTACTGGTTGAAGATAGCATTATATGGAATGCCTTGTGCAGGCAAAAGTACATTGATGGATAGAATCACTGATGCAAAGGTTATTAATGGCAGCCAGGAGTTGAGACGTATTTGCGGTGGTTCCTTTTTGGAACTATCAGAAGAAGAGAAACATCAAGTTAGAATTAAATACACAGAATATATTAATGGTTTGAATGATGAAGTAATTGTTTCAGATGGACACTATTCATTTATGGAAACTGTTGCATTTACTGAGGCTGACGGAGAGTTGTACGATATCTTTATTTATCTGTATTGTTCTCCGGAAAATCTTAAGGAAAGATATGCTTTGTCAGAGAAAAATGGTAAGTTTGCTGGCGAGTCCATTGAGTCGTTAAGACAATGGCAGGAATTTGAAATAAATAATCTTAGAGAGGAATGTCATAGGCGAAATAAGGACTTTTACGTTGTCAGTGATAATGAAGAAGAACAGAATAAGTTTTTTGATTTCTTATCTTTACTTCGAGAAGGTTTCAGCTCCTACGATTTAGCGACAGATATCTGTAATCAAATAATGGAGCAGTTCAACAAGCAGGATATCTTGTATATAGTTGACGGAGATAAAACCATTATTATTCAAGATTCATATAGGTTCTGTTGTAATGGCAAGACAAAGATCTTCGATGGAGATTTTTATACTGGCTATCAATCATTTCTTTTTGAAAAGGAATTACAAACCGCGTCTATTGACAAATCTAAAATTGCAGAGATAACAATTAATAATGAAGTGTATGACATAGTTGCATCGAATAATTATGTTGTACTTTCTTCTGGAATAAAAGATTTGTGGAGCGATATTGCTAATGCTAAGAATCTTGGAACTATATTTGCTAGTCCATACATAAGTGCAGATGTTAAGTATTATGTCGTAAAGCAATTGCGAGAACATGGATACACTATTTTTGCCTATGGAGATAGCAAGATTGATTTATATATGTTACGCGAGGCTGATAAAGGATTTCTGTATATTGGTAAGCGAATAAGCAGATCATTGAAGAATGAAAGCTTATCAGGCTTGGTGCCGATTTACGATCATTCTTTGGTGATATTGGCTGATGAGGACGAAGAAGTACAAGCTGATATTGCTATCTGCAAATCGAATTCAGGAATAAGTGGAAGTAGGCTGGCAGCAGCACATGTGCGTTTAGGAGAAAAAATAGGAAGGCACATTGCTGCCGTATTCCCAGAGAAAAATACATCAATCTTAGTTTTGGAACGAGGTGGCAGGTTTTTTGGTGACGGAGTATATATGGGAGCAGGCGGCATTTTTTATTCGATGAACCCGAAGCAAGATGATGCTCCTGTGATTAATACAGAGAGAGTAGTTATTGTTGATAGTGTGATTAATACTGGAAAATCAATAATGAGGATTATTGATGAGTTAAAGAATCATAATCCAGGCATTGACGTTATTATCGCTGCAAATGTTATTCAGAATGAAGCTGTCGAGTTGTTTAAGGATTATCTTGTGTTTGCAACAAGGCTTTCGAAGAATTCATTTGTAGGAGTTAATCAATCAAAGCAAACTGGCAAAACAGGACCGGATACTGCAGATAGACTTTTTAATTTAATAAAAAAACGATATTGAAATGATTTTGTTGCAACAAGATTTTTTTTGTTTTTAGTCAAATGTCAACATTTAACAATTTGTTAAAAATGCACAAATTGTAGACTGTTAACAATCTGAATGTGTGTGAATGAAAAACAGATATCGTTCATATATGTAGTAAAATCCGTCCACGAAAGACTTGTTTTTTTTGTATACAATAAAAATACGTCGTATTCCACAAAAATGCACAAAAACGAAAACGATAATAGATGTTTAATTGGTAAAATGTTATAATTGTCTTAACACAAAGTTTACATTTATGGAGGAATGCAAAATGAAAAAGAGAATGATAGCCCTCATGCTGGCTGGTATCATGGTACTCTCGGTCACAGCCTGTGGCGGTGGAGGAGCTTCCAGCAAGAACCAGAATAATCAGGATGATGGTGAAAGCAAACAGGTTGGAGTTGAGGTAACCGAGGACATGCAGAGTGCACCGCCGGAAGATGCACCTGTAGGAGGACAGGTTGTAGTTGCGATCTCACCAGGTACCTTATCACCGGATATGTACGGCGGATGGTCAAACAATGCAACAAACTCCGGATTCATTGGATTGATGAGTGGTTACGCCCTCGCTGATTACAATCGTGATTATGTTCTTGATTGGGACCCGGTTGTTGTTAAAGATCACGAAGTAATCGAAAACGATGACGGAAGCAAGACATACCGTTTTGAAATCAATGATAACCTGAAATGGAGTGACGGTTCTCCGATTACAGCAAAAGATTATGTATTCAGTCTTCTGCTTCATTCTTCTCCGGAATTTGCAGCCTGTGAAGGTGATGCAACATACGGATGGGCTTTAGTTGGATACAACGATCATGTACAGGGAACAACAAAAGAATTCGCAGGTGTTAACCTTCTTGGGGATTACGAATTTTCTATGACAATCAGTGCAGATCAGCTTCCGAACTATTATGAGATGGCAAATGTTGCCTATGGACCGGAACCGCTTGCAGCAATCGCTCCTGGATGCGACGTGAAAGATGATGGAAACGGAGCATACCTTACAGACGGATTTACAGAAGATCTCATCAGAGAAACCTTGCTTGATCCGGATAAAGGATTCCGTTACAAAGCACCGGTTGTATGCGGACCTTACAAATTAAAGAGTGTTGACCTTACAACTGAAACTGTTGAACTTGAAATCAACGAAGAATACCTTGGAACATATGATGGAACAAAACCACATATCCAGACAATTATTTCCAAACCGGTTGCAGATGAAACAATCCGTGACGAATTTGAAAAAGGAACAATTGATTTCTACTCGGCAGGTACAGGAGAAAAGATCGAAGCTGCTTTAACAAAAGTAGAAGAAGGAAAATTAGATGCAAACTATGGTCTTGTACCGGGAACACGTATCAACGAGATGCGTTATATGTGTGACTTTGGACCGACACAGTTTGAAGAAGTAAGACGTGCAATCGCTTATATCGTAGACCGTGATGAAATCAACAAACAGTTAACAGGCGGATACGGTACAGTGGTAGACTGTTATGCAACAGATGCTACAACAGATTTTGCAGCAATCAAAGATGATATTGAATCTGAACTGATTCACTACTCATATGACCTTGATAAAGCAAAACAGGAACTCATCGATGGTGGTTGGACACTGAACGAAAAAGGTGAAGAGTACAAAGAAGGTACAGACAAATACCGTTATAAAGAAGTAGATGGTGAATTGATGAAATTAAAAGTTGAAGTAGCATGCTGTGAAGATGACTACTCAAAACTTTACAACACAGTAATCCCACCGGAAGCAGAAAAGATCGGTATGGAATACAAATACACATCTATGGACTTTGCACTTATGATCAACCATTTGAATCGCCAGGGTATCGATGAACCAGAATATAACATTTTCTACAGTAGTATCGGAATTCCGGAAATTCTCTTCTACTGGAACTGCTTCGATGACGATCCGAGTTTAATGGGAAGCTGGAATGTTAACTACATTTCCGATCCGGAATTAAAAGCAATCGGTAAAGAGATGCAGAAAGTTGATCCTGAAGACATTGACGGATTCAGAAAATTATATGGAGAATTCCAGCTGGCATACAACAAAAAACTTCCAAGTCTTCCAATGGGATCAGGAGTTTCTTATATGTTCTTCAATCCGAAGCTTAAGAATTTCGTTCCTAGAGCTCATGTGGGATGGGGAGCAATGGTATTAGATGCATACTTTGAAGAATAAGCATAAAGGATTCATCAGAATAGATCAATTCTATTAACTTTTGATATGCATGACAAAACAGGGAGGACAGAACAAAGGCAAATGTTCTGTCTTCCCGTATCTTTTCTTTATACGAAAACAAAATTATGGTAATGGTTCAGACAGAATCACATGTCATGAATAATTCAGGAATAACTATTTCATCCAGAAGGAGAAAACTACATTATGGCAAAATACATATTGAAAAGACTTGGTTATATTATTATAGTATTCTTCCTGCTTTCCATCTTACTGTTTGGTATTTTTAAAATGGTACCTGGTGACCCTGCCAGACTTATGGTCGAGGGACAAAAGCAGAGTGTTTCACCGGAACAGTATGAGATGCTTTATCAACAGGCAAGAGTACGTCTCGGACTTGATAAACCGATTCCGGTTCAGTATTTAAGCTGGATGGGAAATATCTTACAGGGAGATTTCGGTTACTCTACCGTATATCGTATTCCGGTTAAAGAACTGATCGGACCTCCGATGAAAAATACAATCGCCCTGAACGTTGTATATTATATTTTCCTTTTCGCAATCGGAATTCCGCTGGGAATCAAATGTGCGGTAAAAAAAGACACGGTGTTTGATACATCACTCCAGGTAGCAACTATGATCGGTATCAGTATTCCTTCATTTATTTCGGCGCTGATCTTTATCTACCTGTTTGCAATTAAAATTCCGATCTTTCCAATCAGTGGAATGGTCACAACGGGTGCAAATTTTACAGGCTTCCGTGCATTCTTAGATTATTTATATCATATGGCACTTCCTATTATTGTATGTCTGACAGGTATCGGTGGTCTGATCCGTTATGTCAGAGGAGCTCTTCTTGATGCATTATCTATGGATTATGTAAGAACAGCCCGTGCCAAAGGTCTGAAAGAAAAAACTGTTATTTACAAACATGCGTTCCGTAACGCGATGATCCCGATCACAGGCTGGATCGTAGGCTCTATCGTAGGTATCTTTGGTGGAGCGGTTATCATTGAGACTCTGTTCTCATGGAAAGGTGTCGGAAAACTTCTGATCGATTCCTTGAACCAGCATGACTATACAGTCGCACTGTCCATGCAGATGTTTTACATTTTGTTAGGACTTGCTGCAAACCTGATCACAGACTTATGTTACTGTATCGTTGATCCAAGAATTAAACTCGATTAGGAGGAAGACAAATGTTATTTGGAAAGAAGAAAGAAAAAGAGCAGCGTTCCGTTCTTGAAGAAGAACAGATGCAAAGTCCTTTTCGTACGATTATAAAAAATCTGCTGGAAAACAAACTGGCTATGGGAGGATTGATCGTATTTGTATCAATTTTTGCAATGTGCTTCATCCTTCCGATCTGGTTTCACCAGGATTTAAACTATCAGGATCCAACACAGAAAAATATCGCACCGGGATTTTCATTCCTTTCGGTTCCGTCAGATTTAAAAGACAATGCCGAAGTGATTGAATTTGGTCCGACATATGGTGTAGGAGTAGACAAAGACGGTTACGTTTATGAGTGGGGACAGTTAACGAAAAACCTGAAAAAAATTCCGGCTGATATGGGAAAAGTTGTTGATATCGCAGTTGGTCAGGACCACGTGCTGGCAATCAACGATAAAGGTACCTTATACACCTGGGGCTTCAACCGAATGGGTCTTAATGTGATTCCGCCGGAACTGAAAGGCAAAAAGATTGCTGACATTGAAGCAGGATATCAGGTATCCGTTGTTGTAACAGAAGACGGAAAAGTTGTTTCATGGGGAAATACAAGTGCAGTTGATATTTCTACAGCTAATGTAAAGGATGAAAAAGTCAAAGAAGTAAAAGCAAATATTCAGACAGCCATTGCCCTTACAAAGGATGGAAAAGTCATCTCGCTTGCAAAGAAAGAAACTGCTTTAGATAATGTACCGGAAGAGATTCAGGGAAAAGTAGAAAAAATCGCTTTAACAGATAAAGCAGCAGCAGCTGTATTAAAAGATGGTACTGTAAAAGTCTGGGGAAACAATCACAACCATATTTTCTCCGTACCGGAAGAAGTGCAGGGCAAAGCAGTGGATATTTCAGGTGGACGTAACCATCTTGTTGTTGTGACAGAAGATGGAAACGCAGTAGCCTGGGGCGGAAATGAAAATAATCAGGCAAAGGTTCCTGCTAAGGCAACCAATATTGCAAAATTAGCTTCCGGCTATTATCAGAACTGTATTATCAAAGAAGACGGCTCTGTTGTGACATGGGGACTGAAAGGTTACTTACTTGGAACAGATAATCTTGGAAGAAACGTATTCTACCGTATCTTAAAGGGTGGACAGATGACTATGACAGTCGGATTCATCGCTGTTATCATCCAGTTCGCGATCGGTATCTTAGTAGGGGGTATTTCCGGATACTACGGTGGAACTGTGGATATCCTTCTTATGCGTCTGGCAGAGGTTGTCGGATCCCTTCCGTTTATCCCGCTGGCACTGATCCTTTCTGCTTTGATCGGAAATAAAGTATCTGATGTCGGAAGAATCATCATGATCATGTTGATCCTCGGTTTCCTCGGATGGACCGGTATCGCAGGTCTTGTCCGTGCACAGGTGCTTGCAGAACGTAACAAAGAATTCGTTGTCGCTGCAAAAGCACTGGGTGTAAAAGAAAAGAATATTATTTTCCGTCATATCGTACCGAACGTAATGACGATCATTATCGTACAGGCAACAATCTCATTTGCAACCTGTATGCTGACAGAATCCGGATTATCATTCTTAGGATTCGGTGTTGCAGAGCCAATTCCTTCATGGGGAAATATGCTGAACAACTGTCGTTCTTCAGAAGTTATCTCACAGTACTGGTGGAGATGGGTATTCCCGTCAGTTGTATTAGGACTTTGTACTGTAAGTATCAACTTGTTTGGTGACGGACTTCGTAGAGCAGTTGACCCGAAAGCAAATGAAAGGTAGGAATAACGATGGCATATTTATTGGAAGTAGATGATCTACATACATTTTTTAAGACAAAAAAAGGAATTGTAAAAGCGGTCAACGGTGTTTCCTATCGAGTAGAGCCTGGGAAAACATTAGGTATCGTAGGAGAATCCGGAAGTGGAAAGAGTGTATCGGCAATGAGTATCTTAAAACTTTTGGATGGAAACGGATATATCGACAGCGGTACAATTACTTTCAAGGGAAGAAATCTTGCGGAGTGTACAATCAATGATATGTACCAGATTCGTGGAAATGAGATTTCCGTTATTTTCCAGGAACCGATGACAAGTTTGAACCCGGTATATACGATCGAAAAACAGTTAAATGAAGTTTATTTAACCCATCAGAAAATCACAAAAAAAGAAGCAAGTGAGAAATCACTTGAAATGTTAAAAGCTGTTAAGATCCCGAATCCGGAATCTGTTATGAAACAGTTCCCGCATCAGCTGTCAGGTGGAATGCGTCAGAGAGTTATGATCGCCATGGCTCTTGCCTGCGAACCAAGTCTTCTGATCGCTGACGAACCGACTACTGCTTTGGACGTTACCATTCAGGCACAGATCTTAAAGCTGATGAATGAACTGAAAAAGGAAAAAGGGACCTCTATTCTGTTCATTACACATGACCTTGGAGTTATCAACCAGATGGCAGATGAAGTGGCAGTTATGTATTGTGGTCAGGTTGTGGAAATGTGTAAAGCAAGAACTATCTTTGCAAAAGAGACAACCTGTTCACATCCATATACGGAAGGACTTATGACTTCAATTCCACGTCTGGATACACCGGTCGGAGCAAGACTTGAGGCAATTCCGGGAGCAGTACCTCATCCGCTCAATCTTCCGAAGGGATGTAAATTTGCTCCGCGTTGTAAATATGCAACAGAGAAATGTATGAATGAAGAACCAAAATTAGAGTTGGCAGAAGACAATCACTTGATTCGTTGTTTCTACCCGGATAAGGAGGCACGCCATGCCAAATAATGATGAAAAGAAAGTGCTTTTGAAGGTCACGGATCTGAAACAGTGGTTTCCACTTAAGAAAACAAAGTTATTCCAGAAAGAGCAGGAGTATGTAAGAGCCAATGACGGAATTACTTTGAATATTTACGAAGGAGAAACAGTTGGTCTTGTTGGAGAATCCGGATGTGGAAAATCAACATTTGGAAGAACTTTACTTCAGATCTACAAACAGACAGAAGGTAAGACAATGTATTACGGCAGAACTCTTACCGATATGGCACCGCTTTATGTAGACGAAACAATCAAAAATATTTCTTCTGGTAAAAAGAAAATTGCCGAATTAGAAGCGAAGGCAGAAGCATTAAAAGCGGAATATGAAAAAATGGAAGATTCTGCGGAAAAATTCCAGAAACAGGCCGAATATGAAAATATCCAGAAGAAATGTAATATGGAATTCCTGAATCTTGTTCAGATCATTGGTGGATTCTATAGCTTAGATGACACAAAAGAAGCAGAACAGTTACTGCTTGAAAAATTCAAAGTTGCCAGAGTGATCAGCGGTTTAAATGAAGAAAACCAGATGGAAGGTGTCGATAAGACAAAAGAAATCGCAGAGAAGAAAGTGGAACTTGAAAAAGCGGAGAAGAAGTTAGAAGAACTCCGCAGCAAATATAAAAATGATGAAGCTTTTACAAAATACGAATCATACCGTGATAATGGAGTAGATCTTGCGAGACTGAAAACACAAGAAATGCGTTTCCTTCGTAAAGATATGCAGATGATCTTCCAGGATCCATACTCATCACTGAATCCACGTATGACAGTTGGACAGATCATCGGAGAAGGTCTTCTTGCACATGGCATTTTTAAGAAAAATGATGAAAAAATGCAGGCGTATGTTATGGAAGTCATGGAAAAATGTGGACTTGCACCATATATGATCCATCGTTATCCACATCAGTTCTCCGGTGGACAGAGACAGAGAATCGGTATTGCACGTGCACTTGCATTGAAACCAAGATTCGTAGTCTGCGATGAGGCGGTTTCCGCACTTGACGTTTCCATTCAGTCGCAGATCGTCAACCTTCTGAAAGATCTCGGAAGCGAAGACAATCTTGCATACTTATTTATTTCACATGGTTTGAGTGTTGTAAAATATATCAGTGACCGAATTGGTGTTATGTACCTTGGAAACATCGTAGAGCTTGCAGAGTCACAGGAAATGTTTGATCACCCTACACATCCATATACAGAAGCGCTGTTATCAGCAATTCCGACGACAGACGTAGATTCTAACAGAGAGATGATCCCGCTTGAAGGAGATATCCCAAGTCCGGTTCATCCGCCGAAAGGATGTAAGTTCCATACAAGATGTAAATACTGTACAGAAATCTGTAAGCATATTACACCGGAACTTGTGGAAATGAGACCGGGACATTTTGTAGCCTGTCATAATCCACTCGGAGTAGAAAAGGATTCATAAAATCAGAAAGGAATTAGCATGAGCTTTTTTGGAGGATACAGCAAACGAGGAAGACAGTTGGAAGAACAGGATAAAAAGTTCCTGGAATTTAAAAAGCAGATGAGTGACCAGAACATTGTTTTTGAAAAGGGAGATTATCTGGCTATGGTTTTGGGGGCATTCTGGGCACTCTGGCCGGCTCTGGCCATTACACTGGCAGTAATTGTGGGGATCAGCCTGTTCTTTTTATAAAAAACTGCAAAAATCTGAAAGGAAGAATGAATGGATTATACCAGGAAGGCATCAATACAAAGAAAAACTCTTTGGCAGCAAATCGCTGATGTATTAAGAGAAGACATCATTCGGGGGAAGATCAAACCGGGGGAACGAATTGTAGAAGAAGATATTGCGGAGAAGTTTCATGTAAGCCGGGGACCGGTCAGAGAAGCCCTGCGTCATATTGGGGAGGAAGGATTTGTTGTTTATGAGTCTCATAAAGGCAGTACAGTAAAGACGATTTCCTATGAAGAAATGCAGGAAAAATATCTTGTCCGCTCTACCCTGGAAGTTCTGGCAATCAGGATCATTGCCGGAAAACTTCCGGAAGAAATCGAACGGGAAATGGATGAGTGTCTGGAGCAGATGGAAAAAGCTGCGAAAGAAAAAGATGTGTACCACATTATGTGTTATGATGAACAGTTTCATTCATGCATTGTTCGAGCAGCAAAGTGCGAAACCTTATATAAAATATGGGCAATGCTCCGGGAAAGCAATTTGTGCGGATATTATACAATGGGTGTTGAATCCATCATCCCCTTTGATGTACTTCGCTACAATCATGAGATCCTTTTAAAAGGAATAAAAGAATTGCCTGTTGAAAAGACAGCAAAATTGATTGAGGAGCATTATATGATCGTTCCGGAAGTTCTGCATGAAAAACAGTGTAAGAAATCCGAATAGAACGAAGGATAATGTGATTTCAGTTGTTTTAGATCAGGTGGCTAAAAAGACCACCTGACAGCGGCGTTCTACTTCAAAGCTTCGTCACAAAACAGACTGTGTAAATACTTGCAATTACAAGAAAAAACGAATACAATATAGAAAAAGAGGCAGGTATCAGGCGGAAATGAGACAGATGGAATTTAAAATGGAGCGTCCGGGACTGGTTGAACCCGGACAGATTGTTGATGTGACAGAGGGCGTTGTAGCTGCGTATTTTTATTATACGATTGAGCCGGCTGTGGCAATGAGCGCCAATTATCGTTCATGGCAGAGACTTAAGTCAGGACAGGGAAAGGTGATTGACGTAAAGCAGACACCGCAGGGGTATTATGTGGTGTGTGAATTTGATGAAGAGGATGTGGAATAAAGAGAAGGAAAAATCCACTGGAAAGAATTCAATATAAAAAGATCAGAGAATGATAAAAAATGTGATTATCAGACTCTGATCTTTTTATATTGTCATGTGTATGGAAGGAAACTACCGGTGGCAGACTCTGCTGATGCTGAATGATGGAAAAAACTGCTATATAATCCTGAACCAGGAACATAAACAGAGAAAATCTACAGTCCAAGAAGAGCAGGAAGTTCCCTGATTGCGCCAATCTGTCTTGGTGGATCCGGAATATCACCAAATCCATACGAAGCATAAATAAAAGGCACGTCTGCTTTCTGGCAGGCATCAAAATCACCTGAAGTATCTCCGACATAAACCACATCCTGCAGATGATTGCGCTCCATCAGAAGACGGATGGATTCATTTTTTGGAACCTGTGTCTGACCAAAGCATAAAAAATCTTTGATATATTTTTCGAGTCCCATCGTTTTTAGAAAAACTTCGATATATCCACACTGGCAGTTGCTGACGATATAAAGGCCGGTTTTCTGAGAAAGGTTTTCCAGTGTCTGCGCAACATCTGGGTAAAGAACACCGTGATCGGTTTCAAGCAGCCGATTTTCATAGTTAAAGCAAAGATAGCCGATTCGGTCACGTTCTTCTTTTGGGCAGGAAGGAAAGAGTGCAAGCGTGATCTCATCCATTGTTTTTCCAAAAAGTGACTTAAGCCAATCTGCTGTAAGTGAGAGGGAAAAATCTGTATTCTCCTCTATCGCCTGATTCCAGGATCTGGCAACTGCTTCGGTTGAGTCCCAGAGTGTGCCGTCTACGTCAAATATAATACCATCCATGATTCAATCTCCTGTATCTGAAAAATTATTTAACAGATTAAGGATAGCACAAGGTGGATATCCGGGCAATGATCTGTAAAATATTTTATCGAAAAGTTACAGGTGATGTCGAAAAAATGCGAATTAGTAAGAAAGAAGAAAAGAAGTGTAAGATAGTAGAAACAGAAAAAACAAAAGAAATAAATGGGGGAAAGAAATGGCTGAGGGGAAAATCAGGATCAAAGATATTGCAAAAATAGCCGGAGTGAGTGCAACAACTGTATCGAATGTGATCCATGGAAGAACGGAAAAAGTATCAAGAAAGACGAGAAAAAGGATAGAGGAGATCCTGGATGAACAGGAATATGCCCCAAGCATGGGAGCACGTATCCTTTCCGGAAAATCTTCCGGGATGATTGCTGTAGTTGTTGGAAAAAGGCAGGAATGGGAGCAGGAGAGTGAAAAATTAGAAGAAATACTGCGTGAGATCGAGAAGAGTCTGGATGAGAGGGAATACTATATGCTGCTGCATTTTGTAAAAACAGCAGAAGAATTTGTACGATATGCGGCGGTATGGAAACTGGATGGGGTTATCTGTATCTGGCTCAATGAAGAGGCGTGTACAAGAATCCGACAGATGTGTGCAGTTCCGGTGGCTGCGATATACAGAACAGACCGGATTTACGGAAAAGCCGGTGAGGAAGTCGCAAGGTTTCTGTTTAAAAGAGAGAAACAGAGAATCTGGTTTCTGGATGGAACGGAAGAGTACGGAAAAGTGGTATGGCAGGGAATGCAGAAAATATTTTCAAAAAAAGGCTGCTGTCTTGAAGAAGAACAATATCTGGAAATTCCAAAAGACAGGGATCTGCGGAGAATGTTCTATAAAATCCGGCTGGCAGGGCTTGCTTTATCCGCAGATATGCTCGTATTTGCATCTGCCGTACAGGGAGCAGAGGCTGTCGGTTATCTGCATGATCTGGAAATCAAGGTGCCGGAGGAAATTGAAGTGATGGCAGTCGGAAAAGAAGAAACAGCACTCATTTGCCGACCGCAGCTGACAACAGTCGAATTTGACAAAAAACGATTTGTCCGACAGGCAATTGAAGAATTATATGTCCAGATGATAAAAGGATATATTTTGACAAAATCCGGAAAAATCAGTGTGAAAACGATAATTAGAGGTTCCTGTAATTGATAAAATCGAATTAAAGTGATAAAATTTTAGAAAGCTACTTGACAAAGGTGGTGTCAATTGCTACAATAAAAAAACAGAACGCACTCTGTTTTGTAAAGTAAAGGAGTATGTTATGAGAAAACAAGCTTATTCAATTTTGGTTTATAACAATCCGGGACTATTAAGCCGTATGGCAGGATTGTTCAGCAGACGGGGGTACAATATTGAAAGTATTACCGCAGGTACAACTGCAGATCCGAGATTTACAAGGATCACGATCGTAGCAAGTGGAGATGAACAGATTCTTTCACAGATCGAGAAGCAGGTTCGCAAGATGGAAGATGTGATCGAGATTAAGCCGTTAAATGACAGCAATTCAGTATGCAGAGAACTGGTTATGATCAAGGTTCGTGCAAATGCATCTGAAAGAGCAGAACTTATTTCACTGGCAGATATTTTCCGTGCGAAGATCGTTGATGTTGAAAAAGACTGTCTGATGATTGAACTGACGGGAACCGAATCAAAGCTGAAAGCGTTTATGGAGCTTCTGGACGGATATGAGATCCTGGAGCTGGCAAGAACCGGTATTACCGGACTGAAGCGCGGAAGCGATGATGTGATCATGTTTGATTAAAGCAGAGAGACGTTTTGAAAAGAGCGACGAGCTCGAAAGCGGCACCTTCAGGGATGCAGCAGTAGTTACATAAGAAAGCTAGGGGCATGGAGCCTTTAACTCTATAGAATTCAATAAGTCATAGGAGGAAATTAAAAATGGCAGCAAGAATTTTTTATCAGGAAGACTGTAATTTATCAGTATTAGAAGGACAGACAATAGCTATCATCGGATATGGTAGCCAGGGACATGCACATGCACTGAACCTGAAAGATTCAGGATGCAATGTCATTATCGGTCTCTACGAAGGAAGCAAATCATGGGCAAAAGCAGAAGCTCAGGGATTTGAAGTATATACAGCAGCAGAAGCTGCAAAGAAAGCTGATATCATCATGATCCTTATCAACGATGAACTTCAGGCTGATATGTATAAGAAAGACATCGAACCAAACCTTGAGGAAGGTAACATGCTGATGTTCGCACACGGATTCAACATCCACTTCGGATGCATCACACCTCCGGCATATGTAGATGTAACAATGATCGCTCCAAAAGCACCGGGACATACAGTAAGAAGCGAATATCAGGCAGGAAAAGGAACACCATGTCTGATCGCAGTAGAACAGGATTACACAGGAAAAGCCTGGGACAGAGCACTTGCTTACGGTCTTGCAATCGGTGGAGCAAGAGCAGGACTTCTTGAAACAACATATAGAGTAGAGACAGAAACAGACCTCTTCGGAGAACAGGCTGTACTTTGCGGTGGTGTATGTGCCCTTATGCAGACAGGTTTCGAAACACTTTGCGAAGCAGGATACGATCCAAGAAACGCATACTTCGAATGCATCCATGAAATGAAACTTATCGTAGACCTGATCTACCAGAGCGGATTCGCCGGAATGAGATACTCAATCTCCAACACAGCAGAATACGGTGATTACATCACAGGACCAAAGATCATCACAGAAGATACAAAGAAAGCAATGAAGAAGATCCTCTCAGACATCCAGGACGGAACATTCGCAAAAGAATTCCTTCTCGACATGTCACCGGCAGGACGTCAGGTACACTTCAAAGCAATGAGAAAGAAAGCCGCAGAACATCCATCAGAAGTAGTAGGAGAAGAAATCAGAAAACTCTACAGCTGGAATGGTGAAGATAAACTGATCAATAACTAAGCGATAGGCAACAAGCCGGTCAGCTAAGCGGAAATAGAAGGAGTCCCGGAAAAACATGCTCGCATGCTTTTCCGGGACTCCTTCTATTTCTGATTAGTTAGTTGGCGCCGCCAACGGTCGAACAAGCTCTGCTTGTGAGACTCTGACCGGCTTGTATGTAAATCATTCGACCCACAAACTCACAAACACACCCAGCGGAATCGCGCTATGCGCCAATTCCGCGTCCCCCCCAAAACAGAAGTCCCGTCAAACTACCCATCCAGCCAAACCGCGCTCCCGCGCCAGTTTGGCGTCACCTCTAAACAAAAGTCCCGTCAAACCAATAATTTTCATCTCCAGCATCTCACTTACCTAAGTCGAAAAAAATAAGATTATATTACTGTGAGCAGAGTGGATGAAGAATGGACAAAAGAAATTGTATGATATTATAAAAGACAGTTGTAAAACAGATTTTTCTGTCATTTTTTAGTGATATTATATAAATGAGGCGTAAAACTATAGTAAAGTTGCTTGAATTACTGTTTTTAACATTTTTTGCATAAAACTACAATATTGCTCTTTACAAAACGATACGCTTACATTATATAAAATAAAAACCGTTTTCTATCACAAATGTTCAATGATATATTTTAAATTGATTTGTCAAAAAAATAATAAAACAACAAAAAAGACTGAATATTATTCCTTGTATCAAGTAATATATTGATAATTATCCCATCTGTGATATAGTAAAGATAATAGGTGTCTTTATTGGAGAGGTGAATGAAATGAAAAATGATAAAAAAATGATATTTTTGAAGTTATTAAAGATGCACGAACGAACCCGATTCAACAAATAGAAACTATGGCCAGTGAACTGCATAAAACAGAACATATTTCTCCACTAGATGCTTGCAAATGCACTGGAAATTGTGGTGCTATGTAAATTATGCAAATATAAAGCGTATTAAAATGTAGATATTTAGTGCAAGTAAAGACACCTATCTTGTAAATTACGAATTTCAGTAAAGATATAATGAGAGGGATTAATTATGAGATTTAGTAGTTATAATATGGAAGGGAGAATTAAAAGTAAAACAAAATTTATAAATGAAGGAGTTGCTGAATGTTTTAATAGTGTAAAATATAATAATCATTATATGTTAAATAAGCATGACATAGATATTTTTGAAATATGAAATAATTATGATAGTTATGATAGAAATTATTCTAATTTTATTGCTTGCAAATTTTGCACTAAGTTGTTGGAACAAGGTGGAAAAGATAATTTCTTAAAACTTATTTATGAACAAACTATTTCGAAAGCTGAAGAAATTTATGGAAGTCTCTTATATGATATAAAAAATGAGGTGGAAAGGGAAATCTTATTAGGAATTGATTGTTAGGACGATGAAATGAGAAACGAAAAAAAGTACAATAAAAGTATTTATTTTACAATGGTATTTGTACAGACAATAATACATCTTGTTGTTTTGTCTGAGATATTTTTAAAGCTTTTTTTAATTGACCATATTGTATATGATGCTTCTTCTAAAATTATTATAATGGATTTTATTTGGATCATTATATTGTTTTTACTAGAAAACATCTTACATATATTTAAACAGGCTGCGAAAATATGGATTACAAAACAATATAAAGACGTAATGCCGGAAAAGATTATGCATGTCTGTCAAAAACTTTCTCTTCAATTTTTAGAACAGCAAAATATACAGGAAATAATAAAACGATCCGATTCATATTTTGAAAAATCATTGGAATATACGGATGCATTAGTCAGTTGGCTCAGACTTGTTTTGTCTTCTATCGTTTTAGTCTGGTTTATGAGAAATACTTCATTTTTCGCAATACTTGTTATGAGCATACTCGTTTTAGTTGCTTTTGTGATTAATTTACGGACAACAAAAAATACCTTTGGTTTTTGGAAACGATATATGGAGACAGCACGTCGGTTTAATTATCTTTCTGATTTACAAATTAAACGGGAATATGCTTATGAGCGCCGGATTTATGACACATCGAAGGCTATGGATGAACGATTTTCAAAAGAATTTGATCAGGCTGCCAGGATAAATCGAAAGAGTGGTCATACTCGGTTTCGTGGACAAATATTGCTCGAGAGTATTTTGATAGGAATTACAGTTTTTGTAATGTTTTATTTTGCTTTGCCGAATACAATGGAGTCGATTACACTCGGAACTTATACCGCAATCACGGAAACCATTGCAAGAATGCTAGAGGAACTTTCACGGTGTGCAGAAAGCGTATTTCCAATTCGGGAGTTTCATGGTCTTCGCACAGAATTAATCCGATTTGTAGAAAATGATTTTTTGGAAAAAGGGTCAGCGAATAACTTCAGGGCAGAATCACCCAGAGAAAATGTATTGTCTTTGGACAATTTACAGTTTCGTTATTATGAAAATAATGAAGATACTTTGAAAGGGATCTGCTTTACTTTTGAAAAGGGAAAACACTATGGTCTTGTTGGAGTAAATGGGGCTGGAAAGACGACACTTGCAAAACTGTTGCTTGATCTTTATAAACCGACAAATGGCAGAATCTATGATGGAACTGAGAAAAAGACAGCGCTATTTCAGGATTTTCAGGTTTATCCGGTAACTGTAAGGGAATATCTTTTGATGGGAAATGATTCGAATCTTTCGAATGCCAGAGTGTCAGAGGTACTGGACATGCTAGAATGTTCAAATCTGAAGCAGGGGCTTGACACACCACTTACACTTTTGACAGAAGAAGGAACATTACTTTCAAAAGGACAATTGCAAAGACTGGCAATTGCCAGAGCTTTTCTTTCGGAGGCAGATTTCATTCTTTTGGATGAACCGACAGCCAGTCTTGATCCTATTTCTGAACGGGAAGTATATAGATTGAGTGAACATATATTTCAAGAAAAGACAACGTTATTTATCACGCACCGTCTCGGCGCTGTCAGTCAGATGGATGAAATTCTTGTATTGGATCATGGTCAGTTGGTAGAGCATGGGTGTCATGAAGAACTGATGCGCAAAAATGGAGTTTATCGAAAACTTTATCAAACACAGAAGGAGATGTATGTGGATGAAATTTAACTGTAAGCATACGGTTGTGGCGAAATGTCTCAAACTGGGTGCAGAAATGATGCCAAAACATTTTGCAGGGATGATATTCGTCCACCTATTTCTGGCTGTACTTCCAGTATTTGGCATTCAGATCAGTCGCCGAATCTATCAGCTTGCCGAAAAGTCTGTATTGTCAGACTATCAGGTATTAACATTGCTTCTTCCGGTTTTGCTCTATGGAGCGTATTTGTTTCTGATGAAAAGCTACACCATTTACTATGAGCGTGTGATTGTTCAGTTCGGAGGATTGCTGGAATTTGAGAAGAAAACAAAATTGATACTTCATGAAAAATGTGGAAAAATTGCGATGCGTTATTATGAGATGCCGTCCTTCTATAACAGACTATGGGAAGCGAAAGTTGCAAGTATCAATGTATATCGGGTAGTCGAATGCGTGATTACTTTATCTGGTGCGGTGCTGTCAATTGTTCTTCTTTCTGGATATGCATCTATTATCCATTCGTCTTTTTTTCTTCTTATTGTACTGGCTGCCATTCCAGCACTTTTTGGAAATGTCAGTGAAGCAATTTTAAAAAGTCGCAGGCGTACACAATTAGCGGCTCTTGCAAAAGAAGAAAAGGACCGAAAAGAATGTACAACTGATATCCGCTACACAAAAGAGCGGATTGTATATGAAAGCAGTGATTTTCTTATTCAGAAATGGAAAACTTCTTCCAGAAAACTGCGTGAAAAAGAATATGAAGTGGAAATGCAGGTGTTAAAGATTCGTACTTTTTTGATGTTTTTAAATGTTGCTGCAACAGCAGGTGTCTATGTACTGGCCGGCTATTTGTTTTTCCAGAGAAAAATTGATTATCCAGCGTTCATGGTAGCAGTTTCTGCAACATTTCAGCTTCAGAATCAGTATGCACAGTTGTTTTCAGACTTGGGAGCTTTTTCGCAGTTTTGTCTAATGGTAAAACCATTTTTCCTGTTTCTGGATACAGAGAACGAAACACAAAGAATCGCATCAACGGGTAAAATTGCATTCCATCATGCAGGATTTACGTACCCGACAGGAAAAGAACCGGTGCTTCATGATTTGAATTTTACAATACATGCCGGAGAGAAAATCGCTATAGTGGGGGTGAATGGTGCTGGGAAAACAACACTTTCTAAATTACTGGCAGGATTACTGGTAGTTACAGAAGGGAAAAATGAAGGTGTTCTCGCTGATACACCTTCTGTTATGTTTCAGGAATATCAGCAATATGCATTAACGTTGCTGGAAAATCTTGCTCCCCAGGAATTGGAATTAAAAAATCCAGTACTTGCAGAAGAGCTTCTTACAGAACTAAACCTCAGTCAGATTGCAAAAAATGAAATTCTTGGACGGGAGTTTGGAAAAGTAGATTTGTCGGGAGGGCAATGGCAGAAATTGGCGATGGCGAGAGCATTTTACCACGGAGGGACTTTCTTTTTATTGGACGAACCTACATCAGCCATTGATCCGCTATATGAAAAAGAATTAAATGATCTTATTTTCAGACGTATAGGAAATGACAGTACGCTTATCATTATTTCACATCGTCTTAGTATTGCAAAAATGGCTGACCGGGTACTGGTGCTGGATCATGGTACAATAGCAGAGCAGGGAAAACATGAAGAATTGTTAGCAAATTCAGATTCACTTTATCAAAAACTATGGAATGCACAACTAAGTTGGTACGGAGAATAGATTAGAAAAATTTTTAACTTGTTTCCTTTTTAAAACCTCACGAAATATACATATTGCACAACCCATCCCTCTGTGCTATACTAAAACCAGTCAAAACCACCAAAACAACTTAAAGGAGGAACTAGAAATGGATGAAAGACTGGAAGACCTTCGCTCCGCTAAAAACCCAAAGGCGCGAATTAAAATTTTAAAAGGACACTTTGCAACAAGTCATTCCCACATCAACACCTACATCGACATGTCAACGGTCAAATCCCGTCACAACAATGCCCGTGAAACTGCAAAAGTTCTTGCAGCAGCTTACCTTTCTAACACAACGGTAGATACCATCGTTTGCATGGAAGAGACAGAAGTGATCGGAACCTTCCTTGCCGAGCAGCTTGCCGATGAGAACCAGTACTCACTCAGCAAAGGAAACAACATTTCCATTATTACCCCGGAGATGTATCAGGACGGACAGATCCTGTTCCGTGACAACAAACAGAGAATGGTTGAGAACAAACAGGTTCTGATCCTTGCAGCGTCCATCACAACCGGTAAATCTGTCAAACAAGCAATCGAGTCTGTTCTCTACTACGGTGGAAGAGTCTGCGGAATCAGCGCAATTTTCAGTTCAGTCAACAAGATTGCAGGAATGGAAGTCAATACGATCTTCACAAGCAGTGATCTTCCACATTACAGAGCATATTCTCCAGAAGATTGCCCGAAGTGCAGAGAAGGACAGCGGATCGAAGCTATCGTGAACAGCTACGGTTATTCTAAATTATAAGAGAAAATCAGAAGACAAAAAAAGTCTGTACCGAATACAAGCAGCATTTCAGTACAGACTCTTTTTTGAAAGATTTATGAAAACAAAAAAGACAGCCACTGACGGGATGGCTGCCTTTTTATCATTCATTATTTATCTCGAAACCGGAATTAAGCAATTTCGTTAACAGCTTTTGTTAAACGAGAAATCTTTCTTGCGCAAGTATTTTTGTGGTAAACACCCTTGCTTCCTGCTTTGTTGATTACAGAGATTGCTTCTTTTAATGCAACCTTTGCAGCTTCAACGTCTTTCTTTTCAACAGCAGTTTCAACTTTCTTTACATAAGTTTTCACTTTAGATTTGATTGCTTTATTTCTAGCTGTCTTTGTCTCAGTTACTAAAATTCTCTTTTTTGCGGATTTAATATTAGCCATTTCCGACACCTCCAAATTATCATTTCATAAATTATATAATCATAATATTGAATTCGACGAAAAGTGACACGGAACATCCGTCGAACACACTTATTTATTTTAGGCGAAGAAAGATTGCTTGTCAATACATAATTCCAATTTTTTGCGAAAAACTAAGTGAATAAGACAGAAAATACAGAAATGGGAGAGGACTATGGTTGAAAAGTATAATATCAGGACGGATCTGGCGCTGGAAGAGAAGGAACGGTTTGAATCTGACCATGTTGAGGTTCAGGGTGTGATCTTGACGGAAGAGTATGATGAGGAAAATGAGATCCGCATCACGACCGTGAGGATTGAGACCGAAAACGGAGCAAAAGTGATGGGGAAACCGGTTGGCAGCTATATCACGATCGAGGCACCGGAAATGGCAGTTCCCGATGAAGGATATCATGAAGAAATTTCACAGCAGCTCCGGAAATTCATTGGAGAACTGCTTCCTAAAAGAAAGATGGAAAAGATCTTGGTGGTCGGTCTTGGCAACCGGCAGGTGACACCGGATGCACTTGGTCCTTATGTGGTAGACAACCTGCATATCACAAGGCATATCATTGAGGAGTACGGAAAGTATGCAACAGGGGAAGATGAGGTCTGGTCAGTCAGCGCGATCGTACCGGGGGTTATGGGGCAGACCGGAATGGAGACTGTGGAGGTGATCCGGGGGGTGGTGGCAGAGACAAAACCGGATATCCTTCTGGTGATCGATGCATTGGCAGCGAGAAATTCAAAAAGGCTGAACCGGACGATCCAGATTGCGGATACGGGAATCAATCCGGGATCCGGGGTGGGAAATCACCGAAATGCAATCACGGAAAAGACAGTCGGGATCCCGGTGATTGCAATCGGTGTGCCGACTGTAGTGGATGCGGCAACCATTGTAGGCGATACGATGGATAATCTGCTCAGTGCAGTGGAAGTATCTGAATCTTTAAAAGGCATGGCAAGTGTGATTAAAGGATACAGTCCGGCAGAAAAATATGAGCTGATCAAAGAACTGATCGCGCCACATTTAAATGGAATGTTTGTAACACCAAAAGATATTGATGAGACCGTCAGGCGAATCAGTTATACGATTTCGGAGGCACTGAATATGCTTTTTGCAGCTTCAGCGACATAATCAGGCAGTGAGCTGCATATATTATGTCAATATGACACAAAAGGTCAGGGGCAGGATCCAGTCTGGAAAGATATGGTTTTGCTACAGCGATCTTCAGAAACTGGCAGGGAGGCGCGCAGATGAAAAAAGAACAGAGAATTTGTGTGCTTCTTGCCATTATGATTTTGGGAATCTGGGGACTGGAAGCAAAAAGCAGCGGTTCACTGATCCCGAAGTCCTGGAAGATCAGGATGATCCAGAGTGTTCAGGAGAATGCGGAGCGACTTTATATGCCGGGAGTTACATATACGGAAAAAAAACAAGGGGAAATCCGGGTGACGGAGGCTGTTGTCCACATGGCATCTGCTCTGATTCCTCTTGGCAATTATGTGACTGAACGGGAGGCGGCAGAGCTTCTGACAGAAGATGAGGCTACCTATGCGATTCTTGCAAAAAAGCAGGCAGAAGAAGAGAATTCGGTGGATGAAAATGGACAGCTTATCGGGAAAGACAAAAGTGAAGAGACAAGGCAGGCGTCCGTACCGACGATGGATCTTTCGATGGAGCGGCTAAATGATTTTGAATATCTTGTGAGCAATTTTTATACGGTGGACAGCGTGACTTATATCAATCCTTCGGAATTGAACGCTTCGGAGCTGCTTGGAAAGGATTTGAGGATCGATCTGAGTACGGGCGGTTCGAAAATCCTGATCTATCACACCCATTCCCAGGAGACATTCGCAGATTCGGACAATGATCCGTCCACCTCAATTGTAGGGATCGGGCGTTATCTGACGGAGATTTTAAATAACAAATACAAGATTCCGACCATGCATCATGAGGGTGTATATGATCTGATCAATGGGAAACTGGACCGGAGCGAGGCCTATGAATTTGCCAAACCTGAGGTGGAACAGATCCTTGCGGAAAATCCGAGTATCGAAGTGGTGATCGATCTGCATAGAGACGGAGTGGCGGATACTACGCATCTGGTGACAGAGATAAATGGGAAACCGACGGCACAGATCATGTTTTTTAACGGACTGAGCCGGACACGGGTAAACGGAGACCTTGTCGGAATGGCCAATCCATATTTGCAGGATAATCTTGCATTTTCCCTGCAGATGAAGATTGCGGCAGAAACAAAATATCCGGGATTTGCAAGGAGAAACTATCTTCGCGGCTATAAATACAATATGGATCTGATGCCGCGGATGCTTCTTATTGAGGCGGGCGCGCAGACCAACACGGTAGAGGAAATGCGAAATGCCATGGAGGTGCTGGCAGACCTTTTAAATAGTGTGCTGACCGGACGATAGAGGGAGTATTCTTATGACAGAATGGAAACTACAGAAGTTTAATGATATAAAATATGTTATAATGGTAGGGAGGGTCAATTTGGCTTGACAAGAGGATTGAAATTGAGATAGAATTTTTCTTACTGAATTGAAGAAACAGATCAGGGAATCCGGGAAATTGTAAGGAGGCTGCTGCTGCAGGATTTTACCTGGATATTTTAGGATAGATCATAAGAGGAGAGAAAGAAAATGGCAAAAAAGACTACATATGACGCGGAGAGTATTACCATTCTGGAAGGACTTGAAGCCGTCCGGAAAAGACCGGGAATGTATATTGGAAGCGTCAGTACCAAGGGGCTTAACCACCTGGTGTACGAAATTGTAGATAATGCGGTAGATGAGCATCTGGCAGGATTTTGTTCACAGATAGAGGTGACACTGGAAAAGGACGGTTCTGCAACGGTAACAGATAATGGACGCGGTGTGCCGGTAGGTATGCATGCAAAAGGAGTATCGGCGGCCAGAATCGTATATACCACCCTACATGCGGGAGGTAAGTTCGATGATTCGGCATACAAGACAAGTGGCGGTCTGCACGGAGTAGGTTCTTCGGTTGTTAATGCACTATCTACTTATATGGATGTAAAGATCAGCCGTGACGGTGCGGTTCACCACGACCGTTATGAGAGAGGAATTCCGGTGGTAGAACTGGAGGATGGGCTTCTTCCGGTGATCGGAAAGACCAAAAAGACCGGAACCTGTGTCAATTTTCTTCCAGATCCGACAATTTTCGAGAAGACGAGATTTAAAGAGGAAGAGATCAAGAGCCGACTGCATGAGACAGCCTACCTGAATCCGGAACTGACGATTATATTTACAGATAAAAGAAAGACACAGGAAGAGAGGATCGAGTATCATGAACCAGATGGGATCATTGGATTTATCAAGGATCTGAATTCCAAAAAAGAAGTGATCCACGATCCGGTTTACTATAAAGGAGAAGCAGAAGGTATCGAAGTGGAAGTTGCATTCCAGTATGTGAATGAATTTCATGAAAATGTACTAGGTTTCTGCAACAATATTTATAATGCGGAAGGGGGAACCCATCTGACCGGGTTCAAGACGACATTTACGACGATCATGAACCAGTATGCCCGTGAAATTGGTGTGTTAAAGGATAAGGATGCCAACTTTACCGGTGCGGATGTACGGAACGGAATGACGGCGATCGTATCGATCAAGCACCCGGATCCGAGATTTGAGGGACAGACCAAGACAAAGCTGGACAACCAGGATGCGGCAAAAGCGACCGGAAAGGTGACCAGTGATGAGATCCCGCGTTTCTTTGACCGGAATCTGGAGACACTGAAAAAGGTTCTTTCCTGTGCGGAAAAAGCAGCAAAGATCCGTAAGACTGAGGAAAAAGCAAAGACGAATCTTCTGACCAGGCAGAAATATTCTTTTGACAGTAACGGTAAGCTTGCTAACTGTGAGAGCAGGGATGCATCCAAATGTGAAATCTTCATCGTTGAGGGAGATTCTGCGGGAGGAAGCGCAAAGACTGCCCGCGACAGAATGTATCAGGCAATCCTGCCGATCCGTGGAAAGATCCTGAACGTGGAAAAAGCAAGCATCGATAAGGTTCTGGCAAATGCCGAGATCAAGACCATGATCAATGCATTCGGATGTGGATTTTCAGAGGGATACGGTAATGACTTTGATATCACAAAGCTGCGGTATGACAAGATTATCATCATGGCGGATGCGGATGTGGATGGAGCGCATATTTCCACGCTGTTGCTGACCTTATTCTACCGGTTTATGCCGGAACTGATATACGAAGGTCATGTCTACGTGGCAATGCCGCCGCTTTATAAGGCAATGCCGAAAAAGGGAGAAG
Source organism: Bariatricus sp. TF06-38A (assembly GCF_027690675.1). Classification (NCBI taxonomy): domain Bacteria; kingdom Bacillati; phylum Bacillota; class Clostridia; order Lachnospirales; family Lachnospiraceae; genus Bariatricus; species Bariatricus sp. TF06-38A. The sequence continues at coordinate 36,613 of NZ_JAQFCE010000003.1, forward strand.
AAGAGTACCTTTACGATGATAAGGCACTGGAGAGATATAGAAAGACACATTCCGACTTTACCCTGCAGCGATACAAAGGTCTGGGTGAAATGGATGCAGAGCAGCTCTGGGAGACAACCCTCAACCCGGAAACTCGAATGATGAAACGGATCGAGATCGAGGATGCACGTATGGCATCCGGTGTAACAGAGATGCTGATGGGAACAGAAGTTCCGCCGCGCCGCGCATTTATTTATGAAAATGCGACAGAGGCAGAACTGGATATTTAAAAACAGATCGGAAAGGCATGGATTTTCAAAAGGGGAAAGTCTGTGTATCAGAAAACATAAACTAGAAGAGGTAAGAGAAAATGGAAGAGTCACAGATCATCCGGACGGAATATTCGGAGCTGATGAAAAAATCATATATTGACTATGCCATGAGTGTTATCATTTCCAGAGCCCTCCCGGATGTCAGGGATGGTTTGAAACCGGTACAGAGAAGAACACTCTATGACATGTATGAGCTGGGAATCCGTTATGACAGACCATACCGTAAATGTGCGCGTATTGTCGGGGATACCATGGGTAAATATCATCCACATGGAGACAGCTCGATCTATGAAGCGTTGGTTGTTATGGCACAGGAATTCAAAAAAGGAATGATCCTGGTAGATGGTCATGGAAACTTCGGCTCCATTGAAGGAGACGGGGCTGCAGCCATGCGTTATACTGAAGCAAGACTGGCGAAAATCACACAGGAGGCATATCTTGCCGATCTGGACAAAGATATTATTGATTTTGTACCGAATTTTGATGAGACAGAAAAAGAGCCGGCAGTTCTTCCGGTAAGAATTCCGAACCTTCTGCTGAACGGTGCGGAAGGAATCGCAGTTGGTATGGCAACCAGTATTCCGACACATAACCTGGGTGAGATTGTGGATGCGGTTAAGGCATACATGAAGAACAATGACATCACGACAAAACAGCTGATGAAGTACATCAAAGGACCGGATTTCCCGACAGGCGGGATTGTCGTCAATAAAGATGATCTGGCAGAAATTTATGAGACTGGAACCGGAAAGATCAAGATTCGTGGAAAAGTAGATGTGGAAGAGATAAAAGGCGGACGGAAGAAGATCGTCATTTCCGAAATCCCGTACACCATGATCGGAGCCGGAATCGGTAAATTTCTGAACGATGTCTGCAATCTGGTGGAGACAAAGAAGACCAGTGACATCGTAGATATTTCCAATCAGTCTTCCAAGGAAGGAATCCGTATTGTAATTGAAGTGAAGCGTGATGCAGATGTGGACAATCTGATCAACATGCTTTATAAAAAGACCAGACTGGAGGATACCTTTGGTGTCAATATGCTTGCGGTAGCTGATGGCAGACCGGAAGTACTGGGACTCAAACGTATCATCGAACATCATGTAGATTTCCAGTTTGAACTTGCAACCAGAAAATACAAGACGCTGCTGAAAAAAGAGCAGGATAAAAAAGAAATCCAGGAGGGTCTGATCAAGGCGTGTGACGTGATCGACCTGATCATTGAGATCCTGCGTGGAAGCTCGTCCATCAGGGATGCAAAAGAATGTCTGACAACAGGTACGACGGAGAAGATCAAGTTTAAGTCGAAAAGATCTGAGAAGATGGCATCCATGCTCCGGTTTACTGACCGGCAGGCACAGGCAATTCTGGAGATGCGTCTGTACAAGCTGATCGGTCTGGAAATCGAGGCGCTGATGAAGGAGCATGAGACAACGCTTGCAAATATTGCAAAATATGAGGATATTCTGAATAATTATGATTCTATGGCGCAGGTGATCATTGATGATTTGGATGCGCTGAAAAAAGAATATGCCGTGAAGCGTAAAACGAAGATCGAGAATGCAGAAGAAGCTGTGTTTGAGGAAAATAAAGTACAGGAGCAAGAGGTTGTCCTTCTGATGGATCGATTTGGTTATGCAAAGACGGTGGATGGATCCGTCTATGAACGTAACCGGGAAGCGGCAGATAAGGAGAATAAGTATATTCTGCGCTGTATGAATACTGGCAAGTTGTGTCTTTTTACATCGGATGGCAAGATGCATCAGATCAAAGTGATGGATCTCCCTTATGGAAAATTCAGGGACAAAGGATTTCCAATCGACAATGTAAGTAATTTTGACAGTACAAAAGAAGAAATCGTATATCTATGTGATGACAGAGAACTCTTTTTCTCAAAATTTCTGTTTGTCACGAAGCAGGGAATGATCAAAAAGGTGGCAGGAAGTGAATTCCAGGTAACTAAGCGGACAATCGCGGCAACGAAGCTGCAGGATGAAGATGCACTGGTAAGTATCCGGCCGATTCGGGATGCGCAGGATGTAGTTCTGATGACGGAGAATGGATTTGTGCTCCGTTTCCCGGCGGAAGAAGTTTCGGAGAAGAAAAAGGGTGCAGTTGGTGTGCGCGGTATGAAATTACAGAAAAATGACAGCGTGGAAGAGGTATATCTGTTTGAAGAAGGAACGGAGAGCAAGGTGATCTTCCATGAAAAAGAAGTGACACTGAACCGCTTGAAACGGGCGAAAAGAGATGGAACAGGAACACGAATGAGAAAGTAGGTCGATCGTATGGCAACGGTAGGAATTGATCTTGGAACAACAAACAGTCTGGTAAGCGTGTGGCAGGATGATAAATGCACGTTGATTCCAAATAATCTGGGAGAATATTTAACACCGTCGGCGGCAGCACTTGCCGGAAGAGCCGCGGCGGATGGAAGAAGAATCCGGAGAAGATCGCATGGAAAATTCTCGGGAGAAAGATGAGAAGTCAGAGGAGAGTGCTACACAGTCAGTAGAACCTCCTGAGCAACCGAAGGACGACTCAGAAGCGTGGGAAAGTGACTGGACCCGTCAGTTCCAGAATATGGCGGATGCTTCTGAGCGACAAGGCGCGGATGACCGTGAGGTCCGGAAAATCATGGAGCAGTGCATCAGTCTGTATTTGAATGAAAAGGAACGGAATAAGTTGTATCACTGGAAGGATATTCTGGAGGAACCGGCGTATAGAGAATATTTCCGAACAAAAACCTTTGTGGAATCCTGGTATCATTTTCTGGACACCCACCGGATGTTTGATGCGGCGATCTGGCAGTATTTTCAGTGGATTGATGGAAAATTATTTTCAGCTCTTGAAGCAGATGTGATGCCGTTTGCCTATCCGACACAAGAAGAAATCGAAAGAATGCCGCGGCAGGAGACACCGGAACAGACGCAGGAGAGGCGAACACCGGAGCCTGGTCCGGCACTTCCAAAGGTAAAAAAGGAGAAATCCAAAGCGGTGAAGGTACTCTTATATCTTGCGGCGCTTGCGGGAACCGGGATCGGCGGAATGATCCTTGGAATTATAGCAGGTACGATATTAGGGTAAGGAGGACGGAAGATGAAAAAGAAAAAATCCGGAAAAAGAATTTTTGCAATCGTTCTTCTTGCTGTGATTGGAATTGGTGGTTTTTACTTTGGATATGATATCGGAAGAATGGATCACGATGAGGAGAGGATTCGGGCAGAGCTGAAAAAGACGACTGCTGATTCAGAAATATCCATCCGCCCGGTTGCAAAGGGTGGTACTGGAAAAACGGAGATCGAAATCCTGACAGAATGTCTGGAGGATGCGAAGGACAGCCTGGAGAATCTGGAAAAATATAATGAACAGCTGCAGGCACTCGATGGAAAGACACCGGATACAGAAACCGTTGTTTTGATACAGGATCTGGATGATAAGAACGAAAAAGCATATGAAGTACTGAAAGATCTTACGGAAGACCCGGCGGGATACATCGTAGAAAAAGCGGCGGCGCGTGGCGAAGGTGATGAAGTCTGGGCAGATGACTGGGCAGCAGATATCCAGGTTGTAAAATGGCTGAAAGAGAACGACGGAAAGCGTCTTTACAAAGAGAATCAGGCATATATTTTAAAAACCCTTGCATTTCAGGAAAAGTAGTGCTATACTGTATGCAGTTACATAAGAAATCTGGCAGAAGAGTGGACGAAAGTTCACTCTTCTTTTTGCCAGTCATACAACCAAAATCGGACAGATTTTTGGAGCCTGATTAAGAAAGGAAGTTGCAGATTGTCAAAAAAAGAAGTATATGAACAGAAAACAGAAGAGATTCTGAACCCAATCGTGGAAAAGCATGGATTTGATCTCTGGGATGTAGAATATGTAAAAGAGGGCGGAAACTGGTACCTGCGTGCTTATATTGATAAGCCGGGAGGAATTATGGTCGATGACTGTGAGGTTGTAAGCCGGGAACTTTCAGACATTCTGGATGAGAAGGATTTTATCGATGAAGCGTATATTCTGGAAGTGAGTTCGCCGGGACTTGGCAGACCGCTGAAGAAAGAAAAAGACTTTGCAAGAAGCCTGGGAGAAGAAGTAGAGGTTCGTACTTACCGGGCAATCGACAGACAGAAAGAGTTTATTGGAATCTTAAAAGATTATGATAAAGATACAGTTACCATTGAATATGAAGACGGCGAGACGATGACATTTGATAAAGCAGACATCGCACTGATCCGTCTGGCGTTCGATTTCTAGTGACAGGAGGAAGAAGGAAATGAATACCGAATTATTAGAAGCACTTACAATTCTTGAAGAGGAAAAAGATATCAGCAGAGATACTCTGATGGATGCCATTGAGAATTCACTGATCAATGCATGTAAGAATCATTTCGGAAAAGCAGACAATATCAAAGTAATTATGGATAAGGAGACATGCGATTACACTCTGATCCAGGAGAAGACCGTTGTAGAAGAAGTAGAGGACAAAGTAGAACAGATCAGTCTTGCAGATGCGAAGATGATCGATCCTTCTTATGAGATCGGTGACATCGTACAGATCCCGGTTGAGTCCAAATCCTTCGGACGTATCGCAACACAGAATGCAAAGAACCTGATTCTTCAGAAGATCCGTGAAGAAGAAAGAAAAGTTGTATATGATCAGTACTTTGAAAAAGAAAAAGATATCGTGACAGGTGTGGTTCAGAGATATATTGGCAAGAATGTCAGTGTAAACCTTGGAAAAGCAGATGCGATCCTTACTGAGAATGAACAGGTAAAAGGTGAGAAATTCGAGCCGACAGAGCGTATCAAACTTTACGTTGTAGAGGTGAAGAACACGACAAAAGGACCAAAGATCCTTGTATCAAGAACACATCCGGAACTGGTTAAGCGTCTTTTTGAGGCGGAAGTAACCGAGGTGCGTGATGGTATTGTAGAGATCAAGAGCATCGCAAGAGAAGCAGGTTCCCGTACCAAGATCGCAGTATGGTCTAACGACCCGGATGTAGATCCGGTTGGAGCATGCGTTGGTATGAACGGTGCCAGAGTCGGAGCCGTTGTAAATGAACTCCGCGGTGAAAAGATTGATATCATCAACTGGAGTGATAACCCGGCAATCCTGATCGAGAATGCACTCAGCCCGGCGAAGGTTATTTCTGTAATGGCTGATCCGGATGAGAGAACAGCAAGTGTAATTGTACCGGATTACCAGCTTTCACTTGCAATCGGTAAAGAAGGTCAGAATGCACGTCTTGCAGCAAGACTGACCGGATATAAGATCGATATCAAGAACGAAACACAGGCGATCGAGTCTGGCGAACTTCCGGCAGATTATATGAATATGGCTGAGAATTATGAAGATGATTATCAGGAGGAAGAGTATTCAGACAAAGAATATTCTGCTGATGAAGAATCAGAGGAAGAAGTAGCAGATGATCTTGATCTGTATGAAGAATAGACAGAGGTGATTATTTGAGTACGACCAAAAAGATCCCGATGCGTAAATGCGTGGGATGTCAGGAAATGAAGAATAAAAAAGAAATGCTGCGTGTTCTGAAAACAGCAGAAGGCGAATTCATTCTGGACGCAACCGGACGTAAGAACGGGCGCGGGGCATATCTGTGCTTTTCCGGAAAATGTTTGCAGGAAGCAATAAAGAATAAAGGACTGGAACGTTCTTTCAAACAGGCGATACCAAAAGAGATATACGAAAATCTGGAAAAGGAGCTGGAGCAGCTTGAACATAAATAGAGCATTATCGATGATCAGTCTGGCGACCAAAGCCGGCAAGACAAAGAGCGGGGAATTCATGACAGAAAAAGAAGTCAAGGAAGGACGCGCGCATCTGGTGATTGTGGCAGACGACGCATCGGACAATACAAAAAAGAAATTTCAGAACATGTGTGATTTTTATAAAGTGCCAATATACTTTTTTGAAGATAAAGATACCCTGGGCCATGCGATGGGAAAAGAGTTCCGCGCTTCGCTTGCAGTAACAGATGCAGGGTTTGCAAAAGGAATCAGAAAACATCTGGATATGGAAGAAGGATAATAGGAACTGTATACAGGAGGTAGATTTATGGCAAAATTAAGAGTATATGAACTGGCAGAACAGATGAATAAGACAAACAAAGAAATACTCTCTATATTAAAAGATAAAGGAATTGAGGTGGCAAGTCATATGAGTACACTTTCAGATGAACAGATTGATGCAGTAAAAAGTGAAAAAACTTCTGAAGATACCCCGAAGAAGAAAAATATCGTTCAGGTTTTCAGACCGCAGAACTCACAGGGCGGCGGAAGAGGTCGTAATGGTCAGGGACGCCCGCAGGGCAGTCGAAACGGACAGCGCCCGCAAGGCAATGGAAATGGTCAGGGACGCTCACAGGGCAATGGAAACAGACAGGAACGTTCACAGAATGGTAACAGCCAGGGACGCCCTCAGGGAAATGGCCAGGGACGTCCGCAGAACGGAAACAGACAGGAACGCCCGCAGGGTAATGGAAATGGCCAGGGACGCCCGCAGAACGGAAACAGACAGGATCGTCCGCAGGGAGAAAATCGTGATAACAGACAGCGCAGAAATCCAAACGGACCAAGAAACGGTCAGGATCAGAGACAGGGACGCCCGGGTGATGGAAGAAGAGATGGCGGATTCCAGAACCGCGGAGACAGAAGAGATAATCGAGATAACCGTGATAACAGAGACGGAAGAGAGATGCGTGATGGCGGACGCCGTGACGACAGAAGAAAATCCAGCCCGTCTATTCCGGCACCTGCAATCGCAGAACAGAAACCAAGCCGCAACAAACCAAAAGATGCGCACAAGAAGAAAGAATATAACAGAAATGAAGAGAACGAAGACAGACTGCAGAAAGGCAAAAAGGGCAAAAACAATAACGCTCAGCCGAAAATGGTAAAACCACAGCCGAAGAAAGAGGTTGTGGAGGAGCAGATCAAGCAGATTACAATTCCGGAAGTACTTACAATCCAGGAACTTGCAGATGCAATGAAGATCCAGCCATCTGTAATCGTTAAGAAACTCTTCATGCAGGGCAAGATTGTAACAGTCAACCAGGAAATTGATTACGAGACAGCTGAAGAAATCGCTCTGGAATTCGATGTGCTCTGTGAAAAAGAAGAAGTAGTCGATGTGATCGAAGAACTTCTGAAAGAAGACGAAGAAGACGAAAAGAAAATGAAGAAACGTCCGCCGGTAGTCTGCGTTATGGGACACGTTGACCACGGTAAAACCTCTCTTCTTGACAAGATCCGTGATACTCATGTCATCGCAGGAGAAGCAGGTGGAATCACACAGCATATCGGTGCTTCAGTTGTGGAAATCAACGGTGAGAAAATCACCTTCCTCGATACACCGGGACATGAAGCATTTACCGCAATGCGTATGCGTGGTGCAAATTCTACCGATATTGCAATCTTGGTTGTTGCAGCAGATGACGGTGTCATGCCGCAGACTGTAGAAGCGATCAACCATGCAAAGGCAGCAGGGATCGAGATCGTAGTTGCGATCAACAAGATTGACAAGCCAAGTGCCAATATCGACCGTGTAAAACAGGAACTGACCGAATATGAACTGATTCCGGAAGACTGGGGCGGAAGCACCATCTGTGTACCGGTATCTGCTCATACAGGAGAAGGAATCAAAGAGCTTCTGGAAATGGTTCTTCTTACCGCAGAAGTGATGGAACTGAAAGCAAATCCGAACCGCCGCGCAAGAGGTCTTGTAATTGAGGCTGAGCTTGACAAAGGAAAAGGACCGGTTGCAACCGTTCTTGTACAGAAGGGTACACTCCGTGTCGGAGATCCGATCGCAGCAGGTTCTGCATATGGTAAAGTACGTGCCATGATGGATGACCAGGGGCGCCGTGTAAAAGAAGCAGGTCCTTCTATGCCGGTTGAGATCCTCGGTCTTAATGATGTGCCGAATGCAGGTGAAGTATTTGTTGGCTGCAAGAATGATAAAGATGCAAGAAGCTTTGCAGAGACATTCATCAGTCAGAACAAGATCAAGAAACTGGAAGAAACCAAGTCCAAGATGTCTCTGGATGATCTGTTCAACCAGATCCAGGAAGGCAACTTAAAAGAACTTGGAATCGTTGTAAAAGCAGACGTACAGGGATCTGTAGAAGCGATCAAGCAGAGCCTTGTCAAACTTTCCAATGAAGAAGTCGTTGTCAAGATCATCCATGGTGGTGTTGGTGCGATCAATGAATCTGACGTTACGCTTGCAGCAGCATCCAATGCGATCATTATCGGATTCAATGTACGTCCGGACGCAACTGCAAAGGAAACGGCAGAACGTGAAGGCGTTGATGTGAGACTGTACCGTGTCATCTACAATGCAATCGAAGACGTTGAATCAGCCATGAAGGGTATGCTTGAGCCTGTATTTGAAGAAAAGGTACTTGGCCATGCCGAAGTACGTCAGACATTCAAGGCTTCCGGAGTCGGAACAATTGCAGGATCTTATGTCCTTGACGGTACATTTGAACGTGACTGCCAGGCAAGAATCGTTCGTGACGGCGTTGTGATCTATGATGGAAAGCTTGCTTCATTAAAGCGTTTCAAAGATGATGTGAAGGAAGTTAAAGCCGGATATGAATGTGGTTTCGTATTTGAACGTTTCAACGATGTCAAAGAAGGAGACCAGGTAGAAGCATTCAAGATGGTGGAAGTTCCTAGATAAAGAAGGGTAGAAAATGAGAAAAAACAGCATTAAGAATACAAGAGTAAACGCAGAGGTGCAGCGTGAACTGAGTACTATTCTGCGTGGAGGGATCAAGGATCCGCGTGTTGCACCGATGACTTCGGTTGTAGCGGTAGAGGTTGCTCCGGATCTTAAAACCTGCAAAGCATATATCAGTGTCCTGGGCGATGAAAAAGCCCAGGCTGATACCCTGAAGGGATTACAGAGCGCAGAAGGCTATATCCGCCGCGAACTTGCTCATACACTGAATATGCGTAACACACCGGAGATCAAGTTCGTACTGGATCAGTCCATTGAATATGGTGTCCGGATGTCAAAGAAAATTGATGATGTAACAAGAGATTTACGGGAAGAGGATGATTAGTATGTTATTAGATGCAATTTCTAAAGCCGGGACGATCGCACTTGGCGGACATGTCCGCCCGGATGGGGACTGTGCAGGTTCCTGCATGGGATTGTATAACTATGTCAGAGAGAATTTTCCTGAAAAAGAGATCGATGTTTATCTGGAAGAGCTTCCGAATACACTGAAGTTCATGAAAAATACAGATAAGATCCGGCATGAAGTGACGGAAGAAAAAACCTATGATCTGTTTATTGCACTGGATTGCGGGGATATGGGAAGACTTGGATTTTCGGCAGTCCTTTTCAAAAAAGCGGCAGTAAGATTCTGTGTAGATCATCATGTGAGCAACCAGAGTTTTGCAGATCAGAACTATATCATGCCAGATGCAAGCTCGACAAGTGAGCTGATCTACAATCTGCTGGATTATGGGAAGATGTCTGTGGAGACTGCCGAGTGCCTTTACACAGGAATGGTGCATGATACCGGTGTGTTCCGTTATTCCTGTACCCATCCGTCGACCATGCGCGCAGCAGCAGCACTGATGGAAAAAGGGATCGATTTTACAAAAATAATTACAGAGACTTTTGATGAAAAGACCTATGCACAGAACCAGATTCTGGGGCGTGCATTGTTGGAAAGCTTTCTTTTTATGGACGGAAGATGTATTGTATCTTACGTTACAAAAGAAGAGATGGATTTCTACCAGGTAAAAGCGAAACATCTGGATGGAATCGTAAGCCAGCTGAAACTCACAAAAGGTATCGATGTTGCAATTTTTATGTATGAGCTTGAACATGGAACCTTTAAGGTAAGTCTGCGATCCAGTGAAAAGATAGATGTAAGTGTAGTTGCAAGCTATTTTGGCGGCGGCGGACACGCAAGGGCAGCCGGATTCTCCATGACTGCCACACCACATGATATCATCAACAATCTGGCAAGAAGACTGGAACTTCAGTTTAACAGTGGGAGCGAAGCGGAATGATACATGGCGTGCTGAATGTATATAAAGAAAAAGGCTATACGTCCCATGATGTGGTTGCAAAGCTGCGTGGGATCGTAAAGCAGAAAAAGATTGGGCATACCGGAACCCTTGATCCGGATGCCGAAGGAGTACTTCCGGTCTGCTTTGGGAAAGCAACAAAGCTTTGTGACCTGCTGACAGATAAAGATAAAACCTATCAGGCGGTTCTTCTTCTCGGTCAGGTGACGGATACACAGGATACTTCCGGTCAGGTTCTGGAAAAACATAGCACAGAAGATCTGACCAATGAAAAAGTGGAAAATGTGATCCGCAGCTTTGAGGGAGAATACGATCAGATTCCGCCGATGTATTCGGCACTCAAAGTTAACGGGAAAAAGCTTTATGAGCTTGCCAGAGAGGGCAAAGAAGTAGAGCGGAAAGCACGAAGAATCACGATTCATGAGATCCGGATCCTGGAGATCAATCTTCCGGAGGTAAAACTGGAAGTGACCTGTTCAAAGGGAACGTATATCCGTACACTGTGTCATGATATCGGTCAGAAGCTTGGCTGTGGCGGATGCATGAAAGAGCTTTTGAGAACACGTGTAGAGCGGTTTGGACTTGAAGACAGTATCCGGCTCGGTGAAATTGCACAGCTTCAGAAAGAAGGGATTCTGGAGGAGAAGATTATCGCGATAGATGAAATGTTTCCAACGTATGCACAGGTCGTACTGCCACCAAAAACGGCCGCGGCAGTACGGAACGGGAATAGTTTCAGAAAAAGAGATATTTCACAGGAAACAGCATTAAAGGAGTATGAGAACGATGAGAGAGTCCGCGTGTACGATGAATCGCATCAGTTTATTGCGATTTACTGTTACTGCAGGAAAGACGATCTCTTCAAGATTGTAAAAATGTTTTTTGATGGAAATGAAAAAAAGTAATTAAAGAGGAAAGAACATGGACTATATCAGAGGGCTGGAAGCCTATCAGGATTCCAGAGAGGCAGCAATCACACTCGGCAAATTTGATGGAGTTCACAGAGGACATCAGAAGCTGATCAAAAAAGTATGTCAGCTGAAGGCGAAAAAAGGCGTTCGTTCTGTTGTGTTTGCATTTGATATGAATCCGCTTTATGAAAAGCTTGGAAAATCAAGAGAAGGGATCATGTCCAATGAGGAGCGCAGATGTCTTCTGGACGAGAAAGTAGATGTACTGCTGGAATGCCCGTTTTCCGAAGATGTTACAAGTATGTCGGCAGAGGATTTCATCCGGAAGATCCTGATTGAGAAAATTCATGCCCGGTATATTGTGATCGGAACGGATTTCCACTTTGGGCATGACAAGCGTGGTGATGCAAAAATGCTTGCAGAATATGCCGATGTGTATGGATATGAACTTTTTGTGATTGAAAAAGAGATGTACGGAAAACGGGAGATCAGCAGCAGCTATGTCAGGGAAGAGCTTCGGAAGGGAAATATGGAAGCTGTGAATGATATGCTGGGGTATGCATATACTGTACGGGGAAAAGTAGAGCATGGCAGGCAGCTGGGCAGAAAACTGGGATTTCCGACACTTAATGTACATCCGTCAAGGGATAAACTTCTTCCACCGAACGGAGTTTATCTGGATAGTGTGAGGATTGATGGAATCTGGTACAACGGAATCGGTAATGTCGGGTTTAAGCCAACGGTATCCGATGAGAACCGGATGCTGATCGAGAGCAATCTACTGGATTACAGTGGTGATGCCTACGGAAAAGAGGTAGAGATCCAGCTTTATCATTTTAAGAGACCGGAGCAGAAGTTTGAATCGGTAGAAATGATGAAGGCACAGATCGATCAGGATATTGCTTACGCAAAAGAATTTTTCCGTTATCATCATAAGAAATAACAGAGCCGGTGAAAAAGCTCTGGAAATGCGGTTATTTACAGGCAGCCTGTGAACAGGAATATGAAAACCTGCCAGATGCGGGAAAGATAAAATCCTTCTTGACAGGATTCGGGGCATATGGTACACTAGGCAAGTATGAAAAACCGATGTTCGGCAGATGGAATCTCCAACCACTGCTTAATATCAGGCAATTAACAGTATATTTAGGAGGTAGTGACAAATGATCACAAAAGAAATGAAAGAACAGATTATCAAAGAATACGGAAGAACAGAAGGAGATACAGGATCTCCGGAAGTACAGGTAGCTCTTCTTACAGCAAGAATCAATGATCTTACAGATCACTTCAAAGCTAATCCGAAGGATCACCACTCAAGAAGAGGACTTCTTAAGATGGTTGGACAGAGAAGAGGACTTCTTGCATACCTTAAGAAGAATGACATTGAAAGATATCGTTCACTGATCGAAAGATTAGGTTTAAGAAAGTAAGACGTATTTTACAGGGAGCGAAAGGCATCAGCTGGATGTCTTCGCTCCCTGTTTGTTTACGCAAACAATGAGCCGAACCGGTACAACATGCATCATCCATGCCAATCAGCATAGTGATTGACATGGGAGTGACCAATAACCGTGTTTTGCCACATTTTAAAGTTAGTTATATAGAATCTTGCAAGAGATGTAAGGATATGATATAATACAAAAGATTGTGGGTAGAGATTGCGTCCGAGACCACTGAAAAGTATATTTTGAGAAGTGTATTTTTCAGTAGTTTCGGAGATTTTACCCGTCAGATAAACAGATAAAAAAGGAGAACATTTATGTACAAAAAGTTTGAAATGGAACTTGCAGGCCGTACACTCCGCGTAGATGTTGGAAGAGTTGCCAAACAGGCGAACGGCGCAGTACTTATGCATTATGGTGATACAGTTGTGCTTTCAACAGCAACTGCATCCGACAAACCAAGAGAAGGAATTGACTTCTTCCCGCTCAGCGTTGAATACAATGAGAAGCTTTATGCAGTAGGAAAGATCCCGGGAGGATTTAACAAGAGAGAAGGAAAGGCATCAGAAAATGCTGTTCTTACCTGCCGTGTGATCGACCGTCCGATGAGACCGCTTTTCCCGAAGGATTACAGAAATGATGTAACTTTGGAGAACTTGGTTCTCTCTGTTGAACAGGACTGCTCACCGGAGCTTACTGCTATGCTTGGATCAGCGATTGCAACTGCTATTTCTGATATCCCGTTCGATGGTCCGACAGCTTCTACCCAGGTAGGACTTGTTGACGGAGAACTGGTATTCAATCCAACCGCAGAGCAGAAAGAAAAGTCTGACCTTGCACTGACTGTTGCATCTACAAGAGAAAAGGTAATCATGATTGAAGCCGGAGCAAATGAAGTACCGGAAGCTAAGATGCTCGAAGCCATCTTCGCGGCGCATGAAGTGAATCAGAAAGTCATCGCATTCATCGACCAGATCGTTGCAGAATGTGGAAAACCAAAACATGATTATGTAAGCTTTGCAGTACCGGAAGAACTCTTTGAAGCGATTCAGAAGATCGTAACACCGGAAGAGATGGAAGTTGCAGTATTCACAGATGACAAGCAGACAAGAGAAGAAAATATCCGTAAGATCACAGAAAAGCTGGAAGAAGCTTTTGCTGATAACGAAGAATGGCTTGCCAAACTTGGTGAAGCTGTATATCAGTACCAGAAGAAGGTTGTCCGCAAGATGATCCTCAAAGACCACAAGCGTCCGGACGGTCGTGCAATCGAAGAAATCCGTCCACTTGCCGCAGAAATTGACCTGATCCCGAGAGTACATGGTTCTGCTATGTTTACACGTGGACAGACACAGATCTGTACCATCACCACACTGGCTCCGCTTTCAGAAGCACAGAAGGTAGACGGACTGGATGAATCTGAGACATCCAAGAGATATATGCATCACTATAACTTCCCGTCATACTCTGTAGGTGAGACAAGACCTTCCAGAGGACCGGGACGTCGTGAGATCGGACATGGAGCCCTTGCTGAGAGAGCACTGGTACCGGTACTTCCGTCAGAGGAAGAATTCCCGTATGCGATCCGTACCGTATCTGAGACATTTGAATCTAACGGTTCTACTTCTCAGGCAAGTGTATGTGCATCTTCTATGTCACTTATGGCAGCCGGTGTACCAATCAAATCTGCAGTTGCAGGTATCTCATGTGGTCTTGTAACAGGTGCTGCTGACGATGATTATCTGGTACTTACAGATATTCAGGGGCTGGAAGATTTCTTCGGAGATATGGACTTCAAGGTAGCAGGTACACATAAAGGTATCACAGCGATCCAGATGGATATTAAGATCCACGGACTGACAAGACCGATCATCGAAGAAGCAATTGCACGTACAAGAAAAGCAAGAGTTTACATTCTGGATGAAGTTATGGCTAAGACAATCGCTGAGCCAAGAGCACAGGTTGGCAAGTATGCACCGAAGATCATTCAGATGAATATTGATCCGGCTAAGATCGGTGAAGTTGTAGGTCAGAGAGGAAAGACCATCAACGCAATCATCGAAAAGACAGGCGTTAAGATTGATATCACAGATGAAGGAAGTGTATCTATCTGTGGCGTAGATGCAGACAGCATGGAACAGGCAAGAAAGATGATCGCTACCATCGTAACAGACTTCGAGGCAGGAATGGTTCTTGAAGGTGATGTTGTAAGCATCAAAGAATTCGGCGCATTCATCGAATTTGCACCGGGCAAAGAAGGAATGGTACACATTTCCAAAATCGCTAAGCAGAGAATCGATCATGTAGAAGATGTTCTTTCTATCGGAGATCACGTCAAAGTGGTTTGCCTTGGAAAAGACAAGATGGGACGTTTGAGCTTCAGCATCAAAGATGTTGCAGAATAAAGTTTTATAAAATCAGAAGGACTTTACCAGTATCGGTAGAGTCCTTTTTTAGTTCTATTTTTCTCCTGCCTTCCATATACATTCTTTAAAGAGAGGTGGACAAGATGAGAAGAGAAAAGAAAGATCAAATTCTGGCGGTGCTTCCGGAGAAAATCCGAGGGATCCTGTTGAATCATGGACTGGATTTTGAGAAGATCCAGGAAATCCGGCTTCGGGAAGAGCAGCCGCTTGCAGTGAAAAAAGAGGGAAAGGAAGAACTTTTTACCCATCGGGTGACAAAAGAAGAACTGCGTGAAACGATGGAATATGTATCCAATTATTCCCTGTATGCCTATGAAAATGAACTGCGCCAGGGGTTTCTGACGATTGAAGGAGGGCATCGGGTCGGAATTTCCGGGAAAATTATTTCGGAAAAGGAACAGATCCGGAATTTTCAGTATATTACATCGATCAATATCCGAATCTGCCATGAGATTACAGGTTGTGCGAATAAGCTGTTTCCTGTGATCCTTGAAAAAGGAAGACTTTGCCATACCATGATCATTTCCCCACCAGGTGGAGGAAAGACTACACTTTTGCGGGATCTGGTGCGGCAGATTTCGGATGGGAACCGCTGGGTGGAAGGAAGAAATGTGGGTGTGGTGGATGAACGTTCAGAGATTGGAGGATGCTACCGTGGCGTGCCACAGAACCAGCTTGGGATGCGGACAGATATTTTGGACAACTGCCCGAAAGCAGAAGGAATGATGATGCTGGTGCGGTCCATGGCGCCGGAGGTGATCGCGGCAGATGAGATCGGGACAGCGAAGGATGTAGAGGCGATCGAGTACGCCATGCACTGTGGGGCAACCATGCTGACGACGGTGCATGGTTCCGGTATGGATGAGATCCGTGAAAAGCCACTGGTCAGCAATCTGGTAAAGGAAAGATGCTTTGCCAGATATGTTGTGATGAAATCCGGGAAACATGTAGGAGAAATTGAAGGGATTTATAACGAACGGGGAGAAAAACTGTGTATCTGAAAATGGTCGGATGCCTGGGAATTGTGGCGGCGACATCCGGCTATGGATACAGCAGGGGAATGGAATATCAGAGGCAGATCACGGATACCGGAGAGCTGCAAAGAGTGATAAGGCAGCTTGCGGGAGAAATGGAGTATACTTATGCACCACTCGCCCAGGTATGCGCTTCTGTTTCCCGAAGATGCAGTCAGAACTACAGGATCTGGTTGGAACATCTGGCAAAAGAATTGGAGATGCCGTCAAGAAGTCTTGCAATAATCTGGGAGAGGTGCTGCGAAAGTGATCTTGAATGTCTGCTCCTTGGCAGGGAGGAAAGGGTACGTCTGCATGAGCTTGGGATGCAGCTTGGCAGCCTGGATAAGAAGCAGGAAACGCAGATTTTCTTGCAGTATGCAGAATTTCTGGAAGAAAAAAGAGGCGGTCTTTTAAAAGAAATTCAGGAAAAACGGAGGCTTTGCAATCTGCTGGGTGTTACAGCAGGGCTTTTCCTGACAATTTTGATTCTGTAAATAGGAGCGAAACATGAGTGTAAATCTGATATTTAAAATTGCGGCAGTCGGGATTCTGGTTTCTGTCCTGGGACAGGTGCTGAAACACAGCGGAAGAGAAGAACAGGCATTTCTCACAAGCCTTGCAGGACTGCTCCTGGTTTTATTCTGGATCCTTCCTTATATTTCAGATCTGTTTGACGATATCAGACGGCTCTTTGCTCTGTAAAGGAGGGAAAAGATGAGTATCCTTAAGGCAGCCTGCATCGGGATTGCAGGAACTTTCCTGGCATTACAATTTCAAAATACCAGAAAAGAGTATGGGATCTATCTGGGGATTGCGGTCAGCATTTTCCTTTTTCTCGGAATGAGCCGGAATCTGTCGGTGATCCGGGAAACTTTGGAATTGGTTGGCAGCTTTGTAAAGATCGATGCGGTATATCTGACGGCAATGCTGAAAATCCTGGGTGTGACCTATCTGGCGGAATTTGCGGCAGCAATCTGCAAGGATGCCGGTTATCAGACGATCGCCGGGCAGATCGAGGTCTTTGCAAGGCTCAGTATACTTGCAATAGGAATGCCGATATTAAAAGCACTGCTTCTTGCAATCCGCGAACTTGGACAGTAAAAGGGAAGAAAAATGAAACATTATTTTCAGAAATATGGCATAGCATGCATGATCGGACTTGTAATCTTCGTACTGATACTGCCGGTACAGGTATTTGCGGCAGGGGAAGATTCCTCTTCGGAAAACAACCGGACAGAAGATAATATGACAGAAACGGATCTGGAAAAAACACAGGAGGAAACAGAGCAGAAAATCTGGGAGCTGACAGAGGTAAAGGATCTGGATACGGCAATCCGAAAACTGTTCCCGGAAGAAAAACTGCATTTTCAGGATCTTGTTGAGTCTGTGATCCGGCAGGATGAGAACCTGTCTGCCGGACAGATCAGAAACTTTGTGACGGATCAGTTTTTCTATGTGCTGAAGGTCAATAAACCGGTGCTTGCATCTATCATTTTTCTGGTGCTGATCGCAGCGGTTTTTTCCAACTTTTCGGAAGTGTTTCAGAACTGTCAGATCTCACAGACCGCCTTTTTTCTGGTATACCTGTCTGTGATTACAGTCGGCATACGGAATTTTCAGGCAGCAGCCGTAGAGGTACAGCATGGACTCGAAAATCTGATCGTCTTTATGCGAGTACTCTGTCCTGTCTACTTTGTCTGTATGGCAGTCGCAGTGGGAAGTATTTCTGCGATCGCATTTTATAATCTGGCGCTTTTCCTGATCTTTCTTGTGGAACTTGTGATTTTGAAATGGATCGTTCCGTTGATCCAGATCGCACTTCTGATGGAAATCTTGAACAATCTGACGGAGGAGGAATTTCTTTCTAAGGCAGCGGAACTTTTGCGACTTGTAATCGGATGGAGTCTGAAAAGTCTGCTTGCCCTGGTGACGGGGATCGGGTTTATCGAGCGGATAATCAGTCCGGCGGCAGATCAGGTGAAAAGGAGTGTCTGGACAAAGGGCGTGGGAATGATTCCAGGAATCGGTGATGTAGTCAGCGGGACAAGCGAAGTCGTGCTTGGAAGTGCGGTCCTTTTAAAAAATGGAGTTGGAATTGCAGGGGCACTGCTTGTAACGGGAGTTGTGATGATCCCGGTCATCAATATGGGAATTCTGACGCTTCTTTACAAAGGAACGGCGGCACTTATCCAGCCGGTGTCTGATAAACGGATTGTGGAGGCCATCAGTTTTACCGGGGAAGGTTATCATATGCTGCTAAAGACGGTGCTTGCGACGGCGGTCCTGTTTCTGGTGACACTTGCAGTTGCGGCATCGGCAGCTTCGTAGGAGGGATAAAATGATACAGCTGGTTTACGGGTGGATGCAGAATCTCGCCGTTTATATGATTCTTGTAACCGCATTTTTGCAGGCACTTCCAGAGAATAGCTACCGGAAATATGTCCGTTTTTTCTGCGGACTTCTTCTGACAGTTCTGCTTGCCCAGCCGGTTCTGGACCTTATGGGGGAAGCCGGACAGGTAACGGAGCTGTATCGGACGGCGGAGTATGAGCAGATGATAAAAGAGATGGAGTATGCGGCGGATTTGCTCGAAAAGGGCGGTGAATGAAGATGTTTGAAATCCGTAAAATAAAAAAAGACAAGTGGCTGATCATATTACTTGTCGGACTACTTCTGGTTGTGATCGCGATGCCTGTTTCCGATATAAAATCAGACCAGACACAGGATGAACAGCAGATGCAGAAGGCGGAAAATGCATCGGAGGATACTTATGCAGATGCACTGGAAACACGGCTGGAAAATGCACTTGCAAAAGTAGAAGGAGTTGGAAATGTAAAGGTGATGATCACTCTGGCTTCTTCCTCGGAAAAGGTAGTGGAAAAGGATCAGGAGATGACAAGTGAGGTGCAGGAAGGGGAGAACGGAGGAAAAAATACCAGTTCTTCAGAGACGGCAGTTTATGCAAACGGAAATGGAGAAGAAACGCCATATGTGAAACAGGAATTAAGTCCCCGGATAGAAGGTGTTCTCGTAATTGCAGATGGCGGAGATAATGCCATCGTGATTGAAAATATCACAGAGGCTGTGCAGGCATTATTCGGAGTAGACACGCATAAGATAAAAGTAATGAAGCATAACTAAAAAAGAATCTTATAGGAGGAAGGCTAGTGAAAAAAGTATTTAAGAAAAATCAGATTGTGATTGCGGTTCTTGCGGTGATGATCGCTGCGGCAGGATATCTGAACTATTCCGGAAAAATTTTCGGCTCAAAAAACAAAACAGCAGAGACGGGAAGTGAGATGGCAAATAAGGAACTTCTGGATATTTCGGATCAGGATACAGGAGGTGACAGCTCCCTCCAGACAGCGGATAACGATCAGGTGGACGGAAATCCGGGAGAGGCGGTGCTGACAAATGGATCGGTCAGTGCGCTTGTAGCACAGGCAAAAGTGAACCGGGAGCAGGTGCGGGCAAAAAACAAAGAAACCCTGCAGGCGATCATTGATAATGCAGATATCGCAGAAGACCAGAAAGCAGATGCAGTTGCGCAGATGGTGGAGATGACACAGCGCGCCGAACAGGAGGTCGCAATTGAGACTCTGCTTGCCAGCAAAGGCTTTCAGGATGCGGTGGTAAGTCTTACCGAAGAATCCGCAGATGTGGTCGTTGATGTGGCGGATCTGTCGGATGCAAAACGGGCACAGATCGAGGATATTGTCACACGCAAAGCAGAGGTAAATGCTGCAAATGTGGTGATCACACCGATCCATGAAAGTACAAATACGAGTGAATCAGGGGATTGATATTATAGCAAAAATACCATATAATAAGAGTTTGAGTGACATTGAGAAAATAGTAGGAGTAGAATAACATGGCAGATTTTACGAATGAGATAAAGAAAAGAAGAACATTTGCGATCATTTCCCATCCGGATGCAGGTAAGACTACCCTGACAGAGAAGTTTCTGTTATATGGTGGGGCAATCAATCAGGCAGGTTCTGTAAAAGGAAAGGCAACAGCGAAACATGCGGTTTCAGACTGGATGGAGATTGAAAAAGAAAGAGGTATTTCGGTAACATCTTCTGTCCTGCAGTTCCAGTATGACGGTTATTGCATCAATATTCTGGATACACCGGGACATCAGGATTTCTCGGAAGATACTTATCGTACTCTTATGGCGGCTGATTCGGCGGTTATGGTGATCGATGGATCAAAAGGTGTGGAGGCACAGACAAGAAAGCTGTTCAAAGTCTGCGTCATGCGTCATATTCCGATTTTTACATTTATCAATAAAATGGACCGTGAAGCGATGGATACCTTTGAATTACTGGATGATATTGAAAAGGAACTGGGGATCGCTACCTGTCCGATCAACTGGCCGATCGGTTCCGGAAAAGAATTCCGCGGCGTATTTGACCGGAACAGCAGAGAGCTGGAGATTTTCTCAGATACCAAGAAAGGAACCTCGATCGGGGAAGTTGAGAAGGTTTCCATCGACAGTGAGGAAGCAAAGGGCATCGTAAGTGAAGCACAGTTCGCACAGCTGGAAGAAGAGATTGAGCTTCTGGACGGAGCGAGTGCGGAATTTGACCAGGAGATGGTCAGCAAAGGAGAACTCTCTCCGGTATTTTTCGGATCAGCTCTGACCAACTTCGGTGTGGAGACCTTTCTTCAGCATTTCCTTAAAATGACGACTTCGCCGCTTCCGAGAATGTCCGACAAAGGATTGATCGATCCGATGAAAGAAGAAGATTTCTCCGCATTTGTGTTTAAGATCCAGGCAAATATGAATAAGGCACACCGGGACAGAATCGCATTTATGCGTATCTGTTCCGGTGAGTTCAAGGCAGGCATGGATGTCTTCCATATCCAGGGAGGCAGGAAAGTCCGTCTGTCACAGCCACAGCAGATGATGGCGAGTGAACGCCACATGATCGATACCGCTTATGGTGGAGACATCATCGGTGTATTTGATCCTGGTATCTTCTCCATTGGAGATACACTGACCAATTCAGCGGAAAAATTTGCATACGAAGGAATTCCGACTTTCGCACCGGAACATTTTGCCAGAGTACGCCAGGTGGATACGATGAAGAGAAAGCAGTTCATCAAGGGAATCAACGAGATCGCGCAGGAAGGCGCGATCCAGATTTTCCAGGAATTCAACACCGGTATGGAAGAGATCATCGTCGGTGTAGTCGGTGTCCTGCAGTTTGATGTATTAAAATACCGTCTGGAAAATGAATATAACGTGGAGATACGTCTGGAACCACTTCCATACGAACATATCCGCTGGATCGAGAATGAAGAAATCAATATGGACAAGCTGGTCGGAACATCCGATATGAAGAAGATCAAGGACCTGAAAGACAGACCGCTTCTCCTGTTTGTCAACAGCTGGAGCATCCGTATGGTGCTGGAACGAAACGAAGGACTGAAACTTTCCGAATTCGGACGTTCCTAAAAAACTTTCCAATAAGGATCTTTTATGTTACAATGAACGCATAGCGACGAGCGCAGGGAAGGGAAGAAAGTGATCGGCTGCTCGCAGACGAATCACTTTCAGCCCAGACCTATGTGAGTGCAACGAACATCGAGGAACCGAAAGGTTCCGAGATGAGCGCGAGGAGCGTAAAAAAGCGCAGGGAAGGGAAGAAAATGATCGGCTGCATGCAGACGAATCATTTTCAGCCCAGACCTATGTGAGTGCAACGAACATCGAGGAACCGAAAGGTTCCGAGATGAGCGCGAGGAGCGGAAGAACCGCAGACAGGAGGACTTATAATGAGTAAAGAAGAGAGAAATACCTATAAGATAGAATCAGATGAGAACCTCGGAGAAGTACAGATTGCTGATGAAGTAGTTGCAATTATCGCAGGACTTGCAGCAATGGAGGTAGAGGGGGTATCTTCCATGGCAGGAAATGCAACCAGAGAACTGATCGCAAAGCTTGGAATGAAGAGCCTTTCCAAAGGAGTAAAGGTAGACGTGCTGGAAGGTATCGTTACCGTATCCCTTGCCCTGAACCTCAAATATGGTAGCAGTATCAAAGATACTACTTTAAAGGTACAGGAAAAAGTAAAGGCAGCAATCGAGAATATGACAGGTCTTACCGTTGCAGACGTAAACATCCGTGTTGCAGGTGTGGACATGCCGGAAGAAGAATAATTGGAGAGAGAACATGCGAAGAAGTAAAGTCAGAGAACATATATTTAAAATGCTCTTCAGCATCGGATTTGATGCGGCTGATGCAGACGAACAGATCGAACTGTATCTGGAACAGGTAGAAGAAGCAAGTGAGGAAGAACGCGGATATATGCGCAAAAAGGTCAAAGATATCGCAGCACACGAAGAAGAAATCGATGCGATGATCAATGAACATACAACCGGTTGGAAAACCGGACGTATGAATAAAGTGGATCTTTCTGTTCTTCGTCTTGCCGTATATGAGATGAAGTGGGATGACGAAGTGCCGGTCAAAGTAGCGATCAATGAAGCAGTTGAGCTGGCAAAGAATTTTTCAGGAGATGAGGGACCGGCATTTGTCAACGGTGTACTCGGAAAGCTTGCATAAGAATCAGAAATCATGCGAAATGTATATACTGTAAAACAGGTCAATGCGTACATTAAGAATATGTTTACGCAAGACTTTATGTTGAATCGAATTTATATCAAAGGGGAAGTGTCAAACTGTAAGTACCATACTTCAGGACATCTGTACTTTTCACTGAAAGATGAGTCCGGAACGATTGCCTGTGTTATGTTTGCCGGGCAGCGCAGCGGGCTTTCTTTTCGTATGCAGGAAGGGCAGCAGGTAATCGTGCTTGGAAGCGTCAGCGTCTATGAAAGAGATGGCAGATATCAGGTTTATGCAAAGGAGATCGTACTGGATGGTGCGGGACTTCTCTATGAAAAATTTATAAAGCTCAAAAAAGAGCTGGAAGAAATGGGAATGTTTGCGCCGGAATATAAAAAGCCGATTCCAAAATATGTGCGGACAGTTGGTGTTGTAACGGCACCAACCGGAGCGGCAGTGCGCGATATTATCAACATTACCAGGCGGAGAAATCCATATGTGCAGATTCTTCTGTATCCGGCACTGGTACAGGGGGATGGCGCGTCTGAAAGTGTGGTACGGGGAATCCGTGCACTGGAGGAAGCAAAGGTTGATGTGATGATCGTTGGCAGAGGCGGGGGGTCTATTGAAGATCTGTGGGCATTTAACGAGGAAAAGGTAGCGCGCGCAGCTTTTGAATGCAGTGTACCGGTTATTTCGGCAGTAGGACATGAGACGGACACGACGATCATAGATTATGTAGCGGATCTTCGTGCACCGACGCCTTCTGCTGCGGCAGAGCTTGCAATCTGTAATTACCGGGAACTTCTGGAAACGATCCGGACAGAACAGGAAAGGATGCACCGAAGTATGAGGAGAAAGATGGAGGTTGCATCACTTCATACAGCGCGGTATGCAGAAAAATTCCGTTACTTAAGTCCGTCAGGGAAACTTAAGTCCATGCGCCAGCAGCTTGCAGACTATGAGGAGCAGATCCCAAAAGCCATGCATCAGCGGTTGGAACAGGAACAGGAGAGGACCCGGAAAGTGCAGGAGATGCTGCCGCTTCTGATAGAGCGGAATCTGCGGGAAAGCCGTCAGCAGCTTGCAATCCGGATCGAACGGATGAAGGGACTTTCTCCGCTTGCCAAGCTGAACCAGGGCTTTTCCTATGTACAGGGATCGGAAGGAACCGTAAAGAAAGTAGCGGATGTAAAAAAAGGAGACTGGCTTCGGATTTATGTGACAGACGGGCAGATCGAGGCACAGGTAACAGATACCAAGAAGGAGTAGGAAAATGGCAGATAAGAAAAACGAGATTGCAGAAGAAATGCCGGAAGAATCTCTGGAAGAGCTTTTTGCAAAGCTGGATCAGGTGGCAAAAGAGCTGGAATCGGGAGATACTTCGCTGGAAGAGTCCTTCGGACTGTATCAGAAGGGCATGGAAATGCTGAAGCTTTGTAATGAGAAGATTGATACAGTAGAGAAAAAAGTGCAGGTGCTGGAAGAGAATGGAGAAATACATGACTTTTAAAGAAGAAATGAAAGAAAGAACAGAAGTGATTGAAAAGCTTCTTGTAAAATATCTGCCGAAAGCAGAAGGTTACCAGAGCCAGATCATGGAGGCGATGGAGTACAGTGTGATGGCAGGCGGAAAGAGACTCCGCCCAATGCTGATGCAGGAGACATACCGCCTTTTCGGAGGAGAAGGAAAAGAAATCGAGCCGTTTATGGCAGCAATGGAGATGATCCATACTTATTCCCTGGTGCACGATGATCTGCCGGCAATGGACAATGACGAGTACCGTAGAGGAAGAAAGACAACGCATATCGTATACGGGGAAGCAATGGGAATTCTTGCCGGGGATGCACTTCTGAACTATGCGTTTGAGACGGCGGTAAAGGCATTTGAAATCGCACCTGAAAAGAGTCTTCTGATTGGAAAAGCTTTAAAAATCCTTGCAGAAAAAGCCGGTATTTACGGGATGATAGGCGGTCAGGTCGTGGATGTGGCTTCCTGCGGTGTGGGACTTGATGAAGGCATGCTGAACTTTATCTATGAACTGAA
Organism: Bariatricus sp. TF06-38A; assembly: GCF_027690675.1. Taxonomy (NCBI): domain Bacteria; kingdom Bacillati; phylum Bacillota; class Clostridia; order Lachnospirales; family Lachnospiraceae; genus Bariatricus; species Bariatricus sp. TF06-38A. The sequence continues at coordinate 61,417 of NZ_JAQFCE010000003.1, forward strand.
AACCGGAGCGCTGATCGAAAGTTCGATGATGATCGGGGCACTTCTTGCAGGTGCAGAGGATGCAGAGCTTGAGAAAGTGCAGAAGATCGCATCGGATGTGGGGATTGCTTTCCAGATTCAGGATGACATCCTGGATGTGACAAGTACTACAGAAGAGCTTGGCAAACCGGTCCACAGCGATGAAAAGAATGAAAAAACAACCTATGTTACATTAAAAGGTTTGGAAAAAGCAACCAGAGATGTGGAAGTTATTTCACAGGAAGCACTGGAGCTGCTTTCCGGACTGGACAGAGAAAATGCGTATCTGACACAGCTGATACGGGAACTGATACACAGGAAAAAATAAGCGGGGTGGATGAAGTGTATCTGGAGCAGATTCACGAAGCGAATGATATCAAAAAATTAAATGAACGGGAACTGGCAGGGCTTGCAGAAGAAATCCGTACCTTTCTTGTTGAGAAGATCAGCAAGACAGGAGGGCATCTTGCGTCCAATCTGGGTGTGGTAGAGCTTACCATGGCAATGCATCTCTGTTTTCAGCTTCCGGAGGATAAGATGATCTGGGATGTAGGGCATCAGTCTTATACGCATAAGATTCTGACCGGAAGGAAAGAAGGATTTGATGGTTTGAGAAAATACGGCGGTATGAGTGGTTTCCCGAAGAGGAAAGAAAGTGACTGTGATGCCTTTGATACCGGTCATAGCTCCACTTCGATTTCGGCCGGACTTGGATATGCCAGAGGGAGGGATATCCTGGGACAGGATTATTCCGTGATTTCTGTTATCGGTGATGGATCACTGACCGGAGGAATGGCTTATGAAGCACTGAATAATGCTGCGGAGATGAAGACGAATTTCATCATCGTACTCAACGATAACCATATGTCTATTTCCAAAAATGTCGGTGGAATGTCCAGTTATCTCGGGGAGCTGCGCACTGCCCAGGCCTATACCGACCTGAAGGATACCGTGGAAAATGTACTTGGCAGTATTCCGTTTGGCGGTGAAAAGATGGTGCAGCATATTAAGCGCACCAAGAGCAGCATCAAGCAGCTTTTGGTTCCGGGAATGTTCTTTGAAGATATGGGAATCAAGTATTTAGGACCGGTGGACGGGCATGACCTGAAGGCGCTGCGCCGTGCGTTTACCGAGGCAAAAAGGGTAAAAGGACCGGTGCTTGTCCATGTACTGACGAAAAAGGGGAAAGGGTATCTCCCGGCAGAAGAAAACCCTTCCCGTTTCCATGGAACAGGTCCGTTTGATATCCAGACAGGAGAGCCGATTTCCAAAAGTGGAAAGGATTCCTGTACAGATGTGTTTTCCAAGGTTATGCTGGATCTGGCAAAAAAAGATGACAGACTGGTAGCAATCACGGCGGCAATGGAAGACGGTACCGGCCTGGCAGCATTTCACAGATACTATCCGGACCGCTTTTTTGATGTGGGGATCGCAGAGGGACATGGCGTGACCTTTGCGGCAGGACTTGCTGCGGCAGGATTGCATCCGGTATTTGCTGTATATTCTTCGTTTTTACAGAGAGGATTTGACCAGATGATCCATGATGTCTGTCTGCAGAAGCTTCCGGTCGTATTTGCTGTGGACAGGGCAGGACTTGTGGGAAGCGACGGGGAGACCCATCAGGGGATCTTTGATCTTTCTTATCTGTCAATGATTCCGAATATGACCGTCCTTTCTCCGAAAAATAAATGGGAACTGGCGGACATGGTGCGGTTTGCGGTGAGACTTGGAGCACCGGCAGCAGTGCGCTATCCAAGAGGCAGCGCATTTGACGGATTCCGTGAATACAGAGCACCGATCGAGTATGGAAAGAGTGAGCCGGTCTATGAAGAAGAGGATATTGCGATCATCAGTGTCGGACATATGTTTGAGCAGGCAGTTCAGGTTCGGAAGCGTTTGAAAGAGATTGGATATAACTGTACCCTGATCAATGCCCGGTTTGTAAAGCCGGTGGATGAGGAGATGCTCCGGAAACTGACGGTGGAACACCGGCTGATCGTGACACTGGAAGAGAATATCCGCAGAGGCGGATTCGGAGAATTTGTGACTGCTTATCTGGCAGGTCTTGAGACAGACGCAGAGGTTCTGAATCTGGCACTGCCGGATGACTATATCGAACACGGAAGTGTAGACCTACTTCGCAGTGAGGTGATGCTGGATATTGAATCCTGCGTGGCCAGGATTATCACTGCATATATAGCAGAAGAGAGCAGGAGGGATTGATAGAGAATGAAAGAACGGTTGGATGTATTACTTGTAAAGAGAAATCTGGCATCCTCCAGAGAAAAGGCAAAAGCGATCATCATGTCCGGCAATGTATTCGTGGACGGGCAGAGAGAGGATAAAGCGGGAACTTCCTTTTCGGAAGAGGTTCAGATCGAAGTCCGTGGACATGCACTTCCGTATGTCAGCCGCGGAGGACTTAAGCTGGAAAAGGCGATGAAGAATTTTGATGTATCCATGGAAGGAAAGGTATGTACTGATGTGGGATCTTCGACAGGAGGATTTACAGACTGCATGCTGCAAAATGGAGCAGTCAAGGTGTTTGCCATCGATGTGGGACATGGTCAGCTGGACTGGAAATTACGTCAGGATGAAAGAGTGGTCTGCATGGAAAAGACCAACATCCGTTATGTACAGCCGGAAGATCTGGGAGAACCGATTGATTTTTCATCGATTGATGTTTCTTTTATTTCGCTGACGAAGGTACTTCTCCCAATCCGCAATTACCTGAAAGAGAACGGAGAGATCGTTGCGTTGATCAAGCCACAGTTTGAAGCCGGACGTGAGAAGGTTGGGAAAAAAGGTGTGGTAAGGGAAAAGAGTACCCATATCGAGGTCATCGAAAAAGTAACCGATTATGCAGTATCGATCGGCTTTGAAGTAGCAGCACTTGAATTTTCACCGATCAAAGGACCGGAAGGGAATATCGAGTATCTGGTACATCTGAAAAAAAGGCCGGAGGAAGAGGCAAGGATTGTGGAGAGCGTAGACATTCGGGGGACTGTCGATGCTGCTTTTGACACACTTGCAAAAAAGGATCCGGCTGAGGAGAAGAAATAAAAAGACATGGAAAAGTTTTACATTATCACGAATGATATGAAGGATGCAAATCGGAAGATCACCGTGAAAATAAAAAAATGCATTGAATCCTACGGGAAGAAATGTTATCTGGAAGAGCAGCCGGAAAAAGGAAATTTTTCAAAGATCAAGATTCCAAAGGATATTGATTGTGTGTTGACGGTAGGCGGAGACGGAACCTTTATCCAGGCATCCAGACGTCTGTTCGGGCGGGATCTTCCGATGCTTGGAATCAATATGGGTACCCTTGGCTATCTGACCGAGGTAGAGGTGCAGAATGTAGAAGAGGCTGTAAAACAGCTCGTAGAGGGCAATTATACGATTGAAGAGAGGATGATGCTGTATGGATCCGCTGCATACCGCAATGTAAGGGATGTGGCACTTAATGATATTGTCATGACGAGATCCGGCAGCATGAAGATTGTTCATTTTAATCTCTATGTTAACGGAGAGTTTCTGAACTCCTATGATGCGGACGGATTGATCGTGTCCACACCAACGGGTTCTACTGCGTACAATCTGTCTGCAGGAGGACCGATCGTGGAGCCGACAGCATCATTGATCGTTGTGACACCGATCTGCTCGCATGCACTCAATTCCCGCAGTATCGTTTTCTCGGACAAAGATGAGATCGTGATCGAGATTGGTGCAAAACGGGAAAATCAGATCGAGGAAGCAGTGATTGCATATGATGGTGCGGATGAAGTCCCGCTTCATACCGGTGACCGGATCCGGATCAAAAAGGCGTGGGAGACAGCGAAAATCGTAAAACTCAGCAAAGTGAGCTTTCTGGAAACATTACGTGAAAAGATGAAAGGAAACTAGAAGATGAAAGTAAACCGACATGCCAAAATTGTAGAATTGATCAACAAATATCAGATTGAGACACAGGATGAGCTTGCTGAGTATCTGAATGAAGCGGGATTTAAAGTGACGCAGGCAACGGTATCCAGAGACATCCGCGACTTAAAGCTCACCAAGGTTCCGGCAGAAAACGGCAGGCAGAAATATGCGGTACTCCAGAGTGCACAGAACGGAATGACTGAAAAATATGTGCGCATTTTGCGGGATGGATTCAGCTCTATGGATATGGCTCAGAACATTCTGGTACTGAAAACGGTATCCGGTATGGCGATGGCGGTGGCTGCGGCACTGGATGCGATGAACTGGAATGAGATTGTTGGATGTATTGCCGGGGATGATACGATCATGTGCGCTGTGCGGACCGTAGATGATACGATTCTACTGATGGAAAAGATCAAGAAACTACTGGAACAATAGACAGGAGAAAGAATGTTACAAAATTTGCATGTAAAAAATCTGGCGCTGATCGATGAGGCGGAAGTGGATTTCTCTGGTGGACTCAATATCTTGACCGGGGAAACCGGTGCCGGAAAATCAATTATCCTGGGGAGTGTCAGTCTTGCCCTGGGCGGAAGATATTCAGCAGATATGCTTCGTAAGGGAGCCGATAAGGGACTTGTAGAACTGACCTTTTATGTGGAAAATCCGGAAACGGTACGGAAGCTGGAAGAGATGGATCTTTCGCCGGACGGAGGGCAGATCATTATCACCAGACGGTTTAACGGAAACCGAAGTGTGAGCCGGATCAATGGAGAGACTGTGACACTGGGGCGGCTAAAGGAAGCAGCCCAGGTTCTGATCGATATTCACGGACAGCATGAGCATCAGTCACTGTTATATAAAAAAAATCATCTGGCAATTCTGGATGCATTTGCAAAAGAAGCCGGAGAATGGAAGAAAAAAGTGGCGGATTCATACAGGGAATACCGCCGGCTGGAAAAAGAACTTAAGGAAGCCGATAAAGACGAGGCTGAGAGAGCCAAAGAGATTTCTTTTCTTGAATTTGAGATTGATGAGATTGAAAATGCAGGAATCACTGCGGCAGAATGCCAGTCGGTAGAAGAAGATTACCGGCGGATGATGCAGGGGAAAAGAATCGCAGAGAATCTGGAAGAGGCGTATCTGTATACAGCAGGAGAAGGCGGTATAAGTGCGGCAGAAGCGATCGGACGGGCAGTACGTGCGGCAGCTGTGGCGGCAGAACATGATGACAAATCGGGAGAACTGTATGAACAGCTGGTCGAAGTGGAGAATCTGATCGGGGATTCCGGGCGCGAGCTTCGCTGTTATCTGGACAGTCTTTCCTTTGAACCGGAACAGTTCTATGAGACGGAGAGCCGGCTGAATCAGATCAATCATCTGAAGGTCAAATACGGAGATTCGGCAGAGGCAATCCTGCAGCATAAGGCGGATGACGAGGAGCGCCTCCTGATTTTAAAAAATTATGATGAATATTTAAATGAATTAAAGGGAAAACTGAAAAAATCAGAGGAACGTCTGCAAAAAGAATGCGAGGGTCTGTCGAAGATCCGTAAAAAAGAGGCAAAGCTTTTGCAGGCAAAGATCGCAGAAGGACTTCAGGATCTGAATTTCCTGGATGTCTGCTTTGAAATTCGGTTTTCAAAAACCTCCGGGTACACAGTAGAAGGAACGGATGAGGTGGAATTTATGATCTCCATGAATCCGGGTGAACCGACAAGACCGCTTGCAACTGTGGCATCCGGCGGTGAACTTTCCCGCATCATGCTTGCAATCAAGGCAGTCATGGCGGATAAAGATGAGATCGAGACACTGATCTTTGATGAAATCGATGTGGGGATCAGCGGTCGTACCGCACAGAAGGTTTCCGAGAAGATGTGCCTGATCGGCAGGAAACATCAGGTGATCTGCATTACGCATCTGGCACAGATTGCTGCAATGGCAGATACTCATTACCTGATTGAAAAACGGGTGGAAGATCAGATGACAAAGACCAAGATCCGGCAGCTTGACGGGGAAGAATCTGTGCAGGAGCTGGGAAGGATCCTTGGAGGCGCAAAGATTACGGATGCGGTGCTGGAAAACGCACGGGAGATGAAAATTCTGGCATCCGGTTTGAAAAAATAAGATTGAGCACATACTAGAGGCAGGAGAAAAAATCCTGCCTTATTTTTTGCGGAATTTTAGGAAGGAAAAAGGGGTGTGTAATGTCGGTTAGAAGTTATCGGAAAATGTTAAGTGTGTTATTAGCGGTAATTGTGGTTATAGGAGGCGGCTATTGCTACAGGGAATGGCGGGCTGAGAAAGCGGAGAGGGAGGCTTCGGTCAGTGAACTTTCGGGAAACCTTCTGATTCCGGGAGGGATGCCGGTTGGGATCTATATGGAGACGGATGGCGTGATGGTGCTGGGGACGCAGGAAATTAAGGGAAAAGATGGGATCGGTGTGAATCCGGCGAAGCATCTGGTGAAGGAGGGAGATTATATTGTCGGAGTTGATTCTGACAGTATTTATAATAAATCTGAGCTTATCGAACGGGTTAAAAAATTATCGAATAAGTCCGTCATCTTACACATTCGTCGAAAAAAAGTGTATATTGATGTACAACTTCATCCGACAAAAGATGAAGGCGGGGCATATAAACTTGGAATCTGGGTGCGTGATAACGCGCAGGGACTCGGCACAATCACTTTTCTGAATGCGGATAGTGAATACGGTGCGTTGGGACATGGAATACATGATGTAGATACCGGCAAACTGATCGAAATGTCAACGGGAAGATTATATGATACCAGCATTCAGAATATTAAAAAAGGTGAGAACGGAAATCCCGGAGGGATGGAAGGGATCATTGTCTACAATCATTACAATATTTTAGGTTCGATTACTACAAACACAGAGACAGGGATTTATGGGAAATTAGACAGGATTGAGAGAATATTTGACAGCAAAGAAGCTTATCCGGCTGTGGCAAAGGAAGAAATTCAGGTCGGAAAGGCGTATATCCGCTGTGCGGTAAGCGGAAAGACAGAAGATTATACAGTCAGAATCACAAAAGTTGACCTGGATGCCAGGGAGGTGAATAAGGGGATTGAAATTCAGGTTACTGACAAACGGTTACTTAAACTGACCGGTGGGATTGTGCAGGGAATGAGTGGAAGCCCCATCATGCAGAATGGAAAGATTATAGGCGCAGTAACACATGTTTTCGTACAGGATGCGACAAAAGGATACGGAATATTTATCGAAAACATGCTGGAAAATCTGAAAAAAGATTGAAATATGCGAACCTTGTCAGATTTCTGCGACACAATTTGCTTGTATTCGCAGAATACAGAAGGTTATAATAGGTTACATTCCAGTGCAAATTGTCACTTTAAGGAGGGGAAAGGCTTTATGGAAAAACTGAATGTAGCGATTGCTGACGATAACGAAAGAATGTTGAATTTACTAGGAGAAATTGTAGAAAGTGATAAAGATCTCAAACTGGTGGGAAAAGCCAGGAACGGAGAAGATATTTATCACATTATAAGAGATAAACAGCCTGACGTTGTACTTCTTGACCTGATCATGCCGAAAATGGATGGAATCAGTGTGATGGAAATGATAGGCGCAGATAAAACAGTAAAGAAACAGCCGAATTTTATTATTGTAACTGCGATTGGACAGGAGAGGATCACGGAAGATGCCTTCGAAAAAGGAGCAGCCTACTACATCCTGAAACCATTTCGCAATGAAACAATCCTTCAGCGGATCAAAAGCTCCGGACATGCGGAAAAGAGTGTAGCGCCTTACACAGATTATACCGTATATGCGGAACCTTCTGAGGAGGACCTGGAAACACAGGTGACAGAACTGCTCCATGAAATCGGAATCCCGGCACATATAAAAGGGTATCATTATCTGAGGGATTCCATTCTGATGGCGGTTGACGATATGGAAGTTTTAAATGCGATCACAAAGATCCTGTATCCGACAGTCGCGAAAAAGAACCAGACCACATCGAGCCGTGTTGAACGGGCGATCCGCCATGCAATCGAGGTTGCATGGAGCAGGGGAAAGCTGGATACCTTAGAAGCTCTTTTCGGTTATACAGTAAGTAACGGGAAAGGAAAACCGACCAATTCTGAATTTATTGCTCTGGTCGCAGACACGATCAGACTGAAATCAAAGCGCAGATAATTCTTTTCAAACTAATGAAATTGCGGTATAATTATAAATAAGCCGCGAGAGTAAGGAGGGTGTTAAATGAAAAAAGTATTATTTGTGTCATCTGAATCAGTTCCGTTTATCAAAACAGGAGGATTAGCCGATGTAGTGGGATCACTACCAAAATATTTTGATAAGAACAAATACGATGTACGTGTTATGCTTCCAAAGTATATGTGCATGAAAGACGAATGGAAAGATAAACTTTCTTACAGACTTCATTTCTATATGGATCTGAACTGGAGACAGCAGTATGTAGGGCTTCTTGAACTTCAGTACGAAGGAATCACTTTTTATTTCATAGACAATGAATATTATTTTAATGGTTCGAAGCCATATGGTGATATTGCATACGATATTGAGAAGTTTGCATTCTTTTCAAAAGCAGCCTTAAGTGCACTGCCACTTCTGGATTTCAGACCGGATATCATTCACTGTCATGACTGGCAGACCGGGCTTGTTCCGATTTATCTGGATAATTTCCGCTATAACAATGAGTTTTTCCGTGGAATCAAGACTGTGATCACCATACATAACCTCAAATTCCAGGGTATCTGGGATAAGAAGACGGTTATGGATATCACCGGACTTCCGGCATACTATTTCTCACCGGATAAGCTGGAAGCATATGACAATGCCAACTATCTGAAAGGCGGAATTGTCTACGCTGACCGTGTGACAACGGTAAGCAGCAGTTACGCGGAAGAGATCAAGACACCGTTTTACGGGGAGAAGCTGGAAGGACTGATGCAGGCAAGAGCAAACTGCCTGTCAGGAATTGTCAATGGTATTGATTACGGTGATTTTAATCCGGCAACAGATACCAACATTGCAAGAACTTACTCTGTCGAAAACTTCCGCAAGGAGAAAGTGAAAAATAAAATGGCGCTGCAGGAAGAACTCGGACTGGAGAGAGATCCGCACCGTATGATGATCGGTATCGTATCCAGACTGACCGACCAGAAGGGCTTTGACCTGATCGACTGTGTGATGGATGAACTTTGCCAGGATGCGGTTCAGATCGTCGTACTCGGTACCGGAGATGAGAGATACGAGAACATGTTCCGTCATTTCGCATGGAAGTATCCGGATAAGGTATCTGCACAGATCTATTATTCAGAGCCGATGTCTCACAAGATCTATGCATCCTGTGATGCATTCCTGATGCCGTCATTATTTGAACCATGTGGACTGAGCCAGCTGATGAGTCTGAGATATGGTACGGTGCCGATCGTAAGAGAGACAGGCGGACTCAAAGATACTGTAGAAGCTTACAACGAATACGAGAAGACCGGAACCGGATTCAGCTTCACCAATTACAATGCGCATGAGATGCTTGCAACCGTAAGATATGCAGAACAGATTTACTATGACAAGAAGCGTGACTGGAACAAGATTGTAGAGCGTGGTATGGAAAAAGACTTCTCATGGAAGAATTCAGCCAAGCTTTACGAAGAACTTTACGAAAATATGTAAAATGCATTCTGGTAATTTACCGGAAAATATGGTATCATGAAATGAAAAAATTTACAGAGGAGAAACATTCGTTATGAGGATTATAGACAAAATTAAAGCAGACGGAGTACATATTTCCTTTGAAGTGTTTCCACCGAAGACGGATGCGGGCTTTGAATCCGTGTTAAAAGCAACGGATGGGATCGCAGAACTTACCCCGTCATTTATCAGTGTTACCTATGGAGCCGGTGGTGGAACCAGTAAGAATACGGTTAAGATTGCAAGTCATATCAAGAATGACCTGAAGATTCCGGCACTTGCACATCTGACCTGTGTGTCCTCAACCAAGGAAGAGGTACATAAGGTTATCGGACAGCTTCAGAAAGAAGGGATTGAGAATATCCTTGCACTCAGAGGAGATATCCCGCAGGATGGACAGTTTCCGCTTCCGGGACAGTATTCTCATGCCTGTGAACTGATCGAAGACATCAAAAAAATGGGAGACTTCTGCATCGGAGCTGCATGCTATCCGGAAGGACATGTAGAGATGGAACACAAGAAAGATGATATCCGTTATCTCAAAGAAAAGGTAGATTGTGGAGTGGATTTTATTACCACACAGATGTTTTTCAATAATGATATTTTCTATAATTTCCTGTATCGTATCCGTGAACAGGGAATCATGATACCGGTGCTTCCGGGAATCATGCCGATCACAACGAAAAAGCAGCTCGCAAGAAGCTGTGCCCTTTCAGGAACTGCTGTTCCGCAGAGATTCCGTGCGATCGTAGATTATTTTGGAGATGATCCGGCAGCGATGAAGCAGGCGGGAATTGCATATGCGACCGACCAGATCATTGACCTGATCGCAAATGGAGTCCGCAATATCCACGTATATTCGATGAATAAACCGGAAGTAGCTGCTGCAATCATGCAGAACCTTTCAGAAATCGTAAAATAAAGGAACATAAGAAAGATGACAGATGCCAGAACGAAAGAAGCAATTCGTTATCTGGGATATGGAAGACATGCGGTAGATGAACAGACGCTTGTGCTGATCGATGTTTCCTTCGGGGAGCTCGATCAGACTACGCAGGCAAAATCCGTCTATCGCATTTTTGACTGTAAAGTTACAGGAGAAGACCAGGTGACGATCGGAAAAATGAATATTAAAAGCAGAAGTCTCGGAAAGAATCTCAGAGGCTGCAAAGAGGCAGTTGTATTTGGTGCAACACTCGGTACCAGTGTCGATATACTGATGAAACGTTATTCACTGACAGATATGGCGAAATCTGTCGTATTGCAGGCATGCGCAGCTGCATATCTGGAGGAGTACTGTGACGATCTGCAGCTTTCGATCGGAGAAGAGTTAAAGGCACAGAATAAATGGCTCAGACCGAGATTCAGTCCGGGATACGGTGATTTTGATATCCATCATCAGGACGATATCTTACGGATGCTGGATACGGCAAAGAAGATCGGACTTACCATGACAGACAGCTATATGCTCACACCGACAAAATCGGTGACTGCAATCATTGGGATCAGTGATACGCAGGAAAAATGCCACATCAAAGGCTGCGAAGTGTGTGAGAAGAAGGACTGCATTTACAGAAGAAATTAAGGAGCGTAGGGTATGAATATCAGAGAACGTTTGGGAAAAGAACTTTTATTTTTAGATGGCGGAATGGGAACTCTTCTGCAGGCAGAAGGACTTGCACCGGGAGAACTTCCGGAGACCTGGAACATCGAACATCCGGAAAAGGTGGAAGCGATTCACCGCAGATATTACGAAGCAGGAAGTGATGTGGTTCTTGCAAATACCTTTGGCGCTAATGTCTGCAAATTTCATGATGACAGATATACGGTTGAAGAAGTGATCCGTGCAGGGATTGCAAATGCAAAAAGAGCAGGAGAGCAGATTGGAAAAGAGACTTATGTGGCACTGGATATGGGACCGACCGGAAAGCTATTAAAACCAATGGGAGATCTGGATTTTGATGATGCTTATGAAGCATTTGCAGAAGCCGTCCGCTATGGAGAAAAGTACGGTGCAGACCTGATCCATATCGAGACCATGAGTGACACCTATGAAGTAAAGGCAGCCATTCTTGCAGCAAAAGAAAATTCTTCTCTTCCGGTATTTGTAACCATGATCTTTGATGAAAGAGGAAAGCTTCTGACAGGTGGGGATGTCCCTTCTGTTGTGGCAATGCTGGAAGGACTCCGCGTAGATGCACTGGGGCTGAACTGTGGACTTGGGCCGAAACAGATGCTTCCAATCCTGAACGATTTAAGAAGATATACCTCCCTTCCGATCATTGTGAAGCCAAATGCCGGACTTCCGAAGCAGAAGAACGGGGAAACGTATTACGATGTAGAGCCGGATGAGTTTGCCCGGATCATGCAGGAGGTTGTAAAAGGAGGAGCCTGTGTGATCGGCGGATGCTGCGGAACGACACCGGAGCATATTAAAAAGCTGGTAGAAAAATGCAAAGATCTTCCGCTGCGCGAGATCGAGAAAAAGCATGATACGATCGTATCTTCTTATGGACAGGCTGTGATCCTGGATGATATGCCGCGTATCATCGGAGAAAGAATCAACCCGACCGGAAAGAAAAAATTCAAAGAAGCACTGAAAAATGAAGATATGGACTACATTCTGAAAGAAGCGATCACGCAGCAGGATAAGGGCGCGCACATTCTGGATGTCAATGTAGGACTTCCGGATATTGACGAAGTTGCCATGATGGAAAAAGTTGTAAAAGAACTGCAGAGCGTGACCAGTCTTCCACTTCAGATTGACACAGTAGATGGAAAGGCTATGGAACGTGCAATGCGTATCTACAATGGAAAGCCGATGATCAACTCTGTAAACGGAAAGCAGGTTTCTATGGACGAAGTCTTTCCTCTGATCCGGAAATATGGAGGTGTGGTTGTCGGACTGACCATTGATGAAGAGGGGATTCCGAAGGATGCAGAAGGCCGTGTGCGTGTTGCAGGTAAGATCATCAACGAAGCAGCCAAATACGGAATCGACAAGAAAGATATCGTGATCGATGTGCTGACCATGACCATCAGTTCGGAAAAGGACGGGGCAAAGGTTACCCTGGAAGCATTGAAGAGAGTACGGGAAGAATTCGGGGTCAGAACCGTTCTTGGAGTATCGAATATTTCTTTTGGACTTCCAAGGCGCCCGATCGTCAACAGCTATTTCTATGCGATGGCAATGCAGAACGGACTGACGGCAGGAATCATCAATCCATCCTCAGAAGATATGATGAAAGCTTATCGTTCTTATAATGCACTGATGGGCTTTGATGAAAATTGTACGAATTATATCAGTACTTATGCGGGAACCACAGAGACGGTGACAGTCCAGACATCGCAGGCAGCTGCAGCAGCCGGAAATGCACCAAAAGCTGCAGGCGTTGAGATGACACTCAAATATGCGATCGAGAGAGGGCTGAAAGAAGAGGCGCATCATATCACCCGTGACCTGATCGGTACGAGGGAACCGCTGGATATCATCCAGGAGGAACTGATCCCGGCACTCAATGTAGTCGGTGAAGGTTTTGAAAAGGGAACCGTCTTCCTTCCGCAGCTTCTGATGAGTGCGGATGCTGCGAAGATTGCCTTTGCGGTTATCAAGGATGTGCTTGCTTCATCCGGACAGGAAGAAGAAAAGAAGGAGAAGATCATCCTTGCTACCGTAAAAGGTGATATCCATGATATCGGAAAGAATATAGTGAAAGTTCTTCTTGAAAATTATGGTTTTGATGTGATCGATCTCGGAAAGGATGTGCCGCCGGAGGCAATCGTAGAAAAAGCAGTTGAGGAGAATGTCACTTTGGTAGGCTTAAGTGCGCTGATGACCACAACTGTAGTCAGCATGGAAGAGACGATCAAACTCTTAAGAAAGAAGAAACCGGACTGCAAAGTCATGGTAGGCGGGGCTGTTCTGAACCAGGATTACGCGGATATGATCGGGGCAGATTTCTATGGAAAAGATGCCATGCAGTCCGTACACTATGCGCAGAAATTTTTTGGCATGGTGGAGTAGGAACTGCAAAGCAGATACAAAAGGTCGAAATTGTATGTGAAAATGCTAAAAAAGTTTGGAAAATTTTTTTGTATATGCTATAATATGCATAAATCAAGGAGAAAAGAAAATGATAGCATGGGAGGCATGACAAGATGGCATTTTTTTCAACACTGATCTCTACGGTATTGAAGATGCTCTTTATCGGAGTGTTTGCAGTCGGAGGGGCTTTTGCAGGCAAGAAGCTTCGCGAAAGAAAAGACGCAAAGAATTCAGAGACTAAGTAGAATGGAAAAAAGAAGGAATCGCAGAAAATGCGGTTCCTTTTTAAATTTCATTATATTGACAAGCCATCAAAATCTCTTTATAATTAGAATTTAGCTGATAGAAGCGAGGAGGATAAAGATGAAAGCTTACGGAGTTAACGAACTTAGACGCATGTTTCTTGACTTTTTTGAGAGCAAAGGTCATTTAAAAATGAAAAGCTTTTCGCTGGTGCCGCACAATGATAACAGCCTTCTGCTGATCAATTCAGGAATGGCACCGCTGAAACCATATTTTACAGGACAGGAGATCCCACCGAGACGCCGTGTGACAACCTGTCAGAAATGTATCCGTACAGGAGATATCGAGAACGTAGGAAAGACTGCACGTCACGGTACTTTCTTTGAAATGCTTGGTAACTTCTCATTCGGTGATTACTTTAAGACAGAAGCGATCCACTGGTCATGGGAATTCCTGACAGAAGTGGTTGGACTGGATCCGGATCGTCTGTACCCGTCCGTATATGAAGACGATGATGAGGCATGGAAGATCTGGAACGAAGAGATTGGTATTGCACCGGAGAGAATTTTCCGTTTCGGAAAAGAAGACAACTTCTGGGAGCATGGATCAGGTCCGTGCGGTCCGTGTTCAGAGATTTACTATGACCGTGGAGAAAAATACGGATGCGGTAAACCGGGATGTACAGTAGGCTGCGAATGTGACCGTTATATGGAGATCTGGAACAACGTATTTTCACAGTTCGACAATGATGGACATGGAAACTACAGCGAACTGAAGCAGAAGAATATTGATACCGGTATGGGACTTGAGAGACTTGCATGTATCGTACAGGATGTAGACTCTATGTTCGATATTGATACTTTAAAAGCACTGCGTGACCAGGTATGTGAGGTCGCAGGAGTATCTTATGGAGATAATGAAAGCACAGACGTATCTCTGCGTGTAATCACAGACCATGTGCGTTCTGTATCTTTCATGATCTCTGATGGTATTATGCCGTCTAATGAAGGAAGAGGATATGTTCTTCGCCGTCTTCTCCGCCGTGCATGCCGTCACGGAAGACTTCTGAACATTGCACCGGGATTCCTTACAGATCTTGCTGCAACTGTGATCGAAGGCTCTAAAGATGGATATCCGGAGCTGGAAGAAAAGAAAGACTTTATCATGAATGTCATCCGCAAGGAAGAAGAGCAGTTTGAGAAGACCATCGACCAGGGGCTTGTCATTCTGAATGAGATGAAAGAAAAGATGGCAGAAGAAGGAACAAAGACTCTGTCCGGAGAAGATGCGTTCAAATTATATGATACCTATGGATTCCCGATCGATCTTACCAAAGAGATCCTGGAAGAAGAAGGTATAGATATTGATGAAGAGGGATTTAAAGCCGCAATGGAAGTTCAGCGCCAGACTGCAAGAAAAGCACGTAAGGCAACGAACTACATGGGAGCAGATGCAACCGTATACGAATCCATCGATCCGTCTGTAACTTCTAAGTTTGTCGGATACGAGCATCTGGAATATGAATCGAAGATTACGGTACTTACCACAGAAGATGAGATCGTAGACGCTCTTTCTGACGGTGAGAGAGGAACCATCTTTGTAGATGAGACTCCGTTCTATGCAACAAGCGGTGGACAGGAAGCCGACCACGGTGTGATCAAATGCGGTGACGGTGAATTTGTTGTGGAAGATGTGAAGAAGATGCTTGGTGGCAAGATCGGTCATATCGGTTATATGGCAAAGGGTATGATGAAGGTTGGAGATCAGGTTACTCTGACCGTTGATTCGCAGAGACGTGTGCTTTGTGCAAGAAACCACAGTGCGACCCATCTGCTTCAGAAAGCACTCCGTACCGTACTTGGTACACATGTAGAACAGTCCGGATCTTATGTAGACGACAAGAGACTTCGTTTCGACTTCTCTCATTTCTCGGCAATGACACCGGAAGAACTGCAGAAAGTAGAAGATATGGTAAATGAAAGCATTTCCAGATCTCTGCCGGTTGTTATTAAGAACATGCCGATCGAAGAAGCAAGAAAGACCGGAGCACAGGCTCTGTTCGGTGAGAAATACGGCGACATCGTCCGTGTTGTAAATATGGGAGATTACTCTATTGAGTTCTGCGGTGGTACACATGTTGCCAATACAAGCGAGATCGGAGCATTCAAGATCCTGTCTGAAAGTGGTGTGGCAGCAGGGGTACGCCGTATCGAAGCACTTACATCCAAAGGACTGATGGATTATTATGGAGAACTGGAACAGTTGCTTCATGAAGCAGCCAAGCTCCTGAAAGCAACTCCGGATACTGTGTCTGAGAAGATCGCACACCTTCAGGCTGAGAACAAAGAACTTCACAGTGAAGTAGAAAGCCTGAAGAGCAAGCTTGCAAAAGATGCCATGGGTGATGTGATGGATCAGGTAGAAGAAGTAGCCGGCGTAAAAGTGATTGCTGTCAGCGTAGAAGATATGGACATGAACGGACTGCGTGACCTTGGAGACCAGCTCAAAGAGAAGATCGGAGAAGGCGTGGTCGTGATCGCATCCAGCGCGAACGGCAAGGTAAGCCTGATGGCTACAGCAACAGATGAAGCAATGAAGAAGGGTGCTCACGCAGGCAACCTGATCAAGGCAATCGCTTCCTGTGTAGGTGGTGGCGGCGGTGGACGTCCGAACATGGCACAGGCTGGCGGAAAGAACCCGGCTGGAATCCCGGATGCCCTTGCAAAAGTCAAAGAGGTACTGGCAGAACAGATAAAATAATGCCGGAAAATGACAGATTTATGCATATTTTTCCTATTTTTCAAAAAATTCTTGACTGAGATGAAAAATATGATATAATCTAATGTAGTGCAATAAATATACCCGAACAGTCGTATGATGCACAATACCAGGCTGGAGGGGAGGTTAGGTGTGAGACTATGTCAAATGTAATCGTTAAAGAAAACGAAACGTTAGATAGTGCTTTACGCAGATTCAAAAGAAACTGTGCCAAAGCAGGAATTCAGCAGGAGATTCGCAAAAGAGAACATTACGAAAAACCAAGCGTTAGACGTAAAAAGAAATCTGAAGCTGCTAGAAAACGTAAATATAACTAATATGTGCAGAACAATAATGGAGGGTTTATGATTCATAAACCCTCCATTTTTACAGGAAAATTTTATGTGGTGGAATAGGATAATATTTGGAATAGATGGATATGAGGTTGTGATGTGGTTTCTGACTTACAGCATGATGGGATGGCTGGTGGAATCCATCTATATGTCATTTTGTAATCATAAGATTACGAACAGGGGATTTGCAAAAGGTCCGTTTTGCCCGATCTACGGGTTTGGTGCTCTTACGGTGTTTTTTATATTACGTCCGTATAGCGACAATAGTATACTGCTGTTTTTCCTGGGATCGTTTCTTGCAACGACGTTGGAATTTCTGACGGCACTTGTGATGAAGCGCATTTTCGGTGAGATCTGGTGGGATTACCATGAGAAGCCATTTAACTACAGGGGGATCATCTGTCTGGGGAGTTCGATCGCATGGGGATTCTATACGTTGTTCCTTTTTATGTTCCTGCAGAACATAGTTGCAGCGTTTGTTGCCATGATACCGGTTCGTGCAGGGCGTGTAATTGGCAATCTGATCCTGATTGGATACATTATGGATTTTTCCGCGACAATTTATCGCCAGAAAAAAGAAAATCTTCAGGAAAGCATGGATGAGGAACAAATACAGCAGATTGAACAAGCAAAAGACAAAATGAAAGATAATTTTTTGACATAATTGTTGTTGACAAAACCATAGACTGTGGTCTATACTGTGTCTTGTAAACGACAAGGACGTCATGTACAGTTAGTACATGGCGTCTTTTTGTTTAGCGGTAAATTCCGAAGGGATTTCCTGCTAAACAAAAGGCACATTCTTTTACACATTTTTATTCGAAGTCCGGAACGAATAGCATGAAGTAGTATATGATCAAAAGAAGGAAAGCGAGGAGATTCTTATGAAACTCAAAGACACAGGACTCACAGCAGAAGAATTAAAGGACATTGTAAAAAAATATATGGTAGAAACCTATGCAAGATATGATTTTATCGCAGAACGTGCAGAAGGTATGTATCTCTACGATGAAAAAGGGGTAGCTTACCTCGACTTTTATGGTGGAGTTGCCGTAAATACACCAGGTAACAGAAATCCGAAGGTTGTCGCAGCAGTAAAAGACCAGCTTGATGACATCATGCATACATTCAATTACCCATACACAATTCCACAGGCACTTCTCGCAAAGAAGATCTGTGACACGATCGGAATGGATAAGATTTTCTTCCAGAACTCAGGAACAGAAGCCAACGAATGTATGATCAAGATGGCAAGAAAATACGGCGTTGAAAAATATGGCCCGGAACATTACCATATCGTAACAGCAATCAATGGTTTCCACGGAAGAACATACGGAGCACTTTCCGCAACAGGACAGCCGGATAACGCATGCCAGCTTGGATTCAAACCGATGCTTCCGGGATTCTCCTACGCAGAATATAACAACCTTGAAGATTTCAAGTCAAAAGTAACAGATAACACGATCGCGATCATGATCGAGCCGGTACAGGGCGAAGGTGGTGTACATCCGGCAACACAGGAATTTATCGAAGGACTTCGTAAACTCTGTGATGAAAGAGGTATGCTTCTCCTTCTCGATGAAGTACAGACCGGATGGGGACGTACAGGATTTCCAATGGCATTCATGGGATATGGTGTGAAACCTGACTGTGTAACGATGGCAAAAGCTATGGGAGGCGGAATGCCGATCGGTGCATGCTGCGCAAGCGAAGAAGTAGCTGCAGTATTTACATCAGGAACACATGGCTCTACATACGGTGGACATCCACTTGCATGTGCCGCATCTCTTGCTTCCATTTCTGAAATCCTCGACAAAGATTTAAGTGGAAATGCAAAAGTAATGGGTGAATACATGAAAGAAAAACTTGCAGAGCTTCCACATGTAAAAGAAGCAAGAGGAAAAGGACTTCTGGTAGGATGCGAATACGATATTCCGATCGCTCTTGAAGTAAAATGGGCATGCTTCAGAAGAAGACTTCTGATCACAGCGATCGGCGACAGCGTAAACCGTATGATCCCGCCACTGATCCTTGCAAAAGAACACGTAGATCAGGCAATCGAGATCATGAGAGATGCAATCAACGAAGCTGCTGCAAAATATGAGACAGATCAGATGACTGCATAGTATAGACATTCCTCCGACTTATTGATATAATTGTATAAAAAATAGAGTACCGGCACAGAAATCCCCCAGTTTCTGTGCCGGTTTTTGAGGTGAAAAATATGTTAGAAAGAATGCAGCTTTTTCCGCTGAATTTTTATAAAAAAGCGAAATTTAACGGAAGTATGGGAAAAATGAACTATCGCCTGGCGAAAGAAGAAAAAAAGACCGATGAGGAAAATTCAGAAACGATTCTTGTCGGAAGTATCTGGGAAGGACCGTTTATTTATGATAAGATTCCACAGGAAAAGATCACAAAGAGAGAATTCCCATTTGCAGAAGAAGGAATCTGTCAGGCAATGGACTGGTTCAATGAGGAAGGCGAAAAAATGAACCGGGAAGTGTAAAGAAAGGTTCTATTTTCCTGTCAGAAGGCTTATTTATATAGTATCGATGGATGGAAAAAAGGAGTCTTATGATGCGCAAATTTCTGGCAGGTCTGCTTGGCATGGTTCTGTGCGTGCAGACCGTATATGGGATCCCGGTCCGGGCGGCAGATGTTTTCGAGCCGGGAGAAAGACCGAAAGCTATGCAGGATGTGATCCGGCAGGAGGATCCGGAGCAGACGAACAGAGACAATTCGGGCAATCTGACCGGTCTGGAACTATCTGCTGAGTCTGCAGTTATTATGGAAGCTTCCGGAGGTCAGGTTCTCTTAGAAAAAAATGCGGATGAGAAAAAGCCCCCGGCGAGTGTGACAAAGGTTATGACGCTGCTTCTGATTTTTGATGCACTGGCAGACGGAACGATCACGCCGGATACCGAAGTCACAACTTCTGAGTACGCTGCATCGATGGGCGGATCCCAGGTATTTCTGGAAGCTGGTGAGAAGCAGACTGTGGATACAATGATCAAGTGCATTGCTGTGGCAAGTGCCAATGATGCCTGCGTGGCGATGGCAGAAAAGATTGCCGGGAGTGAACAGGCTTTTGTGGAAAAGATGAATCAGAGATCGGCAGGACTTGGAATGACGAATACCCATTTTGTCAACTGTAATGGACTGGACACGGAAGGGCATCTGACGACAGCGAGAGACATTGCATTGATGTCACGGGAACTGATCACGAAGTATCCACAGATCGAGGATTACTCAACGATCTGGATGGAAAATATTACCCACATTACGGCAAAGGGCAGCAGTGAATTCGGACTGAGTAATACCAACAAACTGATCCGGCAGTATGAATACGCAACCGGACTGAAGACCGGATCCACAAGCGGTGCGAAGTTCTGCCTGTCTGCAACGGCAAGAAAAGACGGGGTCAATATGATTGCGGTTGTGATGGCAGAGCCGGATTCTAAGACACGGATAAAGGATGCCATTGCCATGTTAAACTATGGCTTTGGGAAATGCAGTATTTACCAGGATGAAAAGGCACTGGAAAAAATTGTGTATGCCGAAGTGAAACATGGAATGCAGGAGAAGGCAAAGGGAGAGACGCTGGAGGGCTTCCGGTATGTGGATACCAGTGGATCAGATCTGTCTGCCGTGGAAAAAGAGGTACAGATACAGAAACAGACTGCCCCGGTAAAGAAAGGCGACCAGATCGGAGAAGTCATTTACCGGCTGAATGAGAAAACCATCGGAAGCGTTCCGGTTTATGCGACAGAAGGTGTCGGGGAGTTGACATTTGGGGGCGCATTCCTTAAAATTCTGGAAGAAATGATGGTATAACGAAAGAGGGAAGAGATGAAGACAACAGGGATTATCGTATTGATACTGGTGATTTTTGCAGCAGCAGTTCTTGCAGAAGTATGGCGGGAGCTGCACTGCTTCAAGATTACAAGATACCGGATCAGAACCAGTAAAATAAAGGGAGATGCCGGAAAAGTACGGATTGCTTTCTTAAGTGATCTGCATAATCATGTCTATGGAAAAGAGAATGAGGAGCTGCTTTTGGCGATCAGGGAAGCAAAGCCGGATCTGATCCTGTCAGGCGGCGATATGCTGGTCGGGAAAGCCGGAAGAGATTGGACACCGGCAGCGGATTTGATGAAAAAACTTCCACAGATCGCACCGGTCTGGTGTTGTAATGGCAATCATGAGCAGAGAATGCATGAGCAGCAGGAGATTTACGGCAAAGAATATGGATATTATGAGAATGAACTGAAAAAGGCAGGAATTCATGTCCTGGTGAATGGATCAGAAGAGATCCCGGTAAACGGGATGAAGCTGCGCTTATATGGGATGGAGATTCCATTTGGATGCTATAAAAAAGGATGGAAGGTGTGTCCGCTTACGACTGGCGAGATGGAAGAACGGATTGGCAGTGCAGAGACGGACGCATACTGCATTTTAATGGCACATCATCCGCTTTACGCAGAAACCTACTGGAAGTGGGGAGCAGACCTGGTGCTGTCCGGACATTTACATGGCGGGATTGCCAGACTTCCACTGCTTGGCGGTGTGATCAGTCCGCAGTTCCGTCTGTTTCCACGCTACAGCGGGGACTGTTATGAAAAAGACGGGAAATATATTGTGGTCAGCAAAGGGCTCGGAACCCACACGATCAATTTCCGCTTCTGGAATCCGGCAGAGTTAGTCGTACTTGATATCATCCCGGCTTTCCTGTATAATAAATAAGGTTATCGACAATTTGACTGGAAAGGATATCTATGGGAAAAGGAATACCGGTAAAGCTGCAGGTTTTTGAGGGACCTCTGGATCTGCTCTTACATTTGATCGATAAAAATAAAATAGACATCTACGATATTCCGATCGTAGAGATCACCAACCAGTATATGGAATATATCCAGGCGATGGACAGAGCAGACCTGAATGTCATGAGTGAGTTTCTGGTCATGGCGGCGACACTTCTGGACATCAAATGCAAGATGCTTCTTCCAAAGGAAGTCAATGAAGAGGGCGAGGAAGAAGATCCGCGTCAGGAACTGGTAGAGCAGCTTTTGCAGTACAAGATGTACAAATATATGTCTTATGAACTGCGTGACCGCCAGGTGGACGGAGAAAAGCTGTTCTATAAGGGAGCGACCATTCCGGATGAAGTAAAGGAATACGAAGAACCGGTAGATCTGGATACGCTTCTTGACGGGCTGACCCTGACGAAGCTGAATGATATTTTTCAGGATATCCTGAAAAGACAGGCAGATAAGACGGATCCGATCCGAAGTAAGTTCGGCAAGATCGAGAAAGAAGAGGTTACGCTTCCGGAGAAACTGGAATATGTTTATGAGTATGCAAAGGTACATCACAGATTCAGTTTCCGGGATCTCCTGAAAAAGCAGGCATCCAAGGTACAGATCATTGTCACCTTCCTGGCAGTGCTGGAGCTGATGAAGACAGGAGAAATACAGGTATATCAGGAACATACGTTTGATGATATCATCATTACATCGGACGAGGGACTGCGGCAAGGAGTATAGAAGAAAATGAGAACAAAACAGTTGGAGAGTATCATAGAGGCAATCCTGTTCACTATGGGAGATTCGGTCGAGGTGAGTAAGATCGCATCCGCGATCGAACAGGATGTGCCGACGACGGAGAAACTTATCCATAATATGATGGACAAGTATCAGAAAGAGGAGCGTGGCATCCGGATCATCGAACTGGATCATGCATATCAGCTCTGTAGCAAACCGGAGATGTATGAGTATCTGATCCGGATCGCAAAGCAGCCGAAAAAGTATGTCCTGACAGATGTCATGCTGGAGACGCTTTCGATCATTGCTTACCGTCAGCCGATCACCAAGCTGGAGATTGAGAAGATTCGCGGAGTCAAATCGGATCATGCGGTAAACAAGCTGATCGAGTACAATCTGGTCTGCGAGCTTGGGCGCCTTGATGCACCGGGACGTCCGCTGCTTTTTGGAACAACCGAAGAATTTCTGCGCAGATTCAGTGTGCAGTCTTTAGATGATCTCCCGGGCATTGAACCGGAGAAGCTGGAGACATTCAAAGAAGAAGCGGAAGATGAGGCACAGATCCGGCTGAATATTTAAAATGGAATCCATAGTATAAACGCCCGTCCCTGTTCATAAAATGGAACAGAAAAGAGCAGGAGGGAGACCGGGGCGCATGAAAAAGAAAGAAAAGAAGAGGAATGGAATACCGGCACGGACCAGAAGAGGGATTCTGGCAGCGTGCATGGTATTCTTTTTTAGTTTGCAGATTTTTCAAGGAAAGATGCTATGGAGAGAATCCACAGGAGAAAGTCCGGGTAAGGTCTTATCCGGGAAAGTGCTTGCGGAAGAAAATGAACGGACGCAGATAATGGAGACTACGCAGCAAAAGGAACCCGTCTCGGATGCGCAGACTGCACAGGAAAAAGAAACCCGTGAGCAGGAAAGGGAGCAGCTTCTTACCCGGCTCTATGCCCGTTCCGCTGCGCTGGTGGATGCGGACAGCGGCAGGGTTCTGCTCGGAAAAGAAGAGCATGTAATGCGCCCGATGGCAAGTACAACGAAGATCATGACCTGCATTCTTGCGCTGGAAAAGGGAAATCCGAAGGACCTGGTGACAGCCTCTGCAAATGCGGTCGCACAGCCGAAGGTTCATCTGGGAATGCACGAAGGGGAAGCGTTTTATCTGGGGGATCTTCTATATTCCCTGATGCTGGAATCCCATAATGATTCTGCAGTGGCGATCGCGGAACACCTTGCAGGATCCGTTCCGCAATTTGCCGGGTGGATGAATGAAAAGGCAGAAGAGATCGGATGCACTGAGGCACATTTTGTTACGCCAAACGGATTGGATGGAGAGGATGTGGGCGGTGTGCACAGCATTTCAGCTGCAGATCTGGCAAAAATCATGAGCTACTGTGTCCTGCGTTCTCCCAAAGCTGCAGAATTTCTTGCGATCACGCAAATGCCGGTATACAGCTTTTCTGATGCTGAGGGAAAGGGGAATTTTAGCTGCAGCAACCACAATGCATTTCTTCAGATGATGGATGGCGCGATTTCCGGGAAAACAGGGTTTACCGGGGATGCCGGATATTGCTATGTAGGGGCTTTACAGAGTGAGGGTCGTACATTTGTAGTGGCACTGCTTGCCTGTGGCTGGCCAAACAACAAGAATTATAAATGGACAGATACCAGAAAACTGATGGAGTACGGAATGGCACATTATCGTTATGATGAGGTGTGGAAAATACCGGAGCTTTCGAAAATACCCGTGGAAAACGGTGTTTCCCAAAATGGTTTGTTTGGAAAAGCAGCAGTGGAAGTGGAAATCAAAGGAAAAGAAAGTCCGGGTAAGATTCTGGTCGGAGATGATGATGTGGCAGAAGAAAAGACAGAAGTACCGGAAAAACTGGATGCGCCGGTGAAAAGCGGAACACCGGTCGGACAGATTACGTATCTCTTAAACGGGGAGAAATGGGGGAGCTGCCAGGCTGTTGTAAAAGAAACAGTCAGACGGAGAACATTTACCTGGATAGCCATGAAAATGTGTGAAATGTTTTACCAATTTAATTTTTAAAACACGAGAAGAATAAAATAGATCAAGAAAATTGCTTAAATTCATCAATGGACTTTCGCGATAAGATATGTTAGCATTAGCTAGACAACAAAATAAGACAAGAAAGTTGACGGATATTTGTGAAAAGTCAGGAATTAGGCAAATTGTGTGATTTTTATGAAAAATTTCTTGTTTTTTCATATGAACAGAAGAAAAAGCAGATGCCGCCCTTTCCAATTAAATAAAAGGAGAGAAACAAAATGGAAAATTGTAAAAAATACGAGAGACAATATTTTATGCCTCCGAAATTTGAATATGATTGGGTGAAAAAAGATTATGTAGATGCACCGCCAATCTGGTGCAGCGTTGACCTGCGTGATGGAAACCAGGCACTGATCGAGCCGATGAGTCTGGATGAAAAGCTGGAATTCTTCCAGTTATTGGTCGATGTGGGATTCAAAGAGATCGAAGTCGGATTCCCGGCAGCATCTGAGACAGAGTACCAGTTCATGCGTACCATGATTGAGAAAGACATGATCCCGGATGACGTGACTGTCCAGGTACTGACACAGGCAAGAGAGCACATCATCAAACGTACCTTCGAAGCTGTACAGGGAGCACCACATGCTGTGATCCACGTGTACAACTCAACCTCTGTTGCACAGAGAGAACAGGTTTTCAAAAAAGACAAAGAACAGGTAAAACAAATCGCCATCGACGGAGCAAAGCTGTTGAAACAGCTTGCTGATCAGACAGAAGGGAACTTTACTTTCGAGTACAGTCCGGAAAGCTTTTCAGGAACAGAGGTGGACTATGCAGTGGATGTCTGCAATGCAGTACTGGATGTATGGCAGCCGACAAAAGATAAAAAAGTAATCATCAACATTCCGACAACCGTAGAAAACGCAATGCCGCATGTATTTGCAGGACAGGTAGAATATGTAGATAAGAATCTGAAATACCGTGATGGCGTGGTGCTCAGCCTTCACCCACACAACGACCGTGGATGCGGCGTGGCAACTGCTGAAATGGGTATTCTTGCAGGTGCGGACCGTATCGAAGGAACCTTATTTGGAAATGGAGAACGTACCGGTAACGTGGATATCGTGACACTGGCACTCAATATGTTCTCGCAGGGTGTAGATCCGGGACTGGATTTCACTGACATTCCAAAGATCCGTGAAATTTACGAACGCCTGACCAGAATGCATGTCTATGAAAGACAGCCATATGCAGGAGATCTGGTATTTACCGCATTTTCCGGTTCCCATCAGGATGCCATCGCAAAAGGTATGGCATGGCGTGAAGCGGAAGAAAGAGATCACTGGACCGTACCGTATCTGCCGATCGATCCGAAGGACATCGGAAGAACTTACGATAAAGATGTTATCCGTATCAACAGTCAGTCAGGAAAAGGCGGTGTAAGCTACATTTTGAAACAGAACTTTGGCATCAGCGTTCCGAAAGAAATGCGTGAAGAAGTCGGCTACATGGTAAAAGATGTATCCGATAAAGCACACAAGGAGCTGACTCCGGACTGGGTATACCACATTTTTGAAGATCATTATGTAAATTACAAAGGAATCTTCTCTATCGATGAATGCCACTTCAAACAGGAAGATGGTATTATAGCAGATGCAACCATTTCCCATGCAAATGGAAAACGTGTGGTAACAGCAGGCGGTAACGGACGTCTTGACGCAGTCAGCAATGCGATCAAACAGTACTTTGGTATCAGCTATGAACTGAGCTTCTACGAAGAACATTCCCTGACACGTGGTTCTTCTTCCAAGGCATGTGCTTATGTAGGTGTCATCTGCAATGGAAAGACCTACTGGGGAGTCGGAATTGATGCCGATATCATCAAAGCTTCTATTGAGGCATTGACAGTTGCTGTCAATAAGATTGATGAACTGAAGAATGTGAATGAATGTAAAGATGAAAGAATGGTAGAGATCATGAACTATATCCAGGCAAATTATCTGGATGTATCTTTAGATGATCTGGCAGAAAAATTCTTCCTGTCCAAACCGTATCTTTCTAAATATATCAAAGAAAAATCCGGAATGACTTTCGGGGATATTGTCAAAAAAGTCAGAATGAAAAAGGCACGTGCCCTGTTAAAGAGCAGCAGCATGACCGTTGAAAATATTGCACTGACCGTTGGATATCAGAATGTGGAGCATTTCAACAGACTTTTCAAGAAGGCGTACAATATCACACCGGTACAGTTCCGCAACCAGAAATAAATAATACATAAAAATGACGAAAAAAGGGCGCAAAAAACGGAAAAAAGACGTTTTTGCGTTCTTTTTTGTCAATGTTTATGAATGTGAACAAAAATTCATATTTACAGACGAAAATATTGACAAAGTGAACAAAAAAAAGTAAGATACTTGTATGTTCAAAATAAAAAACAAAAGTTAAAAATTATGAAAAAAGGAGGAGTGAAGACATTTGAGGATGGGGAAATAATTAACGATTGTTTTTTGTTGAATGAATACAAAAGGTTATTTTGGAGGGAAAAATAATGAACGAACATGATGAGGCGTTAAGAAAACAAACCGCCTTTTTAGGACAGCCAAAGGGTGTGGGAACCCTAAGCTTTATGCAGCTTTGTAACTCTTTTGCAAACTATGCGATGAGTGCGGTACTGATTTACTACTTATACGCAAATGCACCGGAAGGACTTGGATTCAGCAAGGCAAATGCAGCACAGCTGATCTCTTTATATTCAACAGTTGTCGTACTGACAGGTATTGTCGGAAGCTTTGTCTGCGACCGTATCTTAGGATGCCGGAAGTCTTTATTTATAGCAAGATCACTTTCATTTATTGGATATGTATGCCTTGCATTACCACTTGGCGTTCCTGGCTATGGAATCGCTATGGGATGTCTGGCAATCGGACCGATGTT
Organism: Bariatricus sp. TF06-38A; assembly: GCF_027690675.1. Taxonomy (NCBI): domain Bacteria; kingdom Bacillati; phylum Bacillota; class Clostridia; order Lachnospirales; family Lachnospiraceae; genus Bariatricus; species Bariatricus sp. TF06-38A. The sequence continues at coordinate 88,953 of NZ_JAQFCE010000003.1, forward strand.
CGGTGGCAGATGTCTGGATGCTCTTCTTGGAAAATTCTATGATGAATCCGATGGAAGACGTGACAGCGCTTACACGATTTCTTACGTAATTTCCAACATTGGTGCAGCAGCTCCGGTACTTTCCGGTGCAATCGCAGCAGCACTCGGATACCATGTAGCATTCGCGGCATGTGCAGTCCTTGCATTCCTGGGTATCGTTGTATATGCAGTTACATACAAACCGTTCTTCGGTAATATCGGTATTGAACCGGATGATCCGCTTCCGGATGATAAGAAACGTTCTTTCATCACAAAGATGATCATTGTACTTGTTATCTGCGCAGTTGTTCTTGCAACGCTTTTTGCAACAGGAACATTAAGTATTTCTGTATTCTCAAATGTAATCAGTACTGTATCGATCATTATCCCGATCGTATACCTGGTAGTTATTTACAAAAGTAAAAAGACAGAGCCACATGAGAAGAAGAAAATCCTCTGCCTGGTTCCGCCGTTCATCTGTAACGCAGTTACCCTGCTGATCTGGACACAGACAATTTCAATCCTTGCAATCTTCTATGAAGAAAAGGTTAACCGTGTACTGTTCGGAATGGAAGTGCCTGCAGCATCTATGCAGACAATCCCAGCAGTATTTGCAGTTATCATCGGAAGTATCCTGACAGCAGTATGGACAAAACTCGGAAAGAAACAGCCATACGGAACCACAAAGATGGGTATCGGAACAATCTTCTGGGGACTTGGAGCTTTAATCATTGCACTCCTCTATGTAATCTATCCTGGAGATGCAAAAGTCAGTGCATGGTGGATCGTATTATTCTATGCAATCCTGATGCTTGGTGAAGGATTTACCTGCCCGATCGGTTACTCAATCACGGCTGTTGCAGCACCGAAGGCATTCATGACACAGATGATGACAATCTGGTCAATGTCACAGTCTACAGGAGCTGCTCTTAACACGCTGCTTACAAACTTCTACAAAGAAGGAAGCGAAATTCCGTTCTTCGTAGCAATCGGTTTGGGTGTATGTGCAGTTGGTGCGGTTGTAGCAATCTTCAGTAAAAAGCTTGCAGTCGGAATGGGACTGGACAAGAACGCAGAAGCATAAAAGATTAGGGAATAAGTTTATGTTTCAGGAGGATGAAAAATAAATGTCAGAGAATTGTAATTATGCACCGGTCGAAAAAGTCATTCTGATCGATGACAGAAGAATTGAGATTTATTGGGGCGAACAGATGCGCCGTGCTGATAATGAAAACGATTATCTGGTAAAATACAAAGGGAAAGTACAGGAACTGGTACACTGGACCAGTGATATGACATGGGATTATGGTACGGTATACCAGAAAGAATCCATGCGTACCACACTTTCCCTGGTTCATCCGGTTGATCCGGAATGTGCAGGAGAGGTTACCGTACAGGTTGTCGGAAAGCTGACTGATGTAAAAGACAGACCGGCAGACAATGAAAAGGTCTACCAGACCGTGTATCAGCCATATTATGTAGTCCACAAAAAAGGAACCTCCGGCATTGTAGTAAAAGCCGGAGAAAAAACAACACCGGCTGTAGTGGATAAAGCACTTGCAATTATTGATATGATGCTTGAAAAGATCCCGGAAGTAGCAGAAGAGCTTGTCCGCAGAGGTGCAGAGGTATCTGTGTTCGGACTGCTTGAGAATGCTTATGATGTCCCGGAGCACAGAATGGGATATCTGCTTGCAACCCGCCACGTGGCAGGTTACGGCGGTGAGATGACGAATCCGGCATCCTCTATTTCAGAGGCAAATGTAATCCGTCTCAGAACCGGAAGATATGCAACCAGTTATCCAAATGAGATGATCCTTGTGCATGAATTCGGACATGCGATCCATCTGGTTGGAATGAATGGTCTGAAAGACCAGACGCTTGCAGACATGATCCGGAAAGCATATCAGCATGCCAGCGACAATGGTTTGTGGCCGGACACTTATGCGATCAGCAATTACGAAGAGTATTTTGCAACCTTAAGTACTGTCTGGTTCAATGTCATGCAGGAAGGTGTTGACGGACGATGGGATGGTATCCGCGGACCGGTCAACACAAGAGAGGAACTGAAGGTCTATGATCCGGAAGGATATGAGCTGATGAAGCACATTTATCCGGAGAAGACACTTCCGGAACCTTGGCATTATAATGTAAACATCTATGATATTGATGGAAAACCATACAAATCATATGATGAAAATATGAAATTCAACTGGGATTTCATTCAGTAGGAGATGGAACAATGAATACACGCATACAGAAAATTGTAGATGCTGTAAAGAAAAATGGTCATGACGGAATTGTGATCAGCAAAGGCAGCGACATCAAGTATCTGACCGGCTTTACCGGAGAATATGGAGTTGCAGTCCTGCTTTTGACAGAAAAGAAAAACTATTTTGTAACCGACGGACGGTTTGAATTCCAGGCCGCACAGGAAACAGAAGGATTTGAAGTTGTTGTCTACGGTGAAGGACTGAATTACTTCAGCCAGACCGGTAAATTGGCGGCAGAAGCAGGGGTAAAACAGTGTGCAATCTGTGGAGCAGATCTTACGTTTGATGATTATCAGGATCTGGTAAGTCAGGCGCCTGATACCAAATTCGTTTCCGAAGGGTCTTATGTAGAACCTTTACGTGCGGTCAAGACACCGGAAGAAATCGAGACGATCGAACAGGCATGCCGGATTTCAGAGAGATCTTTCTATGCACTGCTTGATGTGATCAAACCGGGCGTTACAGAGATCGATATTGCAAATGAACTGGAATATCAGTTCAGAAGCCGTGGCGGCTCTGGATTCTGCTTCGAGACGATCGTAGCCTCTGGTCCGGATAACGGAGCAAACTGTCATGCGACAGCATCCGATAGAAAAATCCAGCTTGGTGATTTTGTGACGATTGATTTCGGGACTTATTATCACGGATACTGCTCGGATATTACCCGTACTGTTGCAGTAGGGAAAGCCAAAAATCCGGAGCTTTACAAGATGTTTGACGTAGTCAGAAAAGCAAAGGATGCTGGTCAGAACAGCCTGAAACCGGGAATGGTTATGGGCGAGCTCAGAGATATCATCGTGAAGGTAGTAGAAGATGCAGGCTATCATATTCCACACGGTCCGGGACACAACTTCGGACTGGATATTCATGAACAGCCGTATATCTGTACCGGCAGTAAAGTGACCCTTCAGCCGGGAATGGTTCATACGATCGAACCTGGAATTTACATTCCGGGAATCGGTGGCGTCCGTCAGGAAGATGATTTCCTGATCACAGAAGATGGATACCGCAGAATTACAAATATTACAGATGCTCTGATCACACTGTAATAAAAATGTTGTCATCCTAAAAAAGTATAAAGAATTGAGGAAATCCTTATCTGGTGGTTTGCCGGATAAGGGTTTTCTTTTTTTGCGGGGACGGTCTGCGAGGGGGAGGTAGTGGGGCAGATTTAGAAAAATATGGGGGTGAAGTCCATTGTGCAAAACATTGCGATGAGCCTCTGAAAGCGAAAATTGTGTCAGCAGAGGCTTCCACAATTTTTGAGTCTCATCTCCATTGCACAATAAGTGCCTTCACCCCTATATTTTTTTAAATCTGCCGCTGTAATCTTTGGACGCAGACCTGGGAATCGCAAAAATTTAATATTGATTGTTAAACGATGTTGTGAGTAAAATGAAAAGTGCAAGTGTATCCGTATAAAGTTTTGGACGTAAAACGGATTAAAAAATGCAAAATATTTAACAGATTCTGTGGAAAACGGTTGCGCCATTTAGGAAAAACAAGTATAATACACTTCAAAATGGTTGCACTTTAAAATATTAAAGAATGAATGCGACGAGAGAGGAGCAGCATGAAAGGGCTGCGTGTATTTGAAAAATAAAGGAATAAAAGAGGGACCAAGGGATGATTATCAGTACGAAATATCTGATTACAGGAGATGGAAAGACCGTTCTTACGGATAAGGCAGTCTATATTGGAGAGGACGGCAAGATCGGAAAAATCGCACCAAAAGAAGAGCTGCTGAAAGAATTTCCGCAGGAGGAAGTTAAGGAATATGGTGATGCGACACTTCTTCCGGGACTTATGGATATGCATGCGCATCTTGCATACGGCTATTCCCAGCCGGACAGCTTTAATTATGGGGCACAGCTGATCATGTTATATGCGTTGCAGCATGCGCAGGCTGCATTTGAAAGAGGAATCACCACGGTGCGGGATATGTCTTCAGCACATGGTGTATGCAAGAATCTGAAACTGGCAGAAAAGAAGGGGTTTATCGTGATCCCGAGAATCGTGCATACGGATACCGGAATCTGCATGACGGGCGGACATGCCTGGGATGAAGTCGAGGAAGCGGACGGTCCGTGGGCAATCCGTAAAGAAATCCGTAAGCAGGTTCGCGATGGTGCGGAATGGGTGAAGATCCTGACCACCAACCGCGAATCGTATCCGGAGCTTACCCAGGAAGAACTGGATGCGGCGGTGGATGAATGCCACAGAAGAGGAATCAAGTGTGGCGTGCATGCCGGAACCAATCCGGGGATCCAGATGTGCATTGATGCCGGATTTGACACGATCGAACATGGAACCTTTATGACGCTGGATCATGCAAAGCAGATGGCAGAAAAAGGTATTGCCTGGACACCGACTATCATGGCATATACTTATCTCTATGAACTGTGCAAGGAAAATATCGAGAAGAATGGCGATGCACCGGTCAGTGATCCGGTCATGCAAAAAGAGATGGAAAATTATGAATTCTTTGAACCGGCATACAAAGCGTACCGGGATCATTTTAAAGAATTTTATGATACGGGTGTGACGGTTCTTGCCGGCACCGATATGGTGATGTATCATTCTCCGCTCTTACCGCTTCCGAGAGAACTGCAATATATGGTGGAATACGGAATTACACCGGTGCAGGCAGTACAGGTGGCAACTTCCAATCCGGCAAAGGTTCTGGGTGTGGAAAAAGAACGCGGACTTGTTGCCGAAGGACTGGATGCAGATCTTCTGGTAGTTGGCGGTGACTTAAGCAAGGATATCACCAGATTAAAAGATGTAAAATTTGTTACACTTGGCGGAAAAAGAGTCTTTGAAGACGGCATCCGTTATGTCGGAACAGGGAATATGTTTATGTAAAAAAAAGGCTTCTGCGTTGCAGAGGCTTTTTTACACGTGAAAATTACTTGTCGAAAATTTAACAAAATAAGAGAAAACTTATCAAAAACAGTTGCGTATTGCATAGAAAGCAAGTATAATATACACGGCAGAAAATTTGATTTAATTATTAAATTTATAAAAATGGAGGGCTAGATTTATGAGCAACACAACATCATCAAACCCGGCGAGCTTAAGAATTGCCAATTTGCTCGATGAGGGAAGCTTTGTTGAAATCGGTGGACAGGTAACTGCAAGAGCAACAGATTTCAACATGCAGGAGAAAAAAGCTCCGACAGATGGCGTCATCACAGGTTACGGTGTAATCGATGGAAACCTGGTATATGTATACAGCCAGGACGCATCTGTACTGAACGGAACCATCGGTGAGATGCACGCAAAGAAGATTGCGAACATTTATGATATGGCAATGAAGATGGGCGCACCGGTGATCGGTCTGATTGACTGCGCAGGACTTCGTCTTCAGGAAGCAACTGACGCACTGAACGCATTCGGAAGCTTCTATTACAAACAGGCTATGGCTTCTGGCGTAATTCCGCAGATCACAGCAGTATTTGGCAATTGCGGTGGTGGACTGGCAGCGGCAGCAGCACTTTCTGATTTTACATTCATGGCAGAGAACGGAAAATTATTCGTAAACTCTCCGAACACCATTCCGGGCAACACCGCGGACAAATGCGATACAGCAAGCGCAAAATTCCAGAGTGAAGAATCCGGAATCGTTGACGGCGTAGGAAGCGAAGAAGAAATTCTTGGCGAGATCCGCTCACTCGTAGCAATTCTTCCTGCTAACAACGAAGACAACGATGCATATGATGAATGCACAGATGATCTGAACAGAGTATGTGCAGATCTTGAGAATGCAGCAGAAGATGCAGCACTTGCTCTTTCTATGATCTCTGACAATGGTGTATTCATTGAGACAAAGAAAGCTTATGCAAAAGATATGGTAACAGGATTCATCCGCCTGAACGGAATGACAGTAGGTGCTGTTGCCAACCGCTCAAAAGTATACGATGAAGAAGGCAACACAGCAGAAGAATTCGACGGCACACTCTCAGCAATGGGATGCAAGAAAGCAGCAGCTTTCGTTAAATTCTGTGATGCATTCGGAATTCCGGTACTCACACTTACAAATGTAAAGGGACTCAAGGCAACTGCATGCTCAGAAAAGAACCTTGCAAGAGAGATGGCAGCTCTCACTTATGCATTTGCAGATGCAACTGTACCAAAAGTCAATGTGATCACAGGTAAAGCATTCGGAAGCGCATATGTGACAATGAACAGCAAAGCAATCGGAGCAGACATGGTATACGCATGGCCGGAAGCTGAGATCGGGATGATGGCAGCAGACATGGCTGCGAAGATCATGTACACAGATGCAGATGCAGATACATTAAAAGCAAAGACAGAAGAATACAAAGCACTTCAGTCAAGCCCGCTTTCCGCAGCTGGAAGAGGATATGTAGATACCATCATCGAACCGGCAGATACCAGAAAATATGTGATCGGTGCATTTGAGATGTTATTTACAAAAAGGGAAGAAAGACCATCCAAAAAACACGGAACAATTTAGCGAGGTGAAGCAAAGTGAAGAAAAAGATTAGTTTAGTAGTCGCAGTTCTGGTACTTGTGCTCGGCCTTGCAGGCTGCGGGAATGCCAAGACCGTCAGCTATGACAAAGATACACTGATCCAGTCTTGTGATGCTGTTTTTGATATCATTGAGAGCGGATCCATCACAAGCGACCAGATCACAGAGATGTCAGACTGGAATCAGGGATATCTGATGGCACAGTTTGAAAACCAGACCGGTGTGCAGATGGAAGCAGACACTTTTGCAACTGCACTGGAAGGATGGAAAGCATCCCTGGAAGAATGCGGCGATTATGAAAGCCATAAAGACTATGAATTCGAGGCATCTTCTACAGGTGTTACGGTAACTGCACCGGCAACATTTTCTGACAGAAGTGCAGACCTGGAATTCGTATTCGATGAGAATATGACTCTGGAATCATTTACAGTCAATGCTCATTACGGCATGAGCGAAATCCTTGAAAAAGCGGGACTTAACACATTACTTGGTATGGGAACTGTATTCGTAATGCTTATTTTCATGAGCTTTATCATTTCCCTGATCAAATACGTTCCTGCATTACTTAACGGTACATCCAAAAAGAAAAAAGAAGAAGCTCCGAAGGCAGCACCGGCTCCGGCAGTGTCAGCAGCTGTAGAAGAGGCAGAAGAAATGGATGATACCGAACTTGTTGCAGTTATCGCAGCAGCGATCGCAGCAGCAGAAGGAACTACTACAGACGGATTTGTAGTACGTTCTATCAAGAGAAGAAAATCAAACAAATGGAATGCATAGTGCGAATAGAATCAGGAGGATTTAAAGATGAAAAACTATACAATCACAGTTAACGGCAACGTATATGATGTTACAGTAGAAGAAAACGGAAACGGAGCAGCTGCAGCACCAGTAGCAGCACCAAAGGCAGCTCCGAAAGCAGCACCGAAGGCAGCTCCAAAAGCAGCAGCCGGAGCTGGAAGCATCAAGGTAGAAGCAGGTGCAGCCGGAAAAGTATTTAAGATCGAAGCAAGCGTAGGACAGAAAGTATCCCGCGGTGATGCAGTTCTTATCGTAGAAGCAATGAAGATGGAAATTCCTGTTGTAGCTCCGGAAGACGGAACAGTTGCAAGTATCGATGTAGCAGTAGGTGATGCAGTAGAAGCAGGACAGACACTGGCTACATTGAACTAAGGAGCAACATCCTTTTGAAAAACAGGAGGTTATAACATGGAATATATCACTAACACACTGGGAAACCTCGTGCAGCAGACTGCGTTCCTCAACCTGACTTGGGGTAACTACATTATGATCGCAGTTGCATGTTTTTTCCTTTATCTTGCAATCAAGCATGGGTTTGAACCGCTTCTGCTTGTACCGATTGCATTTGGTATGCTCCTGGTAAATATTTACCCGGATATCATGCTTCATGCAGAAGATTCGGCTAACGGAACGGGCGGACTTTTGTATTACTTCTTCCAGCTGGATGAGTGGTCTATTCTCCCGTCACTTATTTTCATGGGTGTCGGTGCGATGACTGACTTCGGACCGCTCATTGCCAACCCGGCGAGCTTCCTCCTCGGTGCGGCAGCACAGTTTGGTATTTTCGCAGCTTATCTTGGTGCGATGGCTCTTGGTTTCTCTGATAAGGCAGCAGCTGCTATCTCCATCATCGGTGGAGCAGACGGACCGACATCCATCTTCCTTGCAGGTAAGCTCCAGCAGACGGCTCTGATGGGACCGATCGCCGTGGCGGCGTACTCGTACATGTCACTGGTTCCGATCATCCAGCCGCCGATTATGAAGCTTCTCACAACAGAGAAGGAAAGAAAGATTAAAATGGGACAGCTTCGTCCGGTTACACAGCTTGAGAAAATTCTGTTCCCGATCATCGTAACCATCGTTGTATGTATGATTCTTCCGACAACAGCTCCTCTGGTAGGTATGCTGATGCTTGGTAACCTGTTCAAAGAATCCGGTGTTGTAAGACAGCTGACAGAGACCGCATCCAACGCAATGATGTACATCGTAGTTATCCTGCTTGGTACATCTGTAGGTGCTACTACAAGTGCAGAGGCATTCTTAAATGTCAGCACACTTAAGATCGTACTACTTGGTCTGATCGCATTCGCATTCGGTACCGCAGCAGGTGTCCTGTTTGGAAAACTGATGTGCGTAGCCACACATGGCAAGGTAAATCCGCTGATTGGTTCAGCCGGAGTATCTGCCGTACCTATGGCAGCCCGTGTATCTCAGAAAGTAGGAGCGGAAGCAGATCCGACCAACTTCCTTCTGATGCATGCAATGGGACCGAACGTAGCCGGAGTTATCGGAACAGCCGTAGCAGCCGGAACATTTATGGCTATTTTCGGAGTAATGTAGCAACAGGAAGCGATTTGCTTGCTTGCAAGGGCAAATCGCGGTTGCTGTTGAAATGTCAGACTGTGCCATCAGGCACAGAAGGAAACCGTCAGGTTTCCTTAGCGCTGCGAGCAGCGCGTATCTGACAGTGAGATAACAATCCTGGAGCTTAATAAACCTTATAATAATTGGAGGAAGATATAATGGCAGCAATTGAAAAGAAACCGATTAAGATTACGGAAACAGTTCTGCGTGATGCGCATCAGTCCCTGATCGCAACAAGACTTACCACAGAACAGATGCTTCCGATCGTAGATAAAATGGACAAAGTCGGATATCATTCCGTAGAGTGCTGGGGCGGAGCTACATTTGATGCATCCCTTCGTTTCCTGCATGAAGATCCATGGTCAAGACTTCGTAAATTCCGTGACGGATTCAAGAACACCAAACTTCAGATGCTCTTCCGTGGACAGAACATCCTTGGATACCGTCCATACGCAGATGATGTAGTAGAATACTTCGTTAAAAAATCTGTTGCAAACGGAATCGATATCATTCGTATTTTTGACTGTCTGAATGACCTTAGAAACCTTCAGACAGCAGTAAAAGCAGCTAACGCTGAGAAAGCAGAAGCACAGATTGCGCTTTCTTACACACTTGGAGATGCTTACACCTTGGATTACTGGGTAGACATCGCAAAGAGAATCGAAGATATGGGTGCAAACTCTATCTGTATCAAAGATATGGCAGGTCTTCTTCTTCCGTACAAGGCAACAGAACTTGTCGGAGCATTAAAAGAAGCTGTTGATATCCCGATCCAGCTGCATACACATTACACATCAGGTGTTGCTTCAATGACATACTTAAAAGCAGTTGAAGCCGGTGTAGACGTGATCGATACCGCTATTTCACCGTTCGCACTTGGAACTTCTCAGCCGGCAACAGAAGTTATGGTTGAGACATTCAAGGGAACACCTTATGATACAGGATTTGACCAGAATCTTCTGGCTGAGATCGCTGATTACTTCCGTCCGATCCGTGACGAAGCACTTGACAGCGGACTTCTCAATCCGAAGAACCTTGGTGTTAACATCAAGACTCTTCTGTACCAGGTACCGGGTGGAATGCTTTCCAACCTTACTTCACAGCTCAAAGAGCAGGGAGCAGAAGACAAGTTCTACGACGTACTTGAAGAAGTACCGAGAGTTCGTAAAGACCTTGGTGAACCACCGCTGGTTACTCCGTCATCACAGATCGTTGGTACACAGGCAGTATTCAATGTCCTGATGGGCGAACGCTACAAGATGGCAACAAAAGAGACGAAAGACATCCTGAGCGGAAAATACGGTGCAACTGTTAAACCGTTCAACCCGGATGTTGTTAAGAAAGTACTCGGAGACAATCCGGAAGTTATCACATGCCGTCCGGCAGATCTGATCCCGGATGAACTCGGAACTCTTGAAAAAGAGATGGAACAGTACAAAGAGCAGGATGAAGACGTACTCAGCTACGCACTCTTCCCGCAGGTAGCTACAGACTTCTTCAAATACCGCGAGGCACAGGAGAAGAAAGTAGATGCTACAATTGCAAAAGACGGAAGTTATCCGGTATAATAACGACGAACTGACGAAAGCTGTTACAGACAGTATTTTGTGAGCAAAACGTAACCTCAGGAGCCATAAAATTCGAGTTGAATTTTATGGCTCTTTTGCTTATAATAAAAAGGGTTGTGACCTTATTTATAATAGAAGTAAATGATTTTATAAAAAGGCACGTTTCTTATTTGGAGGCAAATTGTGAGCACAAAAAATGAGTTACTGATTAGAATTGATGAGAGATATCCGAAGTTCAGCAAGGGACAGAAGCGGCTTGCGGATTACATCAAAGAAAATTATGATAAAGCAGCCTTCCTGACGGCTGCAAAGATGGGAGAGGCAGTCGGTGTCAGCGAATCAACGGTTGTCCGTTTCGCAACACAGCTTGGATATAAAGGCTATCCCGAATTCCAGAAAGCACTGGGAGAACTGGTGCGTACCAAGCTGAATTCTATCCAGCGTATGGAAGTGACCTACGGACGGATCGACCGGAGCGAGATCCTGGCGACGGTTCTGCAGTCTGATATCGAGAAGATCAAGCAGACATTGGAATCTGTGGACAATCATGCATTTGAGCTGGCGGTGGATACGATCCTTGCGGCAAAAAAGGTTTATGTGATCGGAATCCGAAGCTGTGCACCGCTGGCAAAATTCCTGACTTTTTATCTGAATCTGATCTGTGAGGATGTGGTAGAGGTCGATACCAACAGTTCCAGCGAGATTTTTGAGCAGCTGATCCGGATCGGGGAAGAAGATGTGATCATCGGGATCAGTTTTCCGCGATATTCCATGCGTACTTTAAAAGCACTGGAATTTGCCAGCAACCGGAAAGCAAAGGTAATAACCTTGACCGACAGTGTGAATTCACCGATGAATCTCTATTCTTCCTGCAATCTGATCGCCAAGAGTGATATGGCATCTATCGTAGATTCCCTGGTTGCACCGCTCAGTGTGATCAATGCACTGGTGGTTGCACTCTGTATGAAGAAGCAGGATGATGTCATCGAGACACTGGAGACACTGGAGGACATCTGGGACGAATATCAGGTTTATTCCAGAGATGAGCTGGAGCCTGTAGAAGATGAGGTAAGGATCAAATGAGTAAAGTACTGATCGTAGGGGGCGGAGCTGCCGGTATGTTCGCATCGATTTTTGCGGCGAAAAATGGCAATGAAGTCCACGTATTTGAGAAAAATGAAAAACTTGGAAAAAAGCTTTTCATCACGGGAAAAGGCAGATGCAATGTCACCAATGCCTGTGACGTGGATGAACTTTTCCAGAATATGGTATCCAATGAGAAATTCATGTACAGCAGTTTTTACGGATTTACCAACCAGGATGTGATGGATTTCTTTGAAAATGCAGGATTGCGTCTGAAGACAGAGCGTGGCAACCGTGTATTTCCGCAGTCGGATCATTCTTCAGATGTTATTCGCACGCTGGAGATGGAAATGAAGCGAAATGGAGTACACATCCATCTTTATTCCAATGTAGAAAAGGTTGTGGCAGAGGATGGAAGATTTTCCTATCTTGTCATGGCAGATGGAAGCAAAGAAGAAGGGGATGCCTGCATTATCGCCACCGGTGGTGTCAGCTATCAGACAACAGGTTCCACCGGAGATGGCTATCGCTTTGCAGAAGCGATGGGACACAAGATCACCGAACCTGCACCTTCCCTGGTTCCGATGAATGTCAGAGAAGAGTACATTCCGGCACTGATGGGGCTTTCCCTCCGGAATGTCCAGGCAACGGTCTATGACGGAAAGAAAGAGCTGTACAGTGATTTCGGAGAAATGTTATTCACCCACTTTGGAGTAAGCGGACCACTGATCATCAGTGCGAGTGCCTATGTAGGTAAAATCCTGCAGAAAAAGCATGAGTTAAAGCTGGTCATCGACCTGAAGCCGGCACTTTCCGAAGAGCAGCTGGATGCGAGAGTGCTGCGGGAATTTGATGCAAACCATAATAAACAGTTTAAAAATGCAGTCACCGGACTGTTTCCGGCAAAATTACTTCCGGTCATGATCCACTTAAGTGGCATTGATCCGGAGAAGAAGGTCAATGTGATCACAAAAGAAGAGCGGATGAATTTCGTCCATCTGATCAAGCATTTTACTGTGACATTGACCGGGCTTCGAGATTTCAAAGAGGCAATTATTACACGGGGCGGCGTAAAAGTCAAAGAAGTCAATCCGTCTACGATGGAGTCAAAGCTGGTACAGGGACTGTATTTTGCAGGGGAAGTGCTGGATTTGGATGCACTGACCGGTGGATTCAATCTGCAGATCGCATGGTCGACTGCATATGCGGCAGGAAGTAATATCTGGTAGTTTTTGGATTATAGATATCGCACAGCAATCCAGAGATGGCGTAAACAGGAAAATGTGAGTGAAACAGGGAGGATATAAAATGGGATATAATATCGCAATTGACGGACCGGCAGGTGCCGGAAAGAGCACGATCGCAAAACTGGTTGCAAAGGAACTGGGATTCATCTATGTAGATACCGGGGCAATGTACCGCGGACTTGCCGTACATTTTCTGAAAAAAGGGATCGTACCGGGAGAAGTAGAGAAGATTGAGGCAGCATGCGAGGATGTAAAGGTAGAGCTTGGTTATGAAAATGGTGTGCAGCAAGTCTATTTGAATGGAGAAAACATCACTTCACAGCTTCGTGAGGAAGCGGTTGGAAATATGGCATCCGTAAGCTCGGCAGTACCGGCAGTCCGTGCAAAGCTTCTGGATCTGCAGAGGAATCTTGCAAAAGAAAAAGATGTCGTTATGGACGGAAGAGATATCGGAACCAATGTACTTCCGAATGCGGACGTTAAAGTGTATCTGACTGCAAGTGTAGAATGCCGCGCAATGCGCCGGTTCAAAGAACTGGAAGGAAAAGGAGAAGCCTGTGATTTTGAACAGATCAGGCAGGATATCCAGGAAAGAGACGAGCGCGATATGACAAGAGAGATCGCACCGCTTAAGCAGGCCGAAGATGCAACGCTGATCGACAGCTCTGAGATGGGAATTGACGATGTGGTGAAGGCAATTATTGCACTGACAAAGTAGAAAATCTGTCAGAAATCAGATTGCAGCAGCAAAAAAAGGTGATTGTTGTATGGAAAGGGTAAAAATCTATAATTGAAAATACAATAATCGATAAATAATTAAAAAGTCATTAGTTTTTAGGAAAAAAAGTACACAAAACTAATGACTTTTTTTGTGCGGAAAGTCGATAAAATGTCGAAAAAGAGAATTGTACATGGAGATTGCTTTACCTTTTATACGAAATATGTTATAAATATTGGAAAAGAAAAATTACGCAAGTAATGTTTAAGAGGGTTGGGTTCACTTATGTACAGAAAGAAAACTTCCAGTTGGTTAAAACACTGGGATTTTATTTTGTTAGATTTAATATTGTTGGAATTATCTTATTTACTTGCTCACTGGTTATATCATGGGACTGCATATTACAGAGAAGCACCGCTTTACCGGAATGTGTTTTTTGCGATAGCGGCGATCGATCTGGTTGTGGGACTGATGATGGGAAGTTACAAGGGCATCTTAAGAAGAGGGTACTGGTTGGAGACTAAGGCAGTCGCAAAGCACGCAATCATCGTGACCGTGTGTGTGATTGCTTATTTGTTTGCAATGAAAGAGTCGAGCAATTACTCACGAGTTGTTATATTTGCATTCCCAATCATATCGATCTGCGTATTATATATAGGAAGGATTTTGTTGAAAAAATGGCTTTCCAAGCACAGAGGCCCTGCATCAGGGAAAAGAGCGATCCTTCTGATCGGTGGAAAAAAGAATTATAGAGAAATTGTGGAGGCATTTACCAGCAATCCCTACAGTGAGTTTCATGTAATGGGAATTGGAATTATTGATGCAAAAGAAAATGAAATTCCAAATTATCATGGATTCCCGGTATTTTGTGGAGAGAGTGCGATTGAAGATTTTGCACAGTTGAACTGGGTGGATGAAGCACTTTTCAGCATTCCGACAGAGCTTGCGCTTCCGGATAAAATGATCAAAAATTTCGGTATCATGGGAATTACCATACATATCAAGCTGGCAAGAGTTGCGGATGATTCTTCCAATCAGATTGTGGAAAAGCTGGAAGGATATACGGTGCTTTCGACCAGCATCAATATGGTAAGCGCCGGTCAGCTGATCTTCAAAAGGACGATGGATATCTGCGGAGGACTGGTTGGAATGCTACTGACAGGTATCATTTTTATCTTTGTAGCACCAATCATTTATATTAAGTCACCGGGACCGATTTTCTTCAAACAGGTGCGAATCGGAAAAAATGGCAAAAAATTCAACATTTACAAATTCCGAAGCATGTATATGGATGCAGAAGAGCGGAAGAAAGAGCTGATGGCGCAGAACGATATCAAAGATGGTATGATGTTCAAGATGGATAATGATCCACGTATCATCAAGGGAATCGGTAATTTTATCCGTGATTACTCTCTGGATGAATTCCCACAGTTCTGGAATGTACTCATAGGTGACATGAGCCTTGTGGGAACTAGACCGCCAACAGTGGACGAGTGGGAGAAATACGAGATGCATCACCGCTCCAGACTGGCATTCAAGCCGGGACTTACCGGTATGTGGCAAGTCAGCGGAAGAAGTAATATCACAGACTTTGAAGAAGTTGTAAGACTGGATACCGAGTATATTAAAAAGTGGAGTCCGGGGTTGGATATTATGATTCTGTTTAAGATCGTGGCTGTTGTGCTGGGGAAGGTTGGATCGAAGTAGGATTGTTGTAAAAGGTCAATAAAAAGCATACGAAATGCTGAAAAGGCTACTTCTTTTGAGTATGTAGAGTGCAGAAATGTCTACTCAACAAAAGTACATAGATATAAAGGAGCAGAGGGGACAATATTGGTTGGAGAACATTATGAAAGATAAATTTGCAGTGTCCATGTTCGGACAAAAAAGACTGTCCCGTGAGGGCGGGATAGAGATTGTTGTAAAAGAACTGTGCACCAGAATGGCACGAGATGGATGTCGGGTTACCTGTTACAACAGATCTGGTCATCACGTGAGTGGTGCAGAGTATGACAATAAAATTGAATATGATGGAATCCGACAGAAATTTGTTCCAACTATTGAAGGAAAAGGTCTTGCAGCGGTGAGTTCCTCTTTCTTTGCGGCTCTGTACAGTGCTTTTGGAAAATATGATGTGGTACATATCCATGCAGAAGGTCCAGCTTTTTTTTCATGGATTCCAAAGATGTTTGGAAAGAGGGTTGTGGTTACCATTCATGGTATAGACTGGAAACGGGAAAAATGGAAGTCAGGATTTGGCTCTAAATTCATCCGTCAGGGTGAAAAGAATGCTGTAAAATATGCAGATGAAATCATCGTTTTGAGTAAAGGTGTTCAGGATTATTTCAGAGATACCTATGGCAGGGAGACTCACTTTATTCCCAACGGTGTGAATCGACCAGAGATTAAAGAAGCAAAATTCATAACAGAAAAATTTGGTCTAACAAAGGATTCCTACATATTGTTTCTTGGTCGTTTGGTGCCGGAAAAGGGCATTCGATATCTGGTTGAGGTGTTTAAAGACATCAAAACAGATAAAAAATTGGTTATTGCTGGTGGCTCTAGCGATACGGATTCTTTTATGGTGGAATTGAAAGAGCTGGCAAAGGATGATAATAGAATCATTTTTACCGGATTTGTTCAGGGGCAGATGCTTGATGAATTATATAGCAATGCGTATATTTACACATTACCTTCTGATCTGGAGGGAATGCCATTAAGTCTGCTGGAAGCTATGAGTTATGGCAATTGCTGTTTGGTTTCTGATATTCCAGAGTGCGCAGAGGTTGTGGAAGATAAGGCATTGATTTTCAAAAAGTCGGATGTAGAGGACTTGCGAGAAAAACTGCAAGAGGCCTGTGACTATCCTGAAATGGTTATGAAAATGAAGAAGCAGGCAGCTGACTTTATCTGCGAGAAATATAACTGGGATGAAGTTGTAAAGGAAACGATGAAACTGTACAGGAGATAATAATAGACGAGAGTATTGATAATAAATAATCTCCTCTAACCGAACGCAGGTGGTGAGATGTACATAGTGAAAATGCTTGGAAAATAGCGTATTTACGGCATTTCTTGAGAGATGGGTAGAGCTGCGAGGGCGGTTTTTATCTCGCTACCTAGGTTCAGTAACAGCAGATGAAATTATCATAAGAACTTTCAGTATCACTATCTGCGTTTGTATGGAGCACTCTGGTTTATGAACAACACATTGGAAGTGCTTCATCTGAATGGAGGTAGTGAAATAGAACATAGAATAAGGAGAAATATGAATGGGACAAGCGAAAAGAATTGAATGGGTGGATATAGTTAAATACGTCTGTATCATCATGGTAATGCTTTCTCATCTTGAAACACGAACTGAGATTTGGAGTGCGTTTTACACACCATTTTTTTTGTCTGCTTTTTTCTTTGCCGCAGGGTATGTGTATAAACCGAATAGCAGTTTTGGAGCTTTTTTAGATAAAAAAATTCAGCAATTATTTGTGCCGTGGCTAGTATTCAGTGTTTTTGACATTTTTCTTTCACAGATAATTACATTCAACGAACATGATAACCTGCTTGAAGAATTGAAGTGGAATTTCCTTCAGATTAGAGGTCAAGGCGATCAGATTTGGTTTGTTGCAGCCTTATTTGTTACTTTTATTCCGTTCTATTTTTTTGTTCGGTTTTATGAATCTAAACCTCAAAAAATAAATGGGGGGGGGTACTGCAATAAGTGTGTGGTAGCAATTGCGTTAGCATGGCTTCTTTCACTTTCTAGTATTCTATACACACGACTGGTACCAGCTGATATCTTTCCTTGGAATACTACCTCACTGCCGTGGCATATTGAGTATATGTTCCAAGCTATGTTTTATATGGTACTGGGATATATGTTCCGCCATAATATGGAAGCTGAGTTTGATAAATACAATACTCTTAAACTTAGAATAGTAGCTTTGCTAGTATATCTGGTTTTGGTATTTGTTCCGTTCTTCGGCAAAGTAAAGATGCCAATGGTAGGGGATATTCTCTATCATTATCTTACGGTCGTTGTTGGAATTGCTACATTGATTTTAATTGCAAAGGAGATTAAAGCTAACAGGTATATTAATTATGTGGGACAGAATACATTGATTTATTTTGCTTTGCACGGAAAAGCTCTTAGTGTTATTCAGACATTATTAAAAAAGTTTGCGGTAGGCTTCTACTCGACGGTTTTAAATAATGTGGCACTTTCGTCAGTGTTCTGCTTGGGACTGTCACTTGTTCTGTCAGTTATTCTGATAGTTCCTACATACATTATAAACAGGTGGTTTCCTTTTATCGTAGGAAGGAAAAGTATAAAAATAGAAAAGTAAACATCGGTGTACAAGGGGTACAAACGAGATAAAATAGAAATGAGGGGCGATAGAGCGGAAATATCAGATTTTCCACTCTATCTGAACACGGTCGCTGGTGGCCTTGATTGTAGAGATCAAACCATCGGCGGCTTTTCTTTTGTCGTCAAAATCTATGCTGTCCCAGTTGTCGAGATAATAGGATAACTTCTTTATCTGCTGGGGAGATATGGTTTCAACGCTCAATTCAGCGATTGCCTTTGAAATGGTCTGGCGTCGGGTGTCCAGTTCTTCAATTTTTTTGTTAGCGTAGGCAAGCAAGGTCGCATTGGCTCCGGTCAGCGTATCCAGCAGCTTTTCAATTTCTGCCTCCACCTGTGCCAGCTCCACTTGATAGGCGGTCAGTTTCGGATTGACTTTTTCCTCCCTGCCGTGGAGTATCTGAAAATCTTTGAACTTTTCCTGCATGGTCGAGAAAATGAATTGCTCAAATTCTTCTTTGCGGATTTTCCCGCAGCCCGGACAGCCTTTGTTTTCCGTCCGTTTGGTACAGCGGAAATAGCCGGTGCTGTTTGGTACATGGGTGGCTTTCAGAGCATACCCACAATGCCCGCATTTGATTTTTCCGGCCAGCCAAGTGTTCTTCGGTTTCCGTCCCTGCTGGAAGGTGGTATTTTCCATAAGTTTTTTCCGGCATTTCAGCCATGTGTCAGAGGAAATGAGTGCTTCATGGGGAGCGATAACAAGTATCTGGTCTTTTAAGCACCTGTCCTTGTCCTCTTTCACATCCCGCCCCTGATAGAGATAGCAGCCGTTTGTTCCGGCAAAGTCAGAAGCGTCATTGACAATCGCTGCACCCTGACTCTTGAAAAATTCGTACAGCTCCAAATCGGCCTGTGCGTAAACGGGGTTTCTTAAAAGCTGGGAAAGAAATGTACGGAACATGGATTTTCCATAAATTTTTATGTCATGTTCCTCGAAGTATCGGGTAATATCTCCGAAGGAGGTTTCCGGTTCAGCGTACATTTCAAACATCAGCCGAACATGGTCGGCGGCTACGGGGTCGGCAACCATTTTCTTTGTGCGGATACCCTCTACCACAGTAGGCTCTAACTGATAACCGTATGGCGCCTGCCCGCTCATGTGAAAGCCTTTCAAGCAACGGGAATAGTAGGCGTCCGTGACGCGCTTCTGGATTGTCTCACGTTCAAGCTGGGCGAATACAATGCAGATATTCAGCATGGCCCGGCCCATCGGGGTCGAAGTATCAAACTTTTCCGTGGATGATACAAACTCCACATCGTACTCTTGAAACAGCTCCATCATCGTTGCAAAGTCCAGAATAGAGCGGCTTATACGGTCCAGCTTGTACACGATGACCCGCCGGACCTTTCCTTTGCGGATCTCGCCCAGCAGCTTTTGAAACTCCGGTCTGTCCGTATTCTTACCGGAATAGCCTTTGTCCTTAAATACCCGGCAGCTCCCGCCTTTCAATTCATACTTGCAAAAGTCGATCTGACTTTCAATGCTGATACTGTCCTTGCGGTCTACTGACTGTCTTGCGTAAATACAATCTTCTCTGATAAATTCCATATTGGGCTCCTTTCCTTGCTGGAATGGAGCTACCAACCTTACAACTATATTATACCATCAGCAGCCCCGGACAACAATGTTGCGAATGATTAGGGAAATCTGTCTCCATATTTGCGGAACACCTCATAAAGACAACGCTCAATTTCTTTTTTGCGCTGTGCTTTCTCCTTCGGGGGAAGTACCGGCGTGAGGCTTTCCAGCACAATGATCTTCCCTTGAAATGCGACAGACTTTGTTTCTCGTTCATAAGTGACAGCTTGCGTCATTGAAAACCTCCTTTGCGAAAGTGCGTGTATATGCCTGCCTTTCCCACTTGTCCCGTGGGGAAATGTCAAAAGACGGCACCCAGCAGGTGCCGCCCTTTGAGCTTTCTCCACTTCGGGTCGATGTGACCCGAGGTCAGTAAGGACTGGAATGGTACTTTTCTTTGGCGTCCTCCACGCTGTTGAGGTCAAATACTTCATAAAGCTGCCCCACAACACGCCGTATATCTTTCTTTGAAAATCCGCAGTCCTCCATTGCCATAATGACATAACCACGGCAGGCGTCATTGCTCCATTCGTCCGGTTCCAAGCCGGGGATCATTCCAAACGCATTTCCCATAAAGTGCTCCTTTTTTGAAAAGATGGGGAGCCACGCCGGATCGGTTGGCCTATCATCAGACAGCATTGCCGGGGGCTCCCCATAGGTTTTCATTTCATTTCAGACACACCGGACGGACATAGGCTTCATGCCCCATAGTATTTCAACTCTCCCCATTCTGATGGCAAGGCGTTCTCATTGCCTGCGACGGCTCACGGCTTGCAAGGCCGCTTCAACGCTCGGACTGTGACTAAACGCAAGTATCCGGGTTCTGCGCCTGTTCCGGTGGAGTCAGCCTTGCCCCACCTATGGCATGGACCTGTTCGCTCGCTCAGTTTTACAAAGACTGTATTCTTTGAAATCCGAGGTCATGGCGGGTCTGTCACACAGCGCGTTCCCCTTCGTATCCGGGTGTCTTTTTATTCAATTTTCAATCTGCATGAGGCTTGTCTGAACCTCTGGCCATTGTGACCCGAAGTGTTTTGCCTCTCATAAACCATTTCATTTTCCGGCCTAAATCGGTACGCCTTACAAAGAATTTTTCAAAATTTTTTCTAAGCGCCGCAGACCTCGCTCGATTGCGACACGAACCACTTTTTCATGGACGCCCTCTGCCCGGGCAATGTCCTGTTTGGTCATGCCGAGAATGAAATGAGCGTAAATCCGTTTTGCCTGTTTGTCCGGCAGACTGGCAATCGCTGCGTGAAGCTCCTGCATGGTCACTTTCCGTTCATACAGTTCATGGGGAGATAAGGCAACAAAGACAGCTTCATGCTCCAGTCCGTCATTCCGATCAAGGGAATAGTAGGCTTTGTGGCGGTATGTACGCAGCCGGTAGGCAGCCTCTCTACGATCAAACTCTTTGAACATTTCTGCAACTTCTTCCGATACTTCCATGAAGCAATCCGATGTATAGAATGGGTAATAGTCCCGCAAATTGATAATAGCCATATTGACCTCCGTTTCGGTTGTTAGTTGACGAGTGACCGAAACGAAGGCGGCGGGGAGCGACACAGGGGAATGACTTCGGGCCAACATGGCCCGAAGCGGCCCCATAAGAACGCAAAAGCGCCCGGGCGGCATGAAGCCACACGGACGCATGAAGTTACATATTCATTTATGTGTTGTCTAATTTCATATTCATAACCAGACTGTCCCGGAGGGGGAGCTACGCTTTTTTTAACTGGTGCAGATCATGGATACTGCGAAAAAGAGAAAAGGACACGGCAAAATAACCTCCCATCGGCTACCGTGTCCCTGCAAGTCGTCATTGGTTTGTGTAGACGCAAAGAAACGGCGGCTCTGAAAATCAAAGCCGCCGCTTCATAGGCGCGTGAAAATGTGTCTGCTCTACGACGGCTTTTTTCTTTTGCCGTCGTCCGGCAGAATGTTATTCAATATTTAATTCAATGCTTCCTGTGAAATTCTCACATTCAATGCCGATATAATTTCCACCATCAGGAAGTGTAATTGTGTCACTATAAGTTCCGGTTGCTTCAATCAAAGTGACTGCTTCATCAGATCCAGAAATCCAGAATACTTTTGCAGTACCTTCCGTAATCTCCAAGGTGCAATCAATGGATAGCTCCTTACCGGATTCTCTCTTTATGGAAGTTCCTCCGAACAAATACTCTGTATCTGAAAAATCCTCATAGTTGGCTGTATAGCTTCCTGTATAATCATCAATTCCTTTTTCTTTCGTACCTTGTAAGGATGAATTTCCGGTAAGCGCTATGGAACCAGCAGACTGAACAATATTGTTATACTGATCGAGAAATTCGTCTTTTGTACAACCTGAAAGCACAGAAGCACCCAATAGTATCAGGCATAATGATAAAACTATTTTCTTCACAGCTATCACCTTCCTTTCCTGCGTACAGCACGCTTTCCTTTTCCCTTGGCATTTGCCTGTTTACGGGATTTCATTTCTTTTTTGTTACTGGACATCAGTAACAACAGCACAGCCCAGAGACCCATGATGCCAACCCCAATGACCGCCAACAAGGGGGTTGCGGATGTGGTTGTTCCGGCATATTCACTCATGTCAAATCCCACTAAAATCAGCGCAGCAGAGAACGGATAGATGCTGGCAAGGATACCACTTTTGAAAAACAACATGCTGTATCCAAGGAAGAACGCCAGAATGGAACCGCCCAGATATGCCCCTCGGATCTGCCCAAAAATCAGGATCAGCGGCATACAGACCAAATAGGTCGTCAGAGCCGCTAACACGATCTGCGTACCTCCATGAAAAAACACTTCCGCTGTCAGTCCCGATAATCCAACCGTCAATCCAGTAATCAAGGTAATGCCAACGCTGTATATTCCCAGCAGAACTGCAAGCATACCGACTAAAAGTAACTTAGCTCCCAACATTTTCGGCATAGAAACAGGAATTGTCATGATGTTTTTCAGTGTATCATGAGTGGATTCTCTGTCTATAAGCCATCCTCCGATCATTACCAGTGAAATTGGAAGGAATATCTGAGTGTTTCCCCAAACAACATTTTCAAATAGTGCAGAAAAATCATAATTTGGATTTCGGTACTCTGCCTCCATAATCAACTGACTTCCATACTGAACCAAAGGACAGAGTGCAAGCGCCACCAGCCCTACCAAAAGAATCTGGCACCGGCGCAGTTTCAGTAATTCCGATTTTAATAAGTTCCACATAGTCACACCCCCTTAGATTTCCTGTCGCCGGTAAACAAATGCAATCAGCGCAAGAAATACAATGGCTTCCACAATAATCACACCGAATACCTGAACACCATTCAGAAAATACGGACTGACCCGTTCCAACAAATCTGCTAACTCCGCACTGGTCTGGCTTTGGTCATAAAATTGGAATGTCCAGCGGAAGGCCAGCGGCCCCGGAAACAGGGTTCCTATGTTCAAACCAAAAGGCTGTGTGAGAAACATATCGTTCGTGGAAAGGATAGAATTCGCAATCGTATAGAAAAAGGTAATCACGACAGACACGATATAGTTTTTATTAAGAAGAACAACGAGCAGAATACAGGGAAGTGCGCCCACCCACATAATCAGCCCTTCTTCAATTCCAACGCCAAACAAGGTCCAAAACCCAACCGGTTCCCAACCCTGAAACAACAAAACCACAAGATTTACCAATCCTCCAACTGCCATAAAGCCAACGGCAAACAACAGTAAAACCAGCATCTTGGACAGCACCAGCTTGGTTCTATTTACCGGTACGGTAACAAGGTTTTTCAGTGTGTCATTATCAAGTTCCTCAAACAACAGATTCGAAGCCAGTATCACAAGAAGCGGCATCAAAAGCAAATATGCACTAAGCTGGAATAGGCTGGACATCACTCCATTTACAGCATCCACATCAGTGTTTACATCTGCCAGAAAGAAAGCATAAGCCAATGGCATAAAAACAGAAAGCAGTAGGGAAATAAATACCAATGGCTTCCGTTTTAATTTCAAAAATTCGCATTTGATTAGTTTAAGCAATTCCTTCTCCCCCTGTCACACGCTTGAAGTAATCTTCAAGACTTTCTTCACAAGTATGCGCCTCCGATACCTCCAATCCGTTTTCTACAAAGGCAGTTACAATTTTCCCCACAGGCAGATCAAGGTTGTGCAGGCGCAGATTGTGGTCGTCCTGTATGGAGAAATGGTTTTCATGGAAATTGCGTTCCAAAATTCTTGCCGCCTGTGCAGTATCAGAGAGCGTAAAACGGATATGCTTACTGCTTTTTTGCTCCAGCTCAGCAAGGCTTTCTTCTTCCAGCAACGCGCCGTGGTCGATAATTCCAATATCGTCAGCCAGCAAAGAAATCTCCGAAAGAATGTGACTGGAAATCAAAATAGTTTTTCCTCTTGCGTCGCAAAGCTCCCGAATAAAGGAGCGTACTTCTGCAATACCGATGGGATCGAGGCCGTTGATCGGCTCATCCAAAATCAAAAGCTCCGGATCGTGCATAACGGCAAGGGCGATGGCAAGCCGCTGCTTCATACCAAGAGAATACTGTGAAAAGAGCTTTTTATCTTTGTAGGGCAGTCCTACCAGATCCAGAGCATCTTTGATAGCATGATTGTTTGGTACGCCCCGCAGAGTAGCAAAGATACGCAGGTTCTCTGTGCCGGTCAGATTGGGATAAAAACCAGGGGACTCAATCAAACTGCCAATGCGGGGCAGCAACTTCTTTTCATTTCCTTGCAAAGACTTTCCCCAGATTTTGACCTCACCGGAAGTAGGCTTCGTTAAACCCAACAGCATTTTCATGGTAGTGGTTTTTCCGGCTCCGTTTCTACCCAACAGACCATAAATTCTCCCACGCTTGACATGGATATTTAAGTCAGCCACACTCTTTTGTGAGCCGTATTGCTTCGTCAGATTTTTTGTTTCAATGATATAATTTGTATCCATATTCAAAACCTCCTGTTCTGTAAGGTATTCTATCATGCCAACCTTGCATTAACCTTGCCGCAACCTTGCATTAACCTTGCAATTTGAAATCCAGTAAAATGACAAAGGCTCCCGCCATAAAGACGGGAACCCGCTTAACTCTCCAAAGGAAAAAGCAACATAAATTCAGTTCCTTTTCCCGGCAAACTTTCAACTGTTATACTCCCACCCATCTTTTCTACAAGCTGATGGACAATAGAAAGACCAAGTCCGCTGCCTTTTTCGGAGCGTCCTTTATCACACTTATAAAGCCGTTCAAATATGTGTTTCAAATCTTCCTTCTCAATTCCCACTCCATTATCCGCCAGCAGCAGCTTCATGTTATTTTCCTTCTTTGATAGGACAATTTTGATTTTGTCTGCATGGCTGTGAGCAATTACATTTTGAATGAGATTGTTGACGATCCTCATATAGCTGTCCATATCCAATCTTACCCGGACAGGCTGTTCGGGAATATCAATGTCATAATCAACCTGTTTATCCTCAAAAATCGGTATCCAGTCAATCAGGATATTTCTTGTCAGCTCTGCGGCCTCAACGCTCTGGATTTCTAAAGCAAACTCGTTGGAATTTAACTTGAACCAGTCAAAGAGCACATCAATATATTCTTTCAGATCATGGGCTTTCCGGCGGGCGGTTTCAATATAATCATCCCGGTCTTTTCCTGTGACCAGTCCTTTGTGTGCAGCGTCAAGATACCCAATCAGAGTAGTAAGGGGCGTTCGCACGTCATGGGAAAGGCTCGTCATAAGTTGGCGGTTGGTTTCTTCTGTCTGCCGTACAGTTGAAAGTCTGCTTTCATAGGCCACAACGATCTCGTTGATTTCATAGGCAAGAGGTGCTGTCAGTTCATTTGTTGCAGATAGAATACGCCGGTTGCCATTTCCGTTTTTCACATCAACCAGCACATCGGTCATTTCTGCTATTTGTTTTTTTACACGCCGAACGAGAACGATGGAAGTCAATACAGCCACAACAGCAATCACAATGGACAAGAATACGATAATTTCCATGCTGACTACACCTCCTTATTAAACCGGTAGCCAATCCCTTTGACCGTTTGTATATACTTTGGGCTTGAAGGATTGACTTCTAATTTTTTACGAAGTCGGCTGATAATCGCCATAATGTTACTGTCATCATAGAAATATTCTTCACCCCATACTTCCTCATAAATCTGCTGTTTGGTCAAAATTTTTCCTTGATGCTTTGCACAGTACAGGAGCAAATCAAATTCCTTTGGCGGAAGTTCAAAAGTGCCGTTTGCCGTCGTAACAGAACGATTTTCAAGGTCAATTTGCAATCCATCAAAATCCAGTTTTTGCACAGCTCCGGCTTGATGATTAAAACGGGTGTAGCGGCGAATGAGGGACGCAATACGGGCAATCAGTTCGTCCATATCAAATGGTTTTGTCAGATAATCGTCCGCCCCGGCTCGTAAGCCCCGTACTTTAGAAATGCTGTCATTTTTAGATGTGAACATCAAAATCGGCAGACTGTTCTCTTTGCGGATTTCTTCCAGCGTTTCAAAGCCATCCATACCAGGCATCATCACATCCAGCACCACAAGCTGATACTCCTGCTCTCTTAATTTTTGTAAGCCCTCTTTTCCGGTATTACAAAAATCAGCTTCTATGTTTTCTGCTTGTACGCTACGTTTAATCAAAGCGCACAGTTCTCTGTCATCATCTATAATCAAAATTTTATTCATGGCGCAGTTCCTTTCCTTGTTTTGTCCGGCCATCAATCGGCTTCTCCACAGTTTTAGGGAGTAGCCAAACACCGGCCATTTTCACAGCGCCGGGGATACGCCCTCCGGCGCAATAATAATTTACCCTACGAGGTGTCACGCCCCACTTTTCGGCGGCCTCTTTCAATGTCATATAGTCCATTTCGCACCTCCACAGGATATATTATAGTTCTCTACCTCGAATAATACAAGTTAGAGCCTACATGGATGCGAAACAAAATACTACTTAATGTAAAATCTCATTACATTCTCATAATTCAACCCGAAATGTAGAATGATATAGGGTGATATGAGAATGAACCAAGATGAAAGAAGGTTTGACTTTCACGGCCTCGGGGCAGCTCTCAAACGAGCCAGAGAAGAAAAGGGCTGGACACAAGCCTATGTTGCGGAATTAGTAGACCGTGACTCCCGTACCATTATGAATATTGAGAACAAAGGTCAGTATCCCAGCTTCGACCTTTTTGTTAAACTCATTACTATGTTTGACGTTTCAGTTGACCAGTTTATTCATGCGGACGGAGGGGCAAGGTCAAGCTCTTGTAGAAAGCACATTGATGTACTTCTAAACTCCATGAATGAAAAAGAGCTTGTCGTGATAGAAGCCACAGCCGAAGGCATTAAGAAAGCCAGGGAAACGGAGGTTCCAGAATAAGGGCCTCTGTTTTTTTGCGTCATTTTAGGGGCTGTCGCTAAGTGGCAAGCAATGCCTCTGTGGCCACAAGTGGCACAAAGGCGGCTTGTTGGGGCTCGCCCCAAACCCGTATCTTCGGGCCAACATGGCCCGAAGTGTCAGCGTCGCTTTGCTCCTTATTTTCATAACCTTAACGCTCCTTTTCCTGCTTTCTTCCCGGCTCGGTGTAGCCCATCAGAGTGTCAATGTTCGCCTTGATCGTGACGATCTCCTGCATATCCCGTCGTGCCTTCTGGTATTCTCCATAGAGCTGTTTTTTCTTTGCTGTGAGCTTGCGGCCTTCCTCCTTCAGCACATCCATTTTAGGGAGCTTCGCCCCGCCCAGCAGAGAGCGCATTTCCGCTTGTGCAGCCCGGTACAGTTCAAGGTCGGCCTCATGCTCCGCAAGGAATTTCCGGCTGTACTTCGTCGCCTTATACTGCTCAAAGACTGGGCGGGTTTTGGCATACTGAACCGTTGCGGCCTTTAGCCCGGCATTGGTTTTCATGGCCTGCTCCGTCTGCTTGACCTGTTCGGAAATAACATGGAAACGGTCTGCCGCCTCGGTGGCTTTCTTCACCAACTGCTCATAATCGGTCAGGTTATTGTCCTGTATATAGGCAAGAGCGGCAGCCATCTGCTTAATGTTAAATACCTTCGCCCAGCGTTCATATCCCGGCCCCTTACCGGCAGCCAGCTTTGCTTGAATATCCACCGCCAGACTGATTTTCCGCTCCGAGCGCCCGGGGCGTTTTTCTTTGCCCTCAATGGCGGACAGAACATCTTGCAAGTCGTAGCCGTCCCCCAGCGTGGAGGCACGCAGACGGGTGAAGCGTTCCTGTCCCTGCCCGGTCAGCCGGAAGCTGATACCGCCGCCCCGAACCGTCTTGACCTCATACCCGGCCCGCTTCATCAAATTGAGAAATTCGTCCAAATCAGCGGGGCGTTCCGCCAACGCAGTATCAATGGCAAGGCGCAGCCTGTCCTGATAGGAAAGCGGCCCTTTCCGGTCTTTCTGCCACTCTCCATAGTTCCGATACTTGCCCTTGCTCCGGGGCTTCGGGTTCTCCACGATGGATAGCCCGTTTTCAAGGCACAGCCTGTCAGAGAGCCGCCGAAGGGCGAAGCTGGAGCCCCAAAAATTTCGGAATTTCCGGGTGCAGTCAAGGGTGGTGGAGTTGTAATAAATGTGACAATGGATGTGCTGCTTATCGGTGTGCGTGGTAACGATAAAAGCGTGCCGCCCCTTTGTCCAGCGCATAGCCAGCTCATAGCCG
Organism: Bariatricus sp. TF06-38A; assembly: GCF_027690675.1. Taxonomy (NCBI): domain Bacteria; kingdom Bacillati; phylum Bacillota; class Clostridia; order Lachnospirales; family Lachnospiraceae; genus Bariatricus; species Bariatricus sp. TF06-38A. Next base: position 117,374 of record NZ_JAQFCE010000003.1, read on the forward strand.
ATACGGTTCGCCTCCTTCGGGGTGATCTCGCCCGGATAGAAGGATTGTCGTATCTGATAGCACAGCACATTATTTTCTTTCTTCTGTTCCCGGCCCGTCATAGCGGCATAGCTGGCCTTTGCCAAAAGGAACTCGTCCGCCACGGTGGCCGGATCACATTCATAAGCGGAGATATACTTTCCGCTTTCTGTTTTCTCCGGGTCCTTGCCATAGTCCAGACAATCCCGGATAGCCTCAGCAATCGTTTCGCCTTCGCCCGCATGGCGCTGTAACAAAGTTGTGGTAGCCAAAAATCATTCCTCCTTTCCATGAGAAAGGGGCGGCCCATTCAGACCGCCCCGACTTCGGGCCAGTATGGCCCGAGGCTGCTTAACTTGCCAGAAACCGGTACAGAGCGGATTTGCCTCCGTCCAGCGCCCAAAGAAGGGAGCCCGCCGCCGCTTGCAGTCCATACGGCGAAAGAAGGAAGGCAAGAAACAGAAATACAATCCCGCCTATGGGCGTCGGCGTGAAAAAGAGAGCGACACCCAGCACCGTCAGGATCACAGAGGCAATCGTCAGCAGGACGGCACAAATATCAAATAGGAACACCAGCAGAGCCGCCAGAAGGGACAACGCTAAAGCAAAGGGAGCAACCAATATTTTCAGCAGTATCTTCATCTTCAAAACCTCCTTTATCTATCCTTCCTACCTCTATTTTATCATGCCTGCCCGGGGACATAAATGTTGCGAAAGATTAGTAAATCCTGTCCTAAAACTTCGGGTCATGCTGGCCCGAAGCTTGATGGTTTTATCTAAAAAGTTATGATATAATGAAATCAATATTTTGGTTAGACGAGGTGATGAACATGGGGAACAGCAGAGACGACTTTACTTCAGCAACAAAGGAATTACTGGCAAATCGGGTTGGTAGAAGATGTAGTAATCCTGCTTGCCGAAAGTTGACTTGTGGGGCAAATACCAATCCTGAAAAAATTACAAATATAGGGGTAGCAGCTCATATCTGTGCAGCGGCTCAAGGCGGTCCACGCTATGACGCTTCTATGACACCCGAAGAAAGAAAGTCGTTTGAAAATGGAATTTGGTTATGCCAGTCTTGTTCTAAATTGATTGATACGGATATTACTCGTTATCCTAAAGAACTGCTACAAAGTTGGAAGCAGCTTGCAGAACAGACAGCAATTTTGGAAGTCGAAACTACTTCTTCCACACCTGCCTTTGAAAAAGATAAAGAGCTTGTCCAATTTTATTTGGAGTGCTTTGATCGTCCAGCCTTTCAAGATGACATTTATCAAGAAGGTCGAATGGAGGATTTTGATAAAGCGATTGAAGATACGCTAATTGCCTTGAATACAGGGGTACTAAGAACTCGTGATGGCTCCATATTAAAACAGGCTGATGGAAAATCTTCTGTCCAAAACTCTTTATGGAGAGAAAAACTCTATACTATCACTGATATGCTAACAGCAATTCGCAGACGATTGAAAATAGCCAAAAAGGAAAAAGCCTATTCGACATATGGCACAGGCGAAGATGTCGCTTATTGTTTCTATGATCGTGAGCTTGCTGAATGGCTTAATTCTACACGAGAAGAAATACTAAAAATTCTATCGTCTATTTGTAAAGAGGCTGGACTTCGGGAATTACATTTTCGGAAACATAGATATAGATGGTAAAAAGAACAAGGCGGCAGGTCCCAACATCGGAACCTGCCGCCCTCGTCTTACTTTGCCACCAGCTCGGAAAGCTCCCGCAGCACCTTTGACACCTCGCCCCACAGTTTTTCATAGTCCCGCTTCAATCCGTCGATTTCCTCCGGGTACACGCCATAGGTATGTGCGTGTATGGCAACCTGATTGAGATTGTTAGAACAGCGCCGTTGCAGAGAGATCAACTCTTTTACAGGTGCAAGGTCGATGTGCAGGATATATCCATTCAGAGCCATTTTCCGCACATAAGCCCCGGCGTTGGAAATGCCCGCCTCAGCCATCCGTTCATGGATGGCTGCCAGCTCGTCCGGCGTTACCATAACGTGCAGATGGACATTCCGCTTGCGGTTCTCCATCAGCGTTCCAACTCCCGGCCTTTCCGGCGCTCTTTGGGCTCCTTTACCTTATCAAGCGGTTTTGCGTCCAACTCCGGGGGCGTGGGTGGGATAGGCGTGTTGTTGGGTACGCCGTCGATCATGTTGCAGTTCTGCTCCGTGGAGAGCTCGGCGGTTTTCAGATAGTTGTCTTTTTCGTGCATGGCGATCCTCCTTTATCGTTCCTCATGGTTTTTATGGCTCCGCTTCTGGCCGGGCTCCTTCGGGGGTTCCTGCCCTCTGGTTCCTTCTTTGAGCCGGGCGGTAATGGATGGGCGCACCCGGTCAGGATTGCCCGGTGCTGGTTTCAGTTCATAATCCTCCATCTGCTTTTCGGTCAGCGGCTTTGCGTAGGTCAGTTCGCCCCATGCCATCAGCCTGCCGTCTGCCACAGGACGCCGCCTGTCGTCATCGTAGTTGACGATGGAAAGAGGCTGGTTATCCGGCGGCTTCGGGTAGGTGCCTATGTCCACGGGTCGCTGGGTGGAATAATAGCGGTAAACGCCCTCCGGTCCCAGCTCGGTATGCTTGACCGCCGCATGGTAAAGCTGCTGATAGTCGTCCACCCGGCGGTCAAAGTCCCTCTGCGCCCACGCCTGACTGGTTCCATAGCGGCCCCAGTAGTAATCCCGATGGCCGTTTTCCCCCTCGGTAAACTGCCAGGTCACAAAGGGGCTCGGCGCTCCCGGATTATGCCCCAGCGCAAAGCTGTGTCCGGTTTCAAAGGTGGCAGCTTTCAAAATCACATATCCTTGTACTGTCTCCAAGAGATCCCTCCTTTCTGTGCCTCGGGTCAACATGACCCGAAGTGCTGGATGTTACGAAATAAGAGGGCAGACCGGGGAGAAATGTAATAAGATATTCCCACCCCGGAAACACCCTCAAAAAAGCCCGGAATGTCAAGCCTTTGGAGGCGACAAATCGTAACAGCCGCCCGGCCTTTTCTCCCGCATTTTCCTCATGCGTTCCCGGCTTTTCCGACGGTTTCCTTCGGCCTTGCAGACGTCGGAGCAGTAGGCTTGACGCCCCTCGGGCAAAAACGCCTTTCCGCAGACCGCACAGGCCCGCAGTTCCGGGGAGATGCCTTCCGTTGTCAGCGCCGCTTGAAGCTCCGGGTCAAGGGGCAGGACAGCCTCACGGAAGTAACGGCAGTACGCCCCTGTCCAGCACTTGTGCAGCATATAACAGGCACAGTCCAGAGGAAGGCACAGGCCGCTTTCCCTGTCATAGTTGGCACACATCCCCGTGACCAGAGAACGGATTTTCTTCTTCTCGTCACGGGTCAGCTCCCGGGCGTCCATTTAAGACTTCGGGCCACAATGGCCCGAAGGGCGGGGCTCCACGATCAGCGCCCGGAATTTCTTCCGGCACTGTTTTTTCTTTCCTTTGCACTCCTTGTAGTAACGGCATCCCTTACAAGGGTTGTCATTGTCCCAGCCAGGGTGCGGTACTTCCTTCATCATTCGTTCAAAAGGGCTGCTTGTAAAATTCATTCTCATTCCTCCGTATCTTCCTCCCACGGCGGGGTATCTTCGTCCTCGGGTTCCTCTGCGATCTCCTCCAGCTCCCCGTCCTCATATTCGCAGTAATCATCTTCCAAATCCGGGGCCTCATGCTTCGGCTTGTAAATCTTGAAATAGTAACCAATCCCACCGCCGGCCAGCACCACCGCACCGATCAGGAGCAGAGAGAGAAGGGGGCTGTCCTTTTTCTCCGGCTCGGGTTCCGGTACTTCCTCCACCGGTTCGGTGGGCTTTGGCTCTGGCTCCGGGGTCACTTCTTTGGGCGGTTCCTTACCCTGTTCGGCAAGAGGCAGAAGGTCGTCTGTGGTAACGGTATTGAGGAAATAGACGTTCTCGCTGGTTTTCTGTTTGTCGATCACCAGATAAAACACGCTCTCGTCTGCTGTGGTGATGGTGTAGAACTCCTTTCCATCCTCGTCGGTGGCGTTGTCCACCACGGTTCCCGTCCCGTCCGGGGTAAAGGGGTTCTGGGTTTCCGGCTCTGCTTCGGTTTCTGCCAGGGAGGGAGCTGTCTCCGGCTGCGGCTCGCTGCTCTGTGCATAAGCCGGGACTGTAAAGATCAGGCAACACAAAAGGCTGGCAGCCATCGCCGCCAGCCTGCGGTATTTAATTTTCTTCATGGGCTGTGTCCTCCTTTTCGGGTGCCTCCGGCTTCGGGTCAGTATGACCCGAAGCGGTAAGGCTGTTTTTGGGGTCGTTCAAAAAAGCCATAAGCTGGGCGGGCGTCAGTTTGAGGGAGCGCACCGCCTGCACGATCTGGCTGTTTTCTTCCTCCTGTTTCTGCTTTTCCAGCTCCCGGATTTTGGCCTGCCACTCGGCAGCCTTCTCCCGGGCTTTTTCCAGTTCCTTATCGAGCTTGTCGATCTTGTTCATGCAAGGACTCCTTTCCTCTGGCTCACAAACGCCCGAAGGCATAGAAATGTGTCTGCCAGTAGCTTGAATTGATGTTTGCGTATTGGATGGGCGAACCACAATGAAGCATCATCCCGTCGCCCACATAAATCCCCACATGGGACACAGGGCCGGGGCTGTCATAGGTTCCCGTGAAAAAGATAATATCGCCGGGCTTTGCCTCGGAGGGGGAAATGATAGCACACTGGTTGTAAATGCCCTGCGCCGTGGTACGGGGCAGGTTGTGGACGCCGCTGGCCGTGTACACCCAGCAGACAAAGCCCGAACAGTCAAAGGAGGTGGACGGGCTGGAGCCGCCCCACACATAGGGCCAGCCGATGTACTTTGTGGCTTCTTCCATGAGCGCCGCAAAAGCCGGGTCATCCAGCGCCTCGCCGGGTATCTCATAGCTGGGGCCGGTATCTTCGCCGCCGTTGTAAATCCCTTCCCACAGATAGGGTTTGTTGCCTTTGAGCTGCTGCATAACGGTGTAGATTTCCCGCTGCTGTTCGTTAAGCCTCGGCAGGATCACGGCGGGCAGCGTCTTGTTTGTGAGGGTCACATTGAGAATGTAATACTCATAGGGGACTTCCTCGGTGGTGGTTTCCCCGGTCTCCGGGTCGGTGCTGGTTTCGGTGCGGTAGCGTATCTCGACTTTCTCCGTCAAGGTCAGCTCATACTGTGCCTCGAAGATCTCCCGCAGTTCGTCCTGCACCTGTTCCCGGAAATACACATGGTACTTTGCCGAGAGATAGGACGCCAGCTCATAGGGGTTATGGCCGATCTCGTCCACGGAATAGCGGTACTCGTCATAGCCGGGATGGGTGCTTTCGATGTTCGCTACCGTCTGCGCCAGCTCGTTTTCCAGTGCCGTGTAGTCCTCGTCCACGCCCAGCAGGTCCGTATCCTCCGAGGCGTAGGAGGTGCCGGATAACGCATTGGCAAGGCCGCTGCCAAGCGTGGGAAAGATAGAGCTTACCGCCGACACAAGAAAACAGAGCAGCAACAGCAGGAGCAGGACCAGCACCGCCACGGGATGACGGGTCACAAACTGCGCCGCCCGACGGGTCGCAGTTCCCGAAGCGGCAGCGGTTTTCTTTGCGGCCTTTGCGCCCTGTTTTGCAGCCGCCTTTGCTTCTTTGGAATACCGGCGTTTCAGTTTCCATTTCTGCTGCACACGGGAAAGCGGATTGCTGGCAAGTTCCGGGTGCTCGGAGGCCATCTTTTGAAAATCCACATTGGCCCGGGCTTTTATGTCCTTCCGTTCCCACTTTGCCACCTTCCGGGCTGGGTGTTCCCGCCAGCGGCGTTTGGCATAGCGGGTCAGTTTCCGGGCTCCGGCCTCTGCGGCCAGCTCGGATTTATGCGCTCCTTCCACGCCCACATTTTCATGTTCGACTTCGTTGATTTTGTTGTGGAGATAAAACCATGCCTCGGTGCGGGCTCCCCGGACAGCTTTCTTTGCAAGCCCCGGTGGCTTCTGCGCCGCCCGTTTCGCCTCGACCTTATCCAGCTTCTCCCGGGCCTTTCCCAGCTTTTCCCCGGCGCGCTCCGCTTTTGCCTGTGCTTTCTGGTACTTGTCCTTTTTGCTCCCGGCCTTCTCGGCGGAGCCCTCCGGCTCCTGTGCCTTGCCGGTATCCTGCGGCCCGCCCGCTTCATCTTCCTGCCTCATGCGGTCAGAGGGACGGCTTTTCCGGCTGTCCTCTTGAAACTTACCGCTTTTGGACTTCGGGCCATTGTGGCCCGAAGGACTGTCCTGCCCGGTATCCTCGTCCTTAAACCGCAGGCGTCGGGATGGTGCGGGGGAAGACCCTTCCCGTTCAGCCGGTCCGGGGCGATTGCTCCCGGTATCCTCCGTCGGCCCCGGCCTTTGAAAATTCCGTTTATCCGGTTTCTTTCCGATGATGTATCCTTCCTTTCCAAACCTCGGGCCATCATGGCCCGAAGTGCGTTATGCCCGGTTCATTTCCTGTTTTTTGTCCTCCGGGCGGGTGGTCATAATGGCGTACAGCTCGGTATTCTGCGGGAAGCGGTCAACAAACGGGATGGTGGTGTTCCCGAAGAACAGCAGCCCTTCGCCGGAATTGGTATGGGTCACATAGGAAAGCTGATGGGGGCTGATCCCAAGCTGTTTGGCTAAAATCTGCCGGTCCCCCTGTGCCTGCGAGAGAAGCACAAGGAAGTCCGAGTTTTCAAAGATGTTCTCGATCTCCGGGCTTGCCAGAAAATCCTTCACGTTCTGCGTTAAAGCACTGGGAACGCACCCTTTTTTTCGCAGCATTTTCCAGATCGCCACACAATAGCTTGCCGTCAGACGGTCACGGAGCAGCACATGAAATTCGTCGAAGTAGCACCATGTAGCGATACCGCGCAGGAAATTCATGGACACCTGCGAGTTTACCAAGTCCTGCATAATGAGCATGGCAATCGTCCGAAGCCCGGCCCCCAGCTTTTTTAAGTCAAGGCATACCAGACGGCGGTTTAAGTCCACATTGGTTTCATGGTTGAACACGTTAAGGGAACCCGACACATAGATTTCAAGGGCAGTTGCCAGCCGTACCGCCTCGCCCTCCGGCTGGGAACAGAGCAGGTCATACAGGGTTTGGAGGGTCGGCATTTTGCTTGTTTCCGGGTCCTGCAAATGTTCCCGGTACATCTGGCGTACACAGCGGTCAATGACGGTCCGCTCCACCGGCTGCAAGCCATCCTTGCCGCCAACGATCAGCTCCATCAGCGACAGGATAAAGTCGGCTTTCAGCGCCATCGGGTTTTCCTCGTCAAAGCTCAGGTCAATGTCCATCGGGTTGATGTGGTGGGGGCTGTCCGGGGCGATCTCGATGACCTGTCCGCCCAGCCGCTTGATAAGGGGCGAGTATTCGCCCATCGGGTCCACCACAATGATCCGGTCACGGGTGGCAAGGAACACGTTCACAAGCTCCCGCTTTGCGGCAAAGGATTTGCCGGAGCCCGGCACGCCGAGGAACAGGCCGTTGGGGTTTTTGAGATTTTTCCGGTTTGCCATGATGACGTTATGGGAAAGTGCGTTGAGCCCGTAATAGACGGCTTCGCCATCCATGCGGAGCTCCTGCGTCATAAAGGGAACGAAAATGGCCGTGGAGCTGGTCGTCATGCCGCGCTTGATCTCAATGCCGTTATGGCCCAGCGGAAGGCTGGAAAGAAAACCATCCTCCTGCTGGAAGTCCAGCCGCTTCAAGGTGCAGTTGTATTTCTGGACGATACCCGACACCGTGAACAGGTCATTGTCCAGCTCCCGGCGGGTCGGGGCCATGTTTACCACAAGGAAGGTCAGAAGGAACATTCGCTCATTCCGGCTCTGTAAATCTTCCAAGAGGGTCTTTGCGTCGTTGCTGTACGTTACAAGGTCGGGTGGAAGTATGTCCATGTCGTACCCTGACCGGGCTGCCTTCTTTTGTTCCTCCACCTTCATCTTGTCAATGTCGGAGACTTTGGCCTTGATGGATTTTACGGCGGCGGCCTGATCGACGGTTTGGATATGGAGAGTGATGGTCATTTCCGCATCCATTTCCAAAAGCTCCGCCAGCAGCTTGTCCGAGAGCTCCGAGGCCAAAATCTGCAAGTAGGAGGCAGCGCCCCAAGTCGTCCCCACCCGGAACAGACGGCTGAAACGGAAGTCGAAGCTGTCCGGGGCGATAAAGTCTTTGGTGGAAAGCCCGGTTTTGGGGATCATATCCCATGAAAACCGGAAGGGGGAGCCGCTGCCAGGGTGGAGCTGCCCGTGAAGAAGCTCCAGCCGTTCCAGCCCCGAAAGGGAGCGGCACTTGACGCCCAGCTTTTTGAAGTTCCCGCAAATGTCCGCCTCTACACGTTCCAGCCTTGACCTGGCGGTGGGAAGGTCGTCCACGTTCACGCCGAAGGTCAGGAGCTTTGTGCGGACAATGCCGTTGTTGCTTTTGGCGATCTGGTTTTCCAGCATTTCCACATACTCACACCGGACGCTGTTGTAATCATCGTCCTGCATGGGGATGTTCACGCTGTACCGGCTGCCCGGGCGGCTCCGGTGGTTGAGGAAGGAAAGCTGGAACGGAAGGCTGCTGTCAAAGTAGTTGAGGCAGGCGCTCCACCCGTCAAAGATGGCTGCCTGATCTTCGGACTGTGCGAGCTGGTAGTTGATGTCCTCGTATTCAATGGTTTTGGTGTAATAGCGGTCCGCTACCCGGCACACCCCGTCCCGGTACATTTCCCGGTAAGGGAGGGTCTGCTGGGCGGTGGTGGGAATGTTCTTTCCTTTCGTGAACAGGCCGGTAAGGCCCTGCTTTTCAGGCTTTCTGCCTGCGGGCTTTCCGGCCCTTCTGCTGTTTCGCAATCGGCTGCGCCTCCTTTCTGGCGCTAAGCAGCGCATAGAAGTTTTCGGTTTTGTAAGGCCGCACACGGGGATAGAGGAACCGGGTGCGGATGATGTTTTTCAGCACTTTTTCCAGCGGCAGACCGTCTCGTTCATACATAGCCAGAAAGAAGAACGGGAGCATGAGGCCGATCATCAGGAACATGGCGGCACTGTTCCCGATACTGCCACGGGAAAACAGGTAGGCCGGGAGGCCCACCGCCGCTGCGCTGGAAAAACAAACAAGCTGGCGCTTCGTTAGGTTGAAGGCCAGCTTTGTCTTGATTTTGGAAAGGTCTTTTGGTACTGGCACATAGGCCATTTTGGTACACCTCCTTTATTGCTTCGGGCCAGCATGGCCCGAGGTTATCTTGCGGCCTCTTTGGCCGGGGCTGTGCTGCGGGCAGCTTCGGCGGCCTCTCGTCCGCTCTGCCTTGCCCGCCAGTATTCGGGGTGATACTGCCGGATGGACTGATTGAGTTTTTCTTCAAACTGTCCTTTGTCCTTAATGCGGTCAGGGATGTTCCACAGTTTTTTGTCCAGCAGTTCCCGGAGCACCACACTTTCCTGTGCGTCCTCCTCATAGCAGATATAGCCCTTATCCTTGAAGCCGCACTTTTTCGCCGCCGGGGAGAGGACGGCGGCTACCTCGTTTGCCACCATCGTTCCGCCGTGGCTGGCGGTAGATACCAGAAACACCCCCGGACAGAGGGTTTCACAGCTTTGCACCTCGCCCCATGGGGAGCTTTTCGGCGCATGGAACATTCCGCCCGTCCGGCTCCGGTCCGCCTGCATGAGTGCTGCCTTTTCTAAGATGACTTTCAGTTCCGGGGAAAAATAGGCATATTCCCGAAGGACACGGGCGGCGTCCCCGCCGCAGGCGTTCATCAACAGGGTATAGGCGTCGCTGTCCGCTTTAGTACAGCGGCCCAGCAGTTTTCCGTCATAGTAGCAGGCCGCGTCATAGCCCGTCCGTTTGCGTGGCATGGTTCCCGCCTCCTTTCTGCTTCGGGCCAGCATGGCCCGAGATCAACGCTCTGCGCTGCGGCTGGATTTTTCCTTCGGAGGCCGTTCTGCCTTTGCCTGTTCGGCAGCCGCTTTCCCGGCTTTGAGCTGGTCGCTGATAGACGCACGCCCCACAGAGCCGCGCTCCGCCATCTGTTCCAGCTTTGCCTCATAGGCTTGCAGAACAGCGGTATTGAGCTGTTCTCGGAACTCCTTTGTGACAGGGTAGGCCATATCCCGGTAGCCGCCTTTGCCGTCCGGCTGGCTGGGCATCCCAAGAAAGAGGCCCTTGCTGCCCTGTACGATTTTCAGATTTTCCACCACAAAGCAGTCATTGAATTTCACGCTGGCAAAGCCCATCAGATTTTTCACAGGTTCGATGACCCGCACGCTTACATCCAGCTTCAACGGTGCGGTCGGGGTGGTGTTTGCAACCTTTTCCTGCATGGTTTCCTCCTTTCCGGCGGGAACAAGGTTCCCGTCCTTGTAGTCATAGCCTTCCGCCCGGAGTGCCGCCAGCGTGTCCGCCGATACGCACCCGGACAGTTTCAGATCGGTTTCCACCATAAAGCGCATGGTGTCTGCTTTAGAAAATTCTTCGGGGAGCTTTCCGTAGAAAGCCGGGTGCGGCTGTCCGTCCGCACCCTGTTTGTAACGCCGGGGCATACCGCCTCCTTTCCGCTTCGGGTCAGCATGGCCCGAAGTCTCTTAATGGCAGCCGAAGATGGATTTTGCAAGGCTGCCCGTTTTGAACAGGGTAAAACACAGCAACACCGTATATCCCACGCATCCCCAGATCGCCCCGATGGGGTCGCCGTCGGCGGCGATACTCTGGATCAGCACCGCATAGATGGCAACACAGACTAAGATCAACAGACCTTGAAAGCCCACCGCAAAGAGGGAGCGGAAATAGTTCTGCCCCATATGTCCGGTTTCCCTGTTGGGGACGGTGGCAAACGGGATAGGCGCTAAACTTGTGAGTAAATAAATTTCAATCATACGGCCATATACGATGACGAAGATCACGATGTTTAAGGCAATCATGGTAAGCTGGATCAGGAAGGATTGTAGCCAGAGTCCGAACAGAGGGCCTAACTCCATCGCCTCAAGCTCTGTCCGCAGACTGTCCAGCACATCCGGCGTGATTTCTGTCCCGTTCTGGATAATGCCCGCTGACTGCTGGATCACATGCTGGCTCACATCAAAGACCGCCAGCACGATATTGAAGGTATTCGTCAGGATCATCACAGCCACAAAGGTTTTGAACACCCACTTAAAAAACATCCATGTGTCAACTTCATGGAGGTTGTTGCGTTCTATGAGCATCTGTATCAGTTCATAGGTCATGACAAAAGTGAGGATGACCCCGGCGATTGGCAGAATGGCAGTTTCGGAGATCTGTCGTATCATGGAAAAGACCCCGGCGTTCCAGTCCGCCGGGGTCGTGCCTACCTGTGTGGCGATCTCGCCAACGCTCTGATTGACGTTATCGAAAAGGCCGTCCAGATTTCCCATGATACCATCGACGAGCAGACCTTTCAGCCATTCAACGATTGCGTCGATGATAAAGTCCATACATCAGCTCCTTTTCTGGAAAAGGGACAACGGGTGACACTTAGCTGAACAGGCCGGACAGCAGAGGGATAAGCTGAAGGCCGATCAGAACAACACCGCCGCCGGCCATAAGCTGCTTAATGCCCTGTGATTTTGCCGCAGGGTTATCCGACCCGTAACCTTCCAGAAGGTTGATGACGCCCCATACCGCCAGACCGGCGCCAAGAGCCATGACCAGAATTTTGAGAATGTCGATTGCCTGATTGAAAAATTCCATATACGTTCCTCCATTTTGTTTGTTTGATGATTTTGGGTACAAAAAAAGCCGCCCACATCGGCGGCGCTTCGGGTCAACATGGCCCGAAGTTACACAAACTCGTCGCTGTCCAGATCATCGAAATTCAACAGGTCAGCTTCTTCGTCCGTGTCGGAGCCGTCCACTTCGTACACCGTGTATTCGTCCTCCGGCTTTAGTCTCAATGGCCGGTGGCGGAACAGGCTTTCCAAGCGGAAGGCGTTTTTCTTTTTATCAAATTCGGCTGTGTACTTGTAATTCGGGTGCTTTTTCAAGTCATACTTCGGGGACAGGAAGGGCGGGAGCCCCCGAAACTGCAAGATACATTTATCCCCGGGCATGGTGGTGATCTCGCTGGTGGTCATCAGCTCCCGGCCAAGCCGCTGCATATTCTGGCTGTAACTTTCAGACTGTCCACGGCTTCGGCCCTCGGTCTGCATAGAGATGGTGGCCTTGCCCAGCCAGTTTTCCGAAATATCCTTTAGGGTGGAAGCCTCCCGGCCTCCGAGGAATACGATACTGTCCATGTTGCCCATGATGGTTTCGGAATGGTCTTTGTACAATGCCTTGCACTGGCTCATTGCCTGATAAAAAAGCGTCAGGCTGATCTCACGGGAGCGGATGACGGCCACGATCTTTTCCAGCCCCGGCACCTGTCCGGTATTGGCTGCCTCGTCCCACAGCACCCGCACATGGTAGGGCAGACGCCCGCCATAGGTGTTGTCAGCCCGTTCACACAGAAGGTTGAACATCTGCGAAAAAGCGAGGGCAACCAAAAAATTGTAGGTGGTGTCCGTGTCGCTGATAAGAAAGAACAGCGCCGATTTTTCGTCCCCCAGCTTATCAAGCTCCAGCTCGTCATAGGACATGATCTCCCGGAGCTGTGGAATGTCAAAGGGAGCCAGCCTTGCACCGCAGGAAATCAAAATGCTTTTGGCTGTCTTGCCGCTGGCGAGCTTGTATTTCTTATACTGCCTCACGGCGAAGTGCTGGGGGCTGCGGCGTTCCAGCCCGTCAAACATATAGTCCACCGCGTTTTTGAAGGTTTCGTCATCCTCCCGGACTTCCATGCTGCTTATCATTTCCACCAGCGTATTCATGTTGCGTTCTTCCTCCGGCCCCTCAAAGACGATGTAGGACACAAGGGCGCAGTACAAGAGGGTTTCTGCTTTTGTCCAGAACTCGTCGCCCTCCTTGCCGTCGCCTTTGGTGTTGGCAATCAGGGCGGTAACAAATTTCAAAACATCGCTTTCTGTCTTGATATAGGCCAGCGGATTGTAGTGCATGGATTTTGAAAAGTCGATACTGTTGAACACCCGCACCCTGTATTTCTCCCGTTGCAGAAACCGCCCGCACTGGTCGAGAGTGCCGCCCTTCGGGTCTACCACCACATACGAGGAATGGGCTTGAAGGAGCTGCGGGGTCAACCAGAACCTTGTCTTTCCCGAGCCGGACGATCCGATGACACAGGCGTTTAGGTTCCGGGCATTGGCGGGTATCTTCGGACGGGTGTTCATGGTAAGGAACTCCGTCCCGGTCAGAATGACATTGTTCTGAAATTTAGGGTCAACAAATGGCTTTATATCTTCCTTTGTTCCAAAGCGGGCGGTGCCGTACTCCGCATCCCGCCGGAATTTTTTCGCCTGCCTGATCTTTGACTGTATCAGCAGATACATCCCAGCCGCACCGGCAAGGCCCACCAGCAGGTCAATACCTCCCAGCCCCGGCCAGTAGGTTTCAAAGGCTTTGGGGAAGGTATCAAGCATCCCCATGAGCTTTGTCCCGAAGTCTGTGCCGGGGGCGATCCGGTAGGCCGTCCCGATTTTGGAGAAAAACCAGAACACAAAGAGGTACGGCAGGTTTGGGAGCACATATTTTCTGATCTTGTCACTCAACGTCCGTCCTTCACCGCCTCTCTGGTCCGCTGCTTTTCCTTTGCCTGCGTCCTGATTTGCTCCGTGAATTTCCGAAGCTGACCGAGGATGGAAGCCTTGTCCTGCTCTTTGTTCAGCACCTTTGCGCTGTACTTCTGGAAGGCCGCCGTGATAGCGTCCGCCTGATTGGCTTTGAAAAACAGCAGGTAATGACCGGGGCTCACTTTATGGAAAGCGTAGTCCACATGGAACTCCTTCGCGATCCGGTCAAAATCCTTTGGAGCTCCCACATAGGGCATGGCACTTTTGCCGCCATAGTGGTTCATCAGCTTTTTCACGCTCTGGCGTCCCTGCGGGGTCAGCGCCTTCTGGTGGTGCTTTTGCAGCGCCCGAACCACCTTGCCAAGAGCGGCAGCCAGCACTTTTCCTGTGAGCTTCGTTGTCCTGATCGAAAGGGCAACCGTTTTTTGGTTTACTTCTTCCTGCATAAAACCTCCTTTCCGTCGGGGTTCCCGCTATCCGGGAGGCCCCCGTACAATCTCGGGGAACAGAAAACCTCGGGCCAATGTGGCCCGAGGCTTACCGCTCGGCATCTCTGCCGGACGGAGCTTTCTTTTCCGGCTCCGTCTGGACTTTTTCGCCCTGTTCCCGCATGGTCTGCAAGATAGAGGGCTTCTTTTGAAGCTGGGAGGGCTTTTCGCCGGACAGCGGCTTGATACATTCCAGACGGTCAGCCGCCCGGATGGCGTTGTCCGTGAGCTGCCTCTGCCATGCGCCCACGCTGGGAGCCCAACGAAAGCCGCTGCTTTTCAGCTCGGCCCGGGTGTCCGCGTCAGGCTTTCCGTCAAAGAACACCTGCAAGCGGTTGTCCTCCCGGTTCATCTCCACACGGCCCCCGTCGAACTCCCAGCCGGAAAACTCCCGCTGCGCCTGTTTGAAAAGCTGTTCGATACGGGCCTTTACCCGGCGGATCTCCGCATTGTTGTTGGTAAGCTGGTAGCTTTCAAAGGGCCTCGGGTCGCTCCGCCAGCTTGACGCCATGCTTGCTTTCAGTTTTTCAATCTGGTCCGGCGACAGCAGCGCACAACCGTCCAGCTTGCCATGCTTGCGGTAATAGGCGTTGACCTCCTTCATAATGAGCTGGGAGCGTTCCAGCCCGTCCAGCTTCTTCTGGAGCTTTTCAATCGCTGCCGGGTCATCGGCGCTGATCCCGCCCATGCCGGTACTGCGTATCTTATCCAGCAGCCCTTGAATATACCGCCATTCCTCCATGTTGCTGTCCCGGGCCCGGTTCTGTTTTTCCTTCTTTCCCACCGGGAAATTGGCAGGTCCGGCGATCATCACAGAGGGAACCCTTGCGTCAATGGCAAAGCCCTGGTTCATGTTTTCGGCCAGCTTGCGGGCGTAGGTGTCCAGCAGATGGTCGATCTTCTCATGGTACATGGGGTCTACCCGGGATTTCTGCTGTTCCGCTATGGCGGCGGCCTTGTCCACCATTGCCCGGTATTCCGCCGTTGCGCTCCCTTCCTTGTAGTCGGAAAAGCTGTTCATTTCTTTTGCCCGGCGGGCGGCTCCTTCATTGATAGGGTAATAGTTGATGGTATGCACCTCCTTTATGCTTCGGGCCATGCTGGCCCGAAGTCTTACCGTTCTTCATGGGAAGTCTCCGCCTTGTCCTTTTTCGGAGCGGGTGGGGCTTCTTGAAACCGTTTGAGTGTAGCGAGAATGGAGTGGACAGGCTCGGCCTTTTCAGGATAGGCAAATATCCGGTGTTCCGGCGGAATGTCCTGCGGCCCGTGGTAATACTCCTTGAAGCCCTCCGGGACTGCCGACACATACCCACCGGGAGCGAATACGCCGCCCTCGTTGATACGCACATCCCGCCCGTATGCCTCATAATCGAAGTAGTTCTGAATGTGCTCCGGTATGTCGATAGTCCCAAGCTCGTCGGCGTAAAGACGGCCCAGCCCTTCATCATCGGAAATATCCGGGTAAAAGCGGTAAAGGTCAAGGTTCTGCGTCAGGTTTATCAAATCCTTCACGCTCCTTGTGTGGTTTCCCAAGACAAGAGCGGCTTCAAAGGTTTCCAGTCCGCCCTTATCCCGTACTTCCAGCAGGGCGTGGCCCAGCTCGTTCAGCTCGTCGATGTTCTCACATTCGTAGAGATAATCGTAGAGCCCCAGCACATCACTGTCAAAGCTGGTAAAGAACACTTCGCTGTACCGTTTCCCGTCTATCCCGATTTTGGCAAGGGCGGCCTGCAACTCCTGTGTCGTCATGGGGAAATGTACCGTTGTCCCTACCTCAATCCCCATTAAGGGGTATAGGGCTGTATTGGTTATATAGGCTTCAAACATGGGCTCATTCCTCCTTTCCGGCCCGGTCAGCCAGCACCTCATAAATCCCGGCCATAATGTAATCGGCGCAAGGGAGGGCAATCGCGTTTCCCAGTGCCTTGTAGCGTTGCAGAGGCCGGATCTCCACGCCGTCCGCCCCGTACTTTGTCCAGCCCTCTGGCAGCCCCATCAGCCGTTCGCTTTCCGTTTCCGTCAGAAAACGGATACAGCCGCCCTTCGGGTCGCCCTCATACCAGAAGGCAAAGGGCGTTACATCACTGGCTAAAAGAGTGGGAAAAGGGTCAGTTGGTAATCCGAAGCTGTTTCGGAAGGCCGTTTCTTCCTGCCTTTTTGCCGCTCCCCGCATACGGAAGCACTGAAAGGGGTGGATGACTGGTATCTGCCGCCCTGTTTCAAAAGAAGCTGTTCGATCTCCTTCGGCGGCGGCCCACCCGCCCTCTCCGCAAGGCGGAGGAAGTGGGAGCATTGGACGGGGCTTAAATAGTATGTCTGCGGCACGTCTGCCTCCAAAATCCGCCACGACGAAAATCCGCTGCCTTCGTGCCAGCCTTCGGGAGCCTGCCCAATACTGGGCGTCCATGAGTCGCCAGCACACATCAGGCGTTCCCCCTCGCACCATTCCGGCGTTTCCCCATCTTCCCGAAGGAGGCATTGGAACTTCGGTGTCCGAGAAGGCGGATAAGACGGTTCTAAAGTCCATCCGGTCATTTGTAGAAAACGCTCCCATGACGTTTTCCCAAACAGCGATAGCTGGATATAGGTTATCAGTAGCATCCCTCATTTCCTGTATGATACGAAACGCCTGATAGAACAGGCTTGATTTTGCCCCGGCAAGGCCGGAGCGGTTGCCGATCAGAGAAAGGTTCTGACAGGGGGAACCGAAGGTAATTACATGAACCGGCGGGATTTTCCCGCCGTCCACCTTCGTAATATCCCCCAAATGCACCATGTCGGGAAAGTGCCTTTTGGTTATGGAGATGGGCGCTTTTTCAATCTCACTGGCCCATACCGGACGGATACCGCACCGGGAAGCAGCCAGAGGGAACACGCCGATCCCGTCGAAAAGGCTCCCCAGCTTAATGTCCGGCATGGCCCGGGGTGCCGTGTCCCTTCACGGCAAGCACCCCTTCCAGTGTGGTCGCCGCAATGCCCAGCCGCCCGGCAACCGCAATATCATTTTTTACATCCTCGTCCACAGCGCTGCCGCAGACAATCAGGGTGTGGGAGCGCCGCAGCATATCCCGGCGCATATCAATCCCGGCCTTGTGTTCCTCGGGAACGCTGTCATTCAAAAACAGCGGCAGATACAAGAGCGGGCAGATCGGGGAAAAGCCCGCCTCATAAGCAAGGCGGCAGTAGTGGGTCGCCAGCTCCATATCAACATCCGGCTCGCCGCTCCATGCGGCGGTCAGGTATGCTAAAGGTCGTTTCATTGGTTGAACCTCCATTTCTGTTTTGGTTTAGGGAAAAGCAAGGTATCGCCCAACCCCTCCGCCCCTTCCCCCGGGAAGGGGAACAGCTCTGGAGAATTTATATCCCCGTCGCTTGATCGGGAAAAAGCATAACCGGGAGAAATCCGTCAAGGGTGCCTCTGGCACCGCCTGCGGCGGCGCTGCCCTTGACTGATTTTCCCGGCTATGCTACGGAATAACTGGCGACGGGGAATAATTTATATCTCCAGAGCTTCGGGGCGCGGGGCAGAGCCCCGCAATCCTCGGGCCACGTTGACCCGAAGTTTCGGCTTACTTTTCCTGTTCGTTTTTCTTCTCCGGCTTTTCGTGTTCCTTCTGCTGGCCCTTCCAGTCGTCCAGCAGCTTGATAATCTGGTCCTTCATTTCCCTCGGCGTAGTTTCCTTGCCGAAATACTTGCTCAGTTCCGCACCTGTCAAAATCACTTTGTCTACCTCCTTTTTGTCCTCCATCATAATGCCGTCGATCACGTCCCCGTTGAGTAGCTTCTTTTCGTCCAACTCACGCATACGCTTTGCCTGCGCCTGTGAAGGCGAGGACTGCTGGCTGTCAATGGCGACGGCGATATAGTTCTGGTTCTTCTTGCCGATATAGGAAAGCTCCACCGCCGTAGTAAAACCCAGCTTTTTTTCATCCATCAGCTTCATCAGGTCTGGAACCAGCTCATTGAGACGGATATACCGCTGCACCTGCTTGACGGCCATCTTGTTCCGCTCGGCCACGATCTCGTTGGAGCGTTTACCTGCGTCCTTCGGGTCAATCTGGCCCGAAGTGCGGGAGCCCTGGTGCTTGATGGCTTCAAGCTGCATTTTTAAGGCTTTGGCCCGCTCACTGGGGAGGATTTCTTCACGCTGGTTCAGATTGTCCTCCACCATCTGTGTGATGGCTTCATCATCTGTCAGGTTTCGGACGATACAGGGCATATCCGCATATCCGGCAAGCTCACTGGCTTTCTGGCGGCGGTGGCCGGACACGACCTCATAGCCGCCATCCTCACGGGGACGGACGATAGCGGGCTGGGTCACGCCCTTGTCCTTGACGCTGGACACCATAGCCCGCATTTCTTCATCATCCCGGACTTCAAAGGGATGGTTCTTGAAGGCGTGGAGTTCGTTCAGCTTGATATAGACGATCTGCTCCTTGCCCCGGCGTGGAGCATCCTTTGGCTTTTCGGGTCCTTTCGGAGCGGGAGCGGCCTGTATCGTTGGAGCCGTTTTTTTCTCCGGTTCCTTTTTGACCGCCTTTTCCGGTTTCTGTGCGGGAACTTTGGACTTCGGGGCTGCGTCCTTGTCCTTATTTGCTTTCGGGGGACGGCCCCGGCGCTTCGGCTGTTCCGGCTCTTTGGGTTTTTCCTCTGCTTTTTTCGGAGCCTCCGGCTGCTTTTCCGGTTTCTCCGCTTTTGCCGGGTCAGGCTTTTCCACGCCGGGAGCTGCCGCCCGTTCCTCGACTTTCTTTTCCTTCATAATTTCAGCGAAGTTATAGACAGAAACCTGTGGGTTCTTTACCTCTGGTTCCGTCTTTTTTTCCGGCTCCGGGGAAACGGAAACCTTCCCCGGCTCTTTTGGGGGAGCGGGAGGCGTTTCCTTGCCCGGCCCGCTATCCGTTACCGTCTGTTCCGGCGTTTTTGTGGTTTTATCATCTGCCATAAGCATTTACCTCCTGTTTTTTGGCATGAAAAAAGGGGCTCAACTTTTCAGTCAAGCCCCCGTGGGAAGTTCCTCCTTTCTCCGCCATGATACAAAAATACCGCCCGTAGTCTCGTTTGGGCGGTACTTTGTGTAAGATTGGCAGTCCATTATTAAGTTTTTTATTATGTTCCCTTTGTACACCGTTGCAAAAATGAAAACTTTAAAATGTCTTTTATCTCTACTTACATTAGGAAAAAGCGCTCTAGTTTAAGAACAACACAGTGGAAGTGCTTCAATTGAATAGGGATAGATATCAAAGATAATTACAGTATAAAAAAGGAAGTAAGAATATGCGGATTTTACTTGTGAATAAATTTATATTTCCCAAGGGTGGAGCGGAAACGTATACATTCGATGTGGGAAAAATGTTAGAAGAACATGGGCACGAAGTTCAGTACTTTGGGCTTGAGAATGAAAAAAATACAGTAGGAAATCGAATCGGTTCATATGTAACAAATATGGATTTTTCTCAAGGAATAAGGGCAAATTTAAATGCGCCTTTTCGTATTATTTACTCAAGAGAAGCACGAAAGAAAATTCGTGCGGTTTTAGATGATTTTAAGCCGGATGTTATACATCTCAATAATATACAGTATCATCTGACCCCTTCTATTATTCTGGAAACTAACAAATGGCGTAAAGAAACAAAAAAAGAATGTAAGATTGTTTACACGACACATGACTATCAGCTTGTTTGCCCCAGCCATGGAATGTTCGATGTGGATATGAAGCCTTGTGAACGGTGTTTGGATGGTCATTATATTCACTGCCTTCAAACTAAATGCTTGAAAAATTCCAGAGCAAAAAGTCTTCTTGGAACACTGGATGGATATATGTGGAAATATAGTAAAGCATACTCATATGTGGATGCCTATATTTGCTGTAGTTATTTTCTTAAATCAAAGTTGGACACGCAGAAAAGATTCCGTGATAAAACCATCGGGTTGCATAATTTCAAAAAAGAGATGCCGCACTTGGATAACATTCAAAAAAAGGGTTATGTATTAGAGTTTGGGCATCTGTCGCGAGACAAAGGAACAGATACTTTGCTTGAAGTAGCCAAGAAGATGCCAAATACAGAATTTGTGTTTATTGGCTATGGCCCGTCGGTTGATAAAATGAAGGATATTCCCAATGTGAAGTATCTGGGATTTAAGACTGGAGAAGAACTCTATCGCATTATTGCTGAGGCAGCAATCAGTATCTGCCCGTCTGAATGGTATGAAAACTGCCCGTACTCTGTTATGGAGTCGGTACTTTTGGGTACGCCTGTTGTTGGATCTAAAATGGGAGGTATCCCCGAATTAATTGAGCCTGGTAAAACCGGAGAATTGTTTGAAGCGGGTAATGTGGAAGAACTGATGAAGGCGATAAAGAAAGTTCTTCAAACACAAGATGTATTGGAAAGATATACAAAGAATTGTAGTCAAGTGAATTATGAAACGACAGAGAGCTACTATGTAAAACTGATGAAAATTTATCGAGGAGAAAAGAATGTGGAACAAATTTCTTCGTAACCCACTTCATATTGTCAAAGATTATGAGTTGAGAAAACTGCTTTGGCAATCGGAGGGTGGCACGGCGGTTTGTAAAAAATATCTGAAGTTCAGAGATACCGCTCCTGAAAAGCTGACATTTCCAGAAACCCAAGTGGATGAGCCTATTTGGTTATTTTGGAATACAGGGTTGGAGCAGGCACCTGAGATAGTGAAGACTTGCTATCAATCTATAAAAAAATATGCTGGCAGACAAGTTGTTTTGCTTACAGAAAACAATGTGCAGAACTATATAAATATGCCGGATTATCTGAATGAAAAATTAAAAAGCGGAGTCCTTCCATTAGCGATTTATACAGATTTGATGCGTGTAGCATTATTGGAGCATTATGGCGGGACATGGATGGATGCAACAATACTGCTAACAGATGAAATCCCACAGGAAATATTAAATAGTGATTTTTTCGTGTTTCATAATTCACTCGGCGAAATTGATAATCCCGTATTGTATCCGGTCTGGTTCATCCACGCCAAGCAACATAATAGAACGATTTGTGAGATTCGTAATGTTCTATTTGCTTACTGGAAACGAAATAATCATGTACCAGAATATTTGTTTTCAAATATTGTAATTACACAAATAATGAGGTCATCACCAGAGGTTGAGAAAAAGATGCCTTATTTGAATAGTGACTACAGCGAATATCTGGTTAGAGTATTAGGAGATAAGTTTACAGAGGAAAAATTTAATTGGATTAAGAGTCTTACTGGGATACATAAACTAACCTATAAATTAGAACCATCAATTGATAAGGAGGAAACAGTTTACCATTATCTGGTGCGGAATCTATGAGCCTTTTGAATAGTAGTTTCTGCAAGATAAAGGGAGACAATTAAATTATTATGCTGAATGACTACTATCAAAATATTGGCATGAAAGGATTTATTCAAAGATATGGAATTGTGAATGCCGTCAAACGAGGGGCATTTATGTTTATCAAATTGCATCTTGTCAAGGATTATGAGGTGCGGAAGGTATTGTGGCGGGAACGTGCTTCATCCAAGATAAAACCATATTTAAAGTGTAAAGACACAGATGTTCGGGGGCTTAGCTTTCCCAAAAATGATGTGGAGAATCCGATCTGGATTTATTGGAATAAAGGTATTGAACAGGCACCGATTATTGTTCAGAAGTGCTATGAATCTGTATGTAAACATTCCAATCAAAAAATCATTTTGCTGAATGATCAAAACCTTGCAGATTACATTCGATTGCCAGATTACATTGAAAAGAAAAAGGACGCTGGCCAGATTCCGATGGCTGGATATGCGGATCTGATGAGATTTGCATTACTAGAACATTATGGTGGAACGTGGATCGATTCAACGGTATATCTTACAGATCCTATTCCAGATATGATTTTAAATAGCGACTTTTTTGCAGTACGAAATTCACTGCTGCTGATAGATAACCCTGTGCTATATCCTGCATGGTTTCTTCATGCAAAAAAGGGAAACAAAACAATTCGAGAGATAAGAAATGTTGCTTTCGCATATTGGCTCAAAAACGAACATGTAATTGAGCATCTGCTGCCGAATTTGATTATCACTTTGGTGGTGAAGAGCAATCCGGAAGTTGAGCAAGCGATTCCATATATGAACAGTGATTATAGCGAGTATCTTGTTAAGGTTTTAGCCGATGATTATTCAGAAGAGAAATGGAATTGGATCAAAAAGCTTACAGGTATTCATAAGCTGACATATAAATTATCACCGGACATCGAAGCAGAAGGCACATTTTATAAGGCGTTGATTGAAAACAGTATAAAATAAATATTGCAAAGTGGGGTGGAAAAGAAGTATGGGCGCAATTGAGTTAATAAAAAGTGATTTGTTTCGCTATGCCGGAACAATATCATCTAAGGAATTTATTAAAACATATGTAAAAGAGTCTGGTTTTCGCTTTTCTGTGGCATTTCGATTGGTAAATGCTGGGGGGGTGTTAAAACTGCTTGGAATAATCCTATGGAAATTGAGAAATCACCAGCAGATCCAGATACTTAGAAAAACGATAATTGGATATGGACTATATATTAGCCATGGAGGACCTGTTGTTGTTAACCCTTCAACAGTTATTGGAAATAATTGCAATCTTTCTCAATTTGTAACGATTGGCTCAAATGAAGGAAAAGCAGCAGTAATAGGAGATAATGTTTATATTGGCCCTAATACTTGTATAGTTGAGGATGTATGTATTGGAGATAATGCTACGATTGGTGCAGGAAGCGTTGTTACCAAGGATATTCCATCAAATGCAACGGCGGCGGGAAACTATGCAAAAGTGCTGAATTTTAATAATCCGGGTAGATATATTCAAAACAGATATTTGGAATAGTGATTCGAAGAGTAGAAGAGGAATATTATGAAAAACATATTGTTTGTGATGCCGTCGTTAGGCAGTGGCGGAGCAGAAAAAAGTCTTGTGAATTTATTAAATCTTATAGATTATGAAAAGTATGCAGTGGATTTGCTGCTGTTCAAACGAGAAGGACTGTTTTTGTCTCAAATTCCTAATGAAGTACGATTATTACAGCCTACAGATTCACTGCAATATGCTTATAAAATTGATAGAGGGATGTTTAGCTCAGTTTCAGGTATTAAAGCTGGAATTCTAAGAGGGACAAGTACATTTATATGTAAATGTCTTTACAAGGAAAATGCAAGACAACAGAGATGGATAAAATTCTATAAACGGTACTTGTCCAATTTGGAAGAAGAATATGATATTGCTATTGGATTCTTAGAGGGCGATGCATCATATTATGTGATTGACAAGGTTAATGCAAAGAAAAAAATACTTTGGATTCATAACGATTTCAACGAAATAAAGAAATATGAAGATGCAAAGATTTACGAGAAGTATTTTCAAAAAGCAGACAGCGTTGTAAGTATCTCTGATAAATGTGTGCAGATATTAAAACAGAATTATCCTGCCATGGTAAATAAATTTTATTGTTTGCCCAATTTAACATCAGGTTCTTTATTGAAAAAAATGTCGGAAGAGTTCGAAGTATCAGAGTTTGAGAAAAATCAGTTTAATGTTTTGTCAATAGGCCGTTTAACAAGACAAAAGGGTTATGATTTTGCAATCGATGCAGTGAAAATCTTGAAAGAAAAGTATTCAGATATTCATTGGTGGATTATAGGAGCAGGTGAGCTTGAAGAGCAGTTAAAAAAACAAGTAAAAGACAATGATCTAGAGGAGTATATTACATTTCTGGGATTGAGAGCAAATCCATACCCGTATATTAGGAGCTGCGATTTGTTAGTACAGCCTTCCAGATGGGAAGGAAAATCAGTTGTTTTGGATGAAGCTAAAATACTAACAAAACCAATACTGGCAACTAATTATTCTACAATTAAGGATCAGTTGATGGATAAGAAAGAGGGACTGATTACTGATATAAGTCCTAATGCAATAGCAGAAGGAATAATTGAACTTAGAGAGAATTCTCAATTGTATAACTCCATTCAGTGTTACTTGGATAAACATGAGTATGGTAATGAAAAAGAGATTCTACAATATTATGAATTGCTAGAAAAACAAGGTAACTAGTGTGGGTATGAAAATATAAAAAAGAGGAACAATCGTATGAGGGTTTTGTTTATATCAAAAAGCATTCATGATGTATCAGGGGCAGGAGTAGGCTCAAGAATGCATTTGAATGTATTGAAAAAATTAGTTGGAGAAGAAAATGTATATGTAGTGGATGTTGGGGTATCTGAGACTGCCTGCAGAGAAGAAAAGTATATTGCATATGGAAAATATCACGGTATTTTAGATCGACTGAATAGGTGTTTAGAGGGAAACACATATTTATTCAGTAATAAGATTATAGGTGATATATGTCAATTGATAAAAAATGAGAGTATTTCTTTTGTTTTTGTTGATGATTCTTACTATGGAAATTTAGTAAAAACGATAAAAGAAAAATGCGATGCAGTGGCAGTTGTCACCTTTTTTCATGACGTCAAGGCAGAGTTGTTTAGAATTTGGATAAAAAACGCACCATGGTACGACAAAATTGATTTCAGAATTGGATTGACCCAGGAAAAGATCAGCACGACACATACAGACGCCAATATTGTCTTAAACCAAAATGAAAATAAGTTACTAAAAAGATATTATAATGTGGATGCGGACTTTTATTTTCCTGTATGCGTATCGAAAAATCACACGCAACAAATGGGCTTGAATCCATATTGTGGAAATAAAAAACATATTCTATTTGTTGGCACATATTATTTGCCAAACATTCAGGGTCTGCATTGGTTTTGTGATACGGTATTTGATAGTGTAAAAGTGAATTATGATATATGGGTAGTTGGAAAAGGACTAGAAAAAGTACGAGATGAGTTTAATGACAATGATATCCATGTGATTGGGTTTGTTGATAGTTTATCAGAATACTATAATTACGCAGATATGGTGATAGCACCATTAACAGATGGTGGAGGTATGAAAATAAAAACTGCAGAGGCAATCTCATATGGAAAGATGTTTTTAGGATCTTCAGAAAGTCTATATGGATACTGGGAGGAAATTCCAGATGATTTGAAAGATAAAGTTGTGTTTAAATGCGATACAGCGGAAGAATATCTGAAAGCTTTCAACAAGATAGATAGAAAGCCAATCTGTAAGAAAAATGATGAGCTGATTACGCTTTATGATCGACTCTATTCTGAAAATGCAGCTTATAATATCATGAAGGAAATTGTCGAAAAAACAACAGGAGCTAAACTATGATTATTACAAAAACACCATTCCGCATGTCTTTTTTTGGTGGCGGAACAGATATGGAAAGTTTTTTTAGGGAAAACGGTGGAGCTGTTTTATCTACCACATTTGACAAGTATTGTTATGTGAATGTACGCCATTTACCAAGATTTTTTGACTATTCTACGGAGTTGTCGTATTCAAAGACGGAGCGCGTGACAAACATTGATGACATTCAGCACCCTGCAATCCGCAATGCAATGAAAATGTTAGATATGCATGAGATTCGTCTTACATATGAAGCAGACCTTCCGGCACGTTCTGGCTTAGGAACGTCAAGTTCTTTTGCAGTTGGGATGTTGAATGCTTTTTATGCTTTGAAGGGTAAGTATGCTGACAAAAAGAAACTGGCAGATGAAGCCATTTATTTGGAGCGTAATCTTTGCCAGGAAGCTGGTGGTTGGCAGGATCAAATTGCTGCATCTTTCGGTGGGTTCAATCGTATTAACTTTAATGCAGACGGATATGAAGTCCTGCCTGTTATTATTTCACCAGAGAGAAAGAAACAGCTCAATCAGAATTTAATGATGTTTTTTACTGGGTTTACCCGCTTTTCTTCTGATGTGCAGAAAGCAAACGCAGCAGGAAAGCAGGATAAGACGACGCAGTTGAAAGAGATGTTGGCATTGGTCGATGATGCTGAACGTGTTTTGACAGATAAGAATGCAGATATTGATGATTTTGGCAGAATGCTGGATCACACTTGGAAACTTAAGCGTCAAACTGGATCGGCAGTTTCCACGAATAGTATTGATGAACTTTATGCAAAAGGCGTGGCGGCTGGTGCATTGGGCGGAAAATTGCTGGGTGCTGGTGGCGGTGGATTTCTTGTATTCTATGTTCAGCCTGAACGACAGGATGCGGTGCGCTGGGCGATGCGTGACCTGATGCATATTCCGTTTGCGTTTGAAGATGGTGGTACGAGGGTGATTCATTATACACCAGAGGCTTATGAACCAAACATGTAAAGAGGTAGAGGCAATGAAGGAGCTTAGAAAAAAACTGAAAGAACATGTCGAACTACTGATTGCGAGATATCCGATGTTAGAAGGTTGTGAAGATAGCATAATTCGCGCCTATTTTCTACTGGAAGAAAGTTATTCTAAAGGAAATAAATTGCTTGTCGCAGGCAACGGTGGCTCTGCAGCAGATTCGGAACATATCGTTGGAGAATTGATGAAGGGATTTAAACTTCCAAGAAAATTGGATGCAGAAATTTCTCAAAAATTAATTGATGAGAGTGAAGAGCTTGGAAAGACTCTCGTAGAGAATTTACAAGGTGCATTACCGGCAATTGCATTAGATGGTCATCCGGCGCTATCAACAGCATACATGAATGACTGCGAACCGTTACTTTGTTTTGCACAACAAGTTAATGGCTATGGGGTAGAGGGGGATGTGTTTTTAGGCATATCCACAAGCGGAAACAGCAAGAATATTCTGTATGCGGCTGTTACTGCACATGCAAAAGGAATGAAAGTAATTGGTTTGACAGGAGCAAAAAATAGTAAGCTTGAACAGATGAGCGATGTTTGCATTAAAGTGCCGCAGACAGAGACCTACATGATTCAAGAATTGCATTTGCCAGTATATCATTGTCTTTGCTTGATGTTAGAAGAGACTTTTTTCGGTGGTGAAAAGAACATAATACAAAGAGGAATGAGATGACAACTATTAAGGTTTCAAAAAATACGATTATCTTTACTTTTTTTTCATTGATTGTTTTGATGCCAGCTTACATTACTGATCAATTGTCATTTATTAAAATGTTGAGCAATGTTATAGCTGCCTGTATGGTATTATTTCTTGTCAAAGAAAAAATACAATTATCAAAATTTGGAGCAGTGGTTAGTGTTTATTATTTATATACTGTGATAAATAGTTATTTTCATGGGCAAGGAGAAATACACTTTTTGATATCAACAGCTAAAATGCTATTTTTTTTGTGTGTAGTTGATATAGTATTATCTAAGCGTTACGAGAAGACTATTACAATTTTATATGTTATCTTTCTAATTATTACTGTGGCAGATGTCCTTTCTGTTTTTTTGTTTCCGAATGGATTATATCAGACAACGACAATATGGAATGAATGGTCTAGTTCTGATGTAAAAGGATGGCTGTTAGGCAATAAGAATAATCATATTATTTGGTATTTAACAACGATTTATTTGTCGTATGTTAAATACAGAATGACAGATCTGAAAAAATATAAAGTAAGATGGTACATAGTAATGTTTATTACATTGGTGACTGTCATACATATCCAATCGTCAACGTCAATTGTAGTGGCAATTATAGCAGATGTTGGTGTGCTGTATTTTCATTCTAGAAAGAAACAGACAATTCATATTAATATAGTAATAGTAGGAATCGTCTATGTGATTATGCAAACCATAATACTCATGGGTAGCATCACTTTTTTACAACCAATTATTACTGGGGTGTTAGGAAAAGATTTGACGTTTTCTGGAAGAGTTACAGCATGGATGAATGCGAGCGTTTATATTTTCCAGAAACCGATTTCGGGTTGGGGACAAATGACGGCGGAAAGTGCCAAAAAGATGTTAGGAAGTGCTGCACTTGTTAACGCACATAATCAATGGCTGCAGATTTTATGGGAAGGCGGCATTATTCAGTTAGTCCTTTTAATGGTTGTGTTCGTAGTTATGATTAGAAAAATTCAACAATGCAGTGAGAAAACGATTTCTGATATTTCTAATCTTTTGTTTACCGTTGTTTTAATTGCTATGGCTTTTGAGGTTGAATTGGGTAATTTGGTTTCCTGGGTATTAATTGCACTATTTTACCATACAAATTGGTATTTTGATGAGCACAAAGAAAAACGGGAGAGTTTGGCATGAAAAAGATATTAATAAAGGGATACTATGGGTATCATAATTTAGGCGACGATTTTATATTATATTCGTTATTAAAAAGTTTGGATCGAGCAGCTAAATTGGAAGCAGGTGTAAAAGAGCCTTATCAAGTATCTGTAATTTCAAACGGAGATGATTATCAAGAATTATTTAAGAAATTCCATAATATAAGCTGTAAAATTATTCCTGAACGAAAATTTCGGAAACTTCATAAAAGAATAGAGCTAATAAAATGCGACTATTGGATTATTGGTGGTGGAGGGCTTTTCCCGGATGAAAATGCGGCGAATTTTCCGAGCCTTCTTAGTAGCATTCAATTTGCAAAGAAATTCAATGCAAAAGTTTGCATATACGGTATAGACATAAATTCGATTAATAGTTCTGAAAACAAAATCGTGTGGAAAAAGATTTCCCAATTAGTAGATTTCATTATTGTTCGCAATCATAAAAGCTATTGTTTACTTAAGGAATTAGGATGTACAAATGTTAAGGAATCAGTTGATATTACATTTGGGGTGGATACAGAAGCGGAAACTAAAAACGTGGATAGCTGTTTGAAAAAATTACATCTTGAACAGGGAAAATATAATTTATGGGCTATTCCTATGCCATGGTTTCCGAACGAATATGACGAGAAAGTACATGGGAATCGTTATAAGAAATTATTGGATAATTTATCAGAAATAGCACACAATCAGCATTTAAAAGAGAATATAAATGTTTTTTTGCCTTTTTATTATGACATGGATATGGGATTGATTAAAGATATGGTAGAGAAATTGAAGCTGCCATATGTAATTTGTGATAATTCTAAAGCACTAACGTTAGGGGAAAAGCGGGCATTATTTCGCTTTTCAAACTGCAATATATGTATGCGTTTCCATTCAGTAATGTTTTCTATTTATAATGGTCAAGCAGGTGTTTTTATCTCATATTCAGATAAAACATCTAATGTGATACGCATGATGGGATTAGAGGATTATTTGGTTGAATATGGCATTCGCAATAGTGCGGATTTTTATAAAGAGTTTGATTTGGATATGCAAAGGGTGAATCAAGTGATGGATAATATCTTCTCTGATGATAAAAAATCAATCGAAAAGATCACTTCGAAAATGAAGCAGGAAGCTGCTGTGGCACAAGAGGAACTGATTAAGTGGTTGAAATAGAGGAATATGCATAATGAGTAAAGAAAACAAGAGATTATTTCAAACAATTTTTATTTCTGGAATAGCTACAGTTTTTAGCTACTTGATTAATTTTCTGCTGACTCCTTACATATCAAATCATGTGGGAATTGAAGCATATGGTTTTGTTTCGATTGCAAAAACAGCAGTTTCGTATGCTCAAATTATTACAGTAGCTTTGACAACTTTTATTGTTCGCTATATTACGCTTAATTATCATAAAAACAAGATTGAAGAGGCAAATTCATATTATTCCTCATCAATCCTAGCATGTTTTCAATTATCGGGAGCATTGTTGATTTTTGCATTATTATGTATATTTAAATTGGAATATCTTCTGAAGATTCCGGAAAAATTGATTCCATCTGTAAAAGCTTTGTTTATATTCGTTTTTATCAATTTTGTTCTGACAACAATAGTTACGCCTTTAAATGCCAGTTGTTTCATAAAAAATCGCTTAGACTTAAACGGGATTGTTAAAATTATCTCCTACATAGCAGAGTCGGTAGTGCTGGTTATTGTTTTTAGGTATTGTACTGCAGATATTTGGGTTGTAGGATTTGGTTCATTTATTGCGGCAATTGTATTAGTTGGCGGAAATTACATTCTAAAGCAGAAGCTTACTCCGGAACTTAAGTTCAGAAAAAAACTTGTTTCTTATAAACGAGTAAAGGAAATGATGAGTAACGGGGTTTGGCAATCTGTTAATAGTTTAGGTAATACTTTAAATAGCGGGCTTGATTTATTGATTTCGAACTTGATGCTTACTGCTGTACAAACAGGGCAAATTGCAGTTGTTAAAACTATCGGAACGATGTTTTCTATGTTATATCAAGTGGTCAGTCAACCATTTCAACCACGTATGTTAAAGATGTATTCAACAGGAAACAAAGAGCAGTTCTTTAATGAGCTAACAAAAGCCATGAGAATATGTGGATATTTTTCTAATGTTGCATTTGCGGGTTTTGTAGTATTAGGGTGGACGTATTTTAAACTTTGGATTCCAAACGAAGATACAAATATATTGTATGTATTAGCTATTTTGACCATTATAAGTAGCGTGACAGAAGGCGTAGTACAACCTTTATATTATATCAACACTCTTACTTTAAAAAAGAAAATTCCATGCCTTGTGACGATAGGTGGCGGATTATTAAATGTCTTATTTATGTATCTCTTGCTGAAATACACAAATTTGGGAATTTATTCTATTGTTGTAACTACAGCAGTTATAATGACCGTAATTAATTTTGTATTTACACCAATGTATGCGGCATACTCTATAAAACTTCAACCTCTTGGAATATATAAAGTGCTGATTAGACATATATGTTCGGTTATAATTATGGTAGTGATTTTCAAAGGAATTACTTTAATTTATATGCCACACAACTGGGCTGGATTAATACTTGAAGCGTTGATAATGGCACTATTAGGCATAATAATTCATTGTGTGACTATGCTAAACAAGACTGAAAAAGATAAGGAATTAAAAAAATTGAATCAGATAGCTCAGAAAATAATACATTAAACGCAATTTGGAGAAAAAATAAAATGATATCAACAAAAGAAGATTTAAAAAACATAATAGCACTTGAAGAAAAGGAATATGGCAGAAGTAGCTTAATACGCCGATACTTACGAGAATTAAGAATTTGTGAGTACTATAAAAATTGTGCGGGGGGGGCACAACACGACTCTTATTTAAACTCCATAACTTTTATAGAAATAGGTTAGGGCTGCGATTAGGGTTTGAAATTCCGTTAAATGTTTTTGGAAAAGGACTACATATATTTCATACAGGAAACATTATCATCAATGAAACTTCATCTGTCGGAGAATATTGTAATATAATTGGATCAACTTGTTTGGGCAGTAAAGATGGTGGAAACGGTCCCACAATAGGAAATCATTGCGAATTAGGGATGAATTCAGTTGTCATTGGAAATGTTAAAATAGGAAATAATGTTTATATTGGAGCTGGGGCAGTGGTAACTAAAAGCTTTGAGCAGAACGGAGTTTCTTTGGCTGGGGTTCCAGCTAAAATTGTAGCAAGCAGAAAAGATAGTAAGAAAGCTGATTGAAAAATTATGAAAACAGTGATTATGGCCGGAGGGCGAGGAACTCGAATATCTGAATTATTCCCTGATATTCCGAAGCCTTTGATTCCGATAGAAGGTGTTCCAGTTCTTGAGCGAGAGATTATCTCGTTAAGAGATCAGGGATTTAAAGATATCATTATGACAGTTTCCCATATGGGAGACAAAATCATGAACCATTTTGGAGATGGCTCTAAACTTGGGGTTTCGATTCAGTACTACAATGAAGTCACACCGCTTGGAAATGCTGGTGCACTTTTTAAGTTGCGAGAGCAATTAGGGGATAGACCGTTTCTACTTTTGAATGCGGATGCCATTTTTGATGTTGATTTCAACCGGATGGTTAGATTCCATCAGGAACATGGTGGATTGGTGACATTGTTCACCCATCCAAATAACCATCCGTATGATAGCGGGCTCATCATTGCGGAAAAAGATATGTCAGTTAAATCTTGGCTGGCGAAGGAGGATGTTCGCCCTACATATTATAAAAATAGAGTCAATGCAGGTCTGCATGTAATTGATCCTAAAGTCCTTGATATGGTGTCGATTGATGCAGAAAAAATCGGTACTGTGGACAAGATGACAGGAAAAACTGTAAAAGTAGATTTGGATCGTCAGCTTCTAAAACCTTTGGCTGGAACTGGTAAGATGTTTTGCTATGACTCGCCAGAATATGTAAAGGATATGGGAACACCAGATCGCTTTCATCAGGTGGAAGAAGACTTTAGAGCTGGAATAGTAGCGGCTAAGAATCTTTCAAATAAGCAGAAAGCTGTGTTCCTCGACCGGGACGGTACGATTAATAAATATGTTGGATTCCTTAGAAACATTAATGATTTTGAGTTGGTTGAGGGTGTGGCGGAGGCAATCAAGAAGATCAATGCATCTGGTTATCTTGCAATTGTAGTCACAAATCAGCCTGTTATTGCGAGAGGAGAGGTGACGTTCCAAGAACTGGAAGAAATCCATAACAAGATGGAGACAGAACTTGGCTTGCAGGGAGCCTACCTTGATGCAATCTATTATTGCCCTCATCATCCACATAAGGGATATGAAGGTGAAGTTCCAGAATTGAAGATTGAATGTGATTGTCGCAAACCGAAGCCGGGAATGCTGCTGAATGCGGCTAGTGATTATAATATCGAGCTGAGCCAGAGCTATATGATTGGCGATGGTGAGAACGATGTTAAAGCTGGATTGGCGGCTGGATGCAAAGCTGTTCTGGTTAATGGAGATGGAACAGATGCTAAGAGTAAAGACTTTGGACAGGCCGACACATTGGCTTCAGTATTGGGATTTGTAGACAAGTATTTGTGTTGAGAAAAGCC
This sequence comes from Bariatricus sp. TF06-38A, assembly GCF_027690675.1. NCBI lineage: Bacteria > Bacillati > Bacillota > Clostridia > Lachnospirales > Lachnospiraceae > Bariatricus > Bariatricus sp. TF06-38A. Next base: position 150,306 of record NZ_JAQFCE010000003.1, read on the forward strand.
TAGAATAATATTTATTGGTAAATTAAACTGCGAGTACAGAGAGGAGAGAGTTATGAACACAACATTACTTATCATGGCAGCCGGTATCGGTAGCCGTTTTGGAACAGGAATCAAACAGTTGGAGCCAGTGGATGATGCTGGACATATCATCATGGATTACTCGATCCATGATGCGATTGAAGCTGGATTCAACCATGTGGTATTCATTATCCGTAAGGATATCGAGAAGGAGTTCAAAGAGGTCATCGGAGATCGCATTGCCTCTATTTGCTCTTCTCATAATGTAACTGTTGACTATGCTTTCCAAGATATTAATGATATCCCGGGAACTCTGCCAGAAGGCCGGACAAAACCGTGGGGAACCGGTCAGGCCGTCCTTGCAGCGAAGAAGGTCATCAAGAATCCTTTTATTGTAATCAATGCAGATGATTACTATGGCAAGGAAGGCTTCAAGGCTGTTCATGAGTATCTGGTGAATGGCGGCAAGTCCTGCATGGCTGGTTTCGTTCTGAAGAACACGCTGTCTGATAACGGTGGCGTAACCCGTGGTATCTGCAAGATGGATGAGGATAACAACTTGACTGAAGTTGTGGAGACCAAGAACATTGTAAAGACTGCAAATGGAGCAGAGGCAGATGGTGTGGCTGTCGATGTAAATTCTCTGGTATCCATGAATATGTGGGGATTAACTCCTGATTTTCTGGATGTACTGGAAGAAGGCTTCAAAGAGTTCTTTGAGAAAGAAGTCCCGGGCAATCCTCTGAAAGCAGAGTATCTGATCCCTATCTTCATCGGCGAACTGCTGGAGCAGGGAAAGATGTCAGTGAAGGTTCTGAAAACCAATGATACATGGTATGGTATGACCTACCATGAAGATGTCGCAGCAGTAAAGGGCAGTTTCAAGGAGATGCTGGAGAACGGCGTGTACAAGGCTGACCTGTTCAGTGATCTGTAAACAGCGATGAAAGAAACGATTGATTTACTCGGAAAGATTCTCACAAACATCCTGACTGCTCTCTATGAGCCATTTGGATTTTCACTCCTGCTTTCCTTCCTAGCCATGTTTTTCTACCTGTATGCGTATGAACCTTCCGCAGCAGGTAAAGGATGGAAGAGTGCCATAGTGACATGGTATCAGAAATTCAAAGAGAGTGTATTCTTTCGGAAGCTGTTTCTATTGGCGTTCGTGACTTCACTTATTCTATTCCGAACTCTGTTAAATCGCGATTTGTGGATGAATCCTTTATCCGATGTCATGGGTGGCTGGGGCATCTGGGAGACTGTGAATGGCGAACAGAAGCTGACCACCGAGTGCATCGAGAACGTAATCATGATGGTACCGTTTTCAGCGGTAGCGATGTGGACATTCGAAGAAAAGTTGGAGAAAGGCTGGAAGAAGAAACTGTGGCAAAGCGGTAAAATAGCATTTATCTTTTCTGTAAGTATTGAGATGCTACAATTATTGCTTCGCTTGGGTACATTCCAGCTATCAGACATCTTCTATAACACAGTCGGCGGAGTGCTAGGCGGCGTGTGTTACTGTGGAATCATGAAGGTAAGAAAGCGTCTGTAAAACTGAATGAAATTGTGATATACAGGGAGCGGAAGCTCCCTGTGCTGCTCGAATGAATCACACACCTCTTTGTGGTGAGCAGTAGGCAACGCTGATATGGCGGCTAAGTGTGAGACGACTTTAAAATTGTTCAATGCAACTAAATGCTTGAAGTGTTAGGGGGATACAAAATGCTTTCATTTGATGAGAATGGATGGCTATTTCCTGATCCGTTAAAAAATATAACTCATGATATCGACAGTGCAGAGATTGATGATCTATTGAAATTAGCAAAGGAAGAAGATTATTGGTCTGCCGGCATAAGAGAAACTGTAAAAAAACGACTGGAAAAAGATAAAGATGATGTAAGACTGGATTGGATTGTCGAGGATTTAATGATAAAAAATACCGGAGGAACTGTTATTTCAATGCCTTTTGGTAAAGATATTATCACATTTAATAGTAATCGACATTTTTTTAGAGGGGAAAATCAACAGTACTTGAAATCTGTGCCATCACTTCGGAGGAGACAAGAAGGAAAAAGCAAATATGAATGTGAACTCATTAAGGGAATTGCTTTAATGCGGTCATTACAATTCGCAAAGTTTATATGGAAAATAGATGTCGTGCCCTATTGGGAAGCAAAATTGAGTGATATTAACATTGATGCGTTGGCACAACATTATGGTTTTGACACATGCCTGTTGGATTTAACAAACGATTTTAGAACTGCATTGTTTTTTGCAACGTGTAAGTATGACTATAAAACAGATTCTTATCGTCCTTTGACAAAAAAAGATATCGAAGCAACAGAAGATTCAAAATATGGTGTAATATTCCATTCACCTAACTGGGTGCTAGATTATTTAAACGGTGGAAGTTTCGAGTGGCACATGCGTCATTTGAATGATCATCGTGAAGAGCCATACAGCTTTTATTCAGGGGAACTAGATGGAATGGCTTTTCAAATTGGGTACCAACCACTTATGAGATGTCATCATCAAAGTGGGTACATTATGCCAATGATGAATGCGACTCCTTTACAGAGTGATAACAGATTTGAAAAAATAAGATTTTTACAGACAGAAGAGTTATCTAATAGAGTCTATGAGATGATGGATAAGGGAAAGAAGATTTTCCCGTATGAAGGTATTGGAAAAGCATTAGATATACTACATACAATACAAAAAGCAGTAATCTTTTCGGAGGATGACCTGCTGTATGCGTACGATTACGGCGTGGTAGATAAGAAAATGTTTCCGACAATTGATGATCTTAGGAAAGCGATTACAGCTTTTCAGGTTGATGGTGAATGCGTTTCAATTCAGAAGGATGAAATTAATTATCCAATCAGTCCGTCTGTTTTACAGGAAATAAATGCGGAATATAACGGTCGTAATCTGCTAGATGTTGTTGGAAATATGATTCACCAATATCCAGAACAACGTCGGTATAGAGAGCAACGTTGTATTGATATTTATGGAAAGCTCATTTGAGTATTGAGAAAATCGTGAGCTGGTAAGAGGTTCATTACGAAATTAAAGGAAAGAGGTTATCACGATGCCCAGAACGAAAGGCAGCAAAAACCGTCCCAAAATCAATACCACCAAAGACTACGCAACTCAGATCGCAGAGAAGCAAGAGATTATTAGCCAGCGGTATGAGTGCGGATGAGATCCTCGAAAAACTGAAATAAAACCATAAAACTATAAAACACACACGACCGTGTGGGAAAGGAAAGAATTAAATGGAAGAAATTGTAAAGTTCTTAAAAGAAGCTGAAACATATTACTTGGCAACAGTCGAAGGCGACCAGCCGAGAGTGCGTCCGTTTGGCACGGCACATATTTTTGAAGGCAAGCTTTACATCCAGACTGGCAAGAAGAAGGATGTTTCCAAGCAGCTGCATGCCAATCCGAAAGCAGAGTTGTGTGCATTCAAAGGCGGCGAGTGGATTCGCGTCGCTGGCGAACTGGTAGAGGATGACCGTGTGGAAGCAAGACAGTCCATGCTGGATGCCTATCCGAGTTTGAAGAAGATGTATGCCGTAGATGATGGCAACACTGAGGTGTTCTACTTCAAGAATGGTGTGGCTACCATTAGTTCTTTCACCCATGAGTCGAAAGTGATCAAGTTTTGATGATATGCCGTGTGGACAAACTGAACTCCAGGAGTTCGCACGGTATTTTTTGAAGATTACCGTATAGTTTATAACGAAAATAAAAGAAGAACAAAATTTAAAGAAATGGAGCATGAGAAAAATGAACTTATCTAAAATACACCACATCGCAATCATCGTATCTGACTACGAAGCCGCAAAGAATTTTTATGTGAACAAGCTGGGCTTCTCTGTTATCAGGGAAAACTATCGCCCGGAGCGTAAGGACTGGAAACTGGATCTGCGTGTCAATGAATACATAGAGCTGGAGATTTTCGCTGAGGAAAACCCGCCGAAGCGTGTGAACCGCCCGGAAGCATGTGGGCTGCGTCATCTTGCTTTCTGTGTAGAGAGTGTGGAGCAGACGGTGAATGAGCTGGCGGAGGTAGGTATTGAATGTGAGCCGATTCGTGTTGACGATTATACCGGCAAGAAGATGACTTTCTTCCATGATCCGGATGGTCTGCCGCTGGAGCTGCACGAATAAGCATGGGAAAGAAAAGAGCGTATAAATCTCGGAAGTCCGGTGGAGGCCGAAAGAAGCTGAAGCCAGAGTACGATGCCGGGAAAAATCTGAAAGAGCAGATGGAAAGTGCTGTGGCACTTTATGATTCTGAGATGTCCTTGCAGGCCATCGGCGAAGAACTGGGATTAAATCCAATCAAAGTAAGAAAGCTGCTCATCACGGCCGGTGTGTATGAATCAGAAGTGGCGGGGAAGGTGCAAGCTACCTTTCAAGAATACCGTGAAACACAAGACTACAAAACCTCCATACTCTCAACTGCAAACACCCTGAAACTTTCCAAAGCCTCCGTCACCTCGTACCTGCCATATCGGAAAGGTGTGTACTTCACAAGCACAGCAGAAAAAGGAAAGATCAGTGTCGGAGCAGAGCGGCAACGGAGATATAGAGCAATGAAGCGGTGGAGGGATGAGCCAACAGAAGAAAACTTCTGGGGTGTGGTTCTGGCCTATACTGGAGTAAAATTTAAGACCTACTCCGGGTTGCCATTCTCTTACGAAATTAAAAAGGGCAGGAACGGCGAGTACACAAAAGAACTGTGGATCGACCGCCGGGAGAACAGTAAAAGCCTGGCATGGAGTTCAGTACTGCTGGCACTGAAGAATATTAAAGAAGAAGTAGTAGAGAGACCCAAAGCTCTGGGCGATATTCGAGGCGTGACCTACATATACGGAATGTTCTATCGGTTCGGGCTAATCGATGTGCCGGACGAAGTGAAGGAGAAGATGGGTCATCCGAAAAAACGCAAAAATTAGGTCGCTATGTACAGAAGTGTGCAGTAATATGTGCCATAACTGAGGATGTGAATCTTAGTTTGGAAGGATGGCAGCATTATAGAAAAATTGAAAGAAATGCTAGAAGAGTACATGAAGAAAACGGAGCCGGAGTATTGTCCGCCAGTGGAGAACCTGCTTGATCTGATCTACGAGCATTACACGGAGAATAATCCGGCAGGGAACAGTGTGCTGTTTCTATGATATGTAAGCCTTGAAAAAATAGCACTCGGAGAAGTCAGTTGCAAAGTATTGTTGATTTCCGGGTGCTATCGTTAAATATTTTATTTTATATGTGATTGATACAATGCATATGCGCTCAAAGAAAATCCATCATCGATTTTCCCCTGACGAATCCAATCATCCATTTTATTGACAGGAATTTCTATAATCTGTTTAATTCCTTCGTGAATTAGCTGGTTTTGCTGAAAAGATTCGATTTCTACCAAATATACATCAACCCTGTTGCCTGTAAGTCCGCTGTCAGAAATTACGTTTCCGAGCAGAATTGGCTCATTGACGATGGTTGCGCCGATTTCTTCTTTTAGCTCTCTTGCCGCATTTTCGGATGAAGTTGAATTATCCTCTGAAAATCCTCTTGGAAAACTATACTGCATTTTTCTTGGTGCGTGTCGATACTGATTTAACAATAAAAAGTTATTTTTGTATTTCGGTATCATAACAACCCCGTTTTTTCCGTTTGGTGAAACAATTCGTTCGTAAGGAAAGAACTTTTTCGGAGCTTCAGAATTACTGCTTTTTATAGGATCTACAATCAGTGTATTGAAATTACTCTGATATACGACTCCGAATTTATAGCCATATAATTCTTCTAACTGCATCAGATTTTTTGTTATTGATTCATCATTCACATCTGCAATCGGATAGATCGAAGAATTTTTAAATAAATCTGCATGAGTCCCATTCTTTTGGTATTTTATGTATTTTTTTAGTTCAGGTGAAAGGACTAATGAAATAGGAACCGATTTATTTCTTTTTTCACCGGCCGCAATGTCTGCCATCCTGTGTAGCGAGCCGCTATTTTGAACTTGGGTAAAGCTTTCAGCTGTTCAAATTCTTTAAAATACATTGTTTCATCTAATAAATATTTTTCATCAGCAAGATTCCCATCATGCCAGTCTTGGTTTAAACGATTTAAAAAGTCAGAACGAAAAGTTGTTTTTTCACCGCTGAAATTTTCGGACAATTCATTTACATCATAATGCTTTGTAACATTACATATACTTAGCTCGCAGGCGTAATTATAGCAGATATTGATAATTGCCTCTGCATATTGATATGGAGTTTTGCATTTGGATGCATCTTCTTTGAATTTTTGCTTTATTTTATGTAAATAAACAGATCGGTCGTTGTTACCATTTTGATAACATGAGAGATTCTTTATAATATGGATCGCTTTATCCCATAATGGATCTTGTGGATTTTCAAATTCTGTTACAAATGTAATAATATTTTGCATTTTTAGTTTTTTATATTCTTCGGGAGCTTTCGGAGGAATATAAATATCGTGTAATGCGCTCAAACGTAGTACGGTTGAGAGCAGCCAATATAATTTTTGCAATATATTACGCATTTCCTGTACGACAGATTCTTTTGAATGGTTGACAGCTTCTTCATCGAATAAAGAACTTTGTTTTAAAATTTTCTTTTTTTTCTGAGTTCCTTCTGAGTTTTCCGGGCTTGTGGTTTCATCGTCTACAAGCTCTTCAAATAGTTCGATCAGCTCTTTTTCGGAGCGATTTGTACCTGTAGAATACTCAAATATTTCAGAAAGATCTGAATATAATAAACTTCGTTTGATTAAGGACAGAAGTCTTCTTTGAGAAGATTTTACAGGCAGGGCAGAATAGATAAATTGTTTTTCTGATTCAACAGAGTTGATCAAATACTGGGATAAACTTCGTATATCACCATACTGGGATATACGGATTGCACCATTTTCAAAAAGTCTGATAAAATATTTCTGGTATTCGGAATCTTTTAATAAACTAAAAAATCCTCTGGAATCCACTAATTGATTATAGGTCAGCACGACAATATTTCCGTTGTTGACAATTTCGTTATATAAAGCTTTTTGTCCGGCTATTATTTCTTCATCTGTTTTTCTTACTGAATCGAGTTCAAATAAATATACATATTCCCTCATAGAGTAGTCCTTTCTGCTTATCAGTTATTTTTAAGTATCTGATATACATAATTTTCGGCTATAATCTTCGGTGTGTCAACTTAAATATTGTTGGGATGGATATTCTGTTTGGAAAATGAGAAAATGGGAGAAGTAAGAGCGTTTACCATTGATAGTTGGAAAATATAGAATAGAATGATATAGTTTATAAGGATTTGAATTTCAGATATTTGTTAGAAAGAGAAGGAAAAAGCTATGTCGATTAAAGAACGAGAAGAGTTTTTATTTCAAAAATTAAGAGAAAAAGATGCCAGTATTGTAGCCGATGGAGTGATCTGCGAGCAGGTATTTTTAAATGCCAGATATAAGATCGTATATATCTTAAAAGAAGTAAATGGCGGAAAAAGCTGGGACCTGCGGGATTTTGTTTATGAGGGTGGAAGACCACAGACATGGGATAATATTGCACGCTGGACGGAAGGAATTCTGTCCTGGGAAAAAGAATTTCCGTGGTCTGAGATGGAGATAGACAATGAACAGAGACGCTTGAGGGAGTTGAAGAAAATAGCAGCGGTCAATTTGAAGAAAACTTCTGGTGGACATACTTCAAATAATGGTGAAATTTACAGGGCAGCAGTTGATCATCATGACATTATCAAGGAGCAGATTGATTTGTATAAAGCAGACTTTATTATTTGCTGTGGCACGGAGTATGCTTTTATGGATGCATGTTATAAGGACAGAGAAGTTGACTGGAAAATGACTTCAAGGGGAATCTGGTATTTCAGAGATGGCAAATCTGTTGTCATCTCATTTTCGCATCCGGAAGCAAGAGTGAAAGATGCGTATTTGTTTTATGCACTGACGGATGCGGTGAAGGAGATTATGCGCTGTGAAGAGTTTGAAGAACAACTATAAGGAGTATAAGAAAAAGCCTTTTGTGGCGGTTTGGTGTGATAAAAGTGCCGGAAAATACAGCGAAGAAAATGGAGATCAGATGAGAACAGCAAAATGGATTATTTTCGGAATGTTAGTAGCTTTGCTTGCAGGATGTTCTGGAAAGAAAACAGCAGAAACTTCTGCGGATGCAAAAAATGCGGAAAGTACAGATGAGAAAAATACGCTTGATTTTGTAGATGCACACGGAGAGCGTTATACGGTGGAAATCAATGAAGCAGTTGCGAAGAATCTGTATAATAAAGCACTTTTTGTAAAAAATGAAAATAAGATCAGCTATGAGGATAAGAAATATACTTCAAGGCTGGGCGTAGATGTATCTGTTTTTCAGGGAGATATTGACTGGGAGCAGGTGAAAGCAGCAGGCTATGAGTTCGCAATTTTGCGGATCGGATATCGTGGCTATGGTGAAGAAGGTACGTTAAATGCAGACGAGAAGTTTGAACAAAATATGGAAAATGCCAGAAAAGCTGGAATAGATGTGGGCGTTTATTTTTTCTCGCAGGCGGTAAATGAAGAAGAGGCAAAGGAAGAGGCTGATTTTGTTCTGGAACATTTGAAAGGGCAGGAGCTTCAGATGTCGGTTGTGTACGACCCAGAGCATATTCTGGAAGACGAAGCACGGACGGATGGTGTGACGGGAGAACAATTTACCCAAAATGCGAAGGTATTTTGTAAAGAAATAGAAGAAGCGGGATATGATGCCATGATTTACAGCAATATGCTGTGGGAAGCGTATGAACTGGATCTGGAAAAGCTGTTGGATTATCCGGTCTGGTATGCAGATTATGAAGAACTTCCGCAGACGCCGTATAGGTTCAGTATGTGGCAGTATTCCAGTACAGGAAGCGTGCCGGGGATTGAAGGAAATGTGGATCTGAATATCCAACTGCTTAAAAAATAAAAAATTTATAGTTGTAATCTTGTGGTCGGCGAAAAAATATAGTATAATTGGGAAAAGAACATATGTTCTCTCGAGAAGTGTTAGGAGGTGCAGCGAATGCCGGAGCAGACACGCAGTTATGTAGCAATTGATCTGAAATCTTTCTATGCTTCGGTGGAGTGCAAGGAACGGAATTTGGATCCGCTTACGACGAATCTGGTTGTAGCCGATCCGGAGAGGACAACGAAGACGATCTGTCTTGCTGTTTCTCCTGCGCTGAAAGCATATGGGATTCCGGGAAGGGCAAGACTTTTTGAGGTTGTCCGGAAGGTGAAGGAGATCAACGACGAGCGAAAGCGGAAAAATGGAGGACATGAATTTACCGGGCAATCCTGTGACACCGGGGAATTAAAGGCAGACCGAAGCTTTGCACTGGATTATATCACGGCGGTTCCGAGGATGGCACTCTATATGAAGTACAGCACCCGGATTTATGACATTTACCTGAAGTATGTTGCACCGGAAGACATACATGTCTATTCAATCGATGAGGTTTTTATGGATGTTACCGATTATCTGCATACTTACCGGCTGACACCGGAAGAACTTGCAGGAAAGATAATGCGGGAAATCTATGAGCAGACCGGGATTACGGCGACAGCTGGAATTGGTACGAATCTGTATCTGGCGAAGATTGCGATGGATATCATGGCAAAGCATAGCGAACCGGATGAGAATGGTTTCCGGTTTGCAAGTCTGGATGAGATGAGTTATCGCAGATCTTTGTGGAATCACAGACCGCTTACGGATTTTTGGCGTGTGGGAAGAGGCTATGCGAAAAAGCTGGAACAATGTGGACTGTATACCATGGGAGATATTGCCAGATGCTCGGTTGGAAAAGAGAATGAATTTTATAACGAAGAGCTTTTGTATAAAATGTTCGGTGTGAATGCAGAACTTCTGATCGATCATGCCTGGGGGTGGGAACCGTGTACGATTGCAGATGTAAAAGCGTATCAGCCGGAGCATAACAGTGTTGGTGCAGGACAAGTACTACATTGCCCGTATGATGCCCAAAAGGCGAAAATTGTGGTTAAAGAGATGCTGGACCTTTTGACACTTGATCTTGTAGAAAAGCATCTGGTTACGGATCAGATCGTGCTGACTGTCGGATATGATATCGAGAATCTGAGAAGTGGAAAAGGTTATACAGGGGAGGTGACAGTGGACCGGTATGGAAGAAAGATTCCAAAGCATGCACATGGAACAGCGAATCTACGAGAGTATACAGCTTCTGCGAGAATGATAACCGATGCAGTGATGGAACTGTATGACCGGGTTGTGAATCCGCATTTGATGGTGCGGCGGATTTCGATGGCAGCGAATCACGTATTGGATGAAAAGAAAGCGGCAGATAAGACAGAATTCCGGCAACTGGATCTGTTTACTGATTTTACCGGAGGCAATGAAAAGAAGCAGCAGGATGAGAAGCTTGAACGGGAGAAGAAGATGCAGGAGGCAGTGCTTTCGATTAAGAAGAAGTATGGGAAGAATGCAATTCTGAAGGGACTTAATTTTCAGGAAGGAGCCACTACCAAAGCGCGGAATGAGCAGATCGGAGGACATAAGGCATGACAGGATATGAGGATATCATTCATTTAGCGCATCATGTATCGGTCAGACATCCGCAGATGTCAAGGGAGGACAGAGCGGCGCAGTTTGCCCCGTTTGCAGCGCTGACCGGACATAAAGATGCAATCAGGGAGACCGAAAGACTGACCGAGCGGAAACGCAGACTCAGTGAGGATTGCAGACAGATATTGGATCTGTATTTACGGGAAGTATACCAGAGTCAGAAGCCACGGGAAGTGGATTTTGAATATTTTGTACCGGATCAGAAAAAGGAAGGTGGCTCCTACCAGAAAAAGTCCGGATGTATCCGGAGGATTGACACCTATCTGAATGAAATCGTATTACAGAGCGGGGACCGGATTCCGCTTGACGAAATCGTAGACATTGATGGAGTGATTGCCGCGGCTGACGAAGTGTGATAGAATAAATTTTATAATTTCATGGACAAATGCCCATAAATTCAGAAAAGATACAGAAAACCAGGCAGGGAGAATATAGAAAATGAAACCAGTTTACGAAAGATTCATTGAAAATCCGGATTTTACGAAACCGGATTTTGTCGAATTGATAAAATGTGCAGAAGATCCGGAGGCAGTCCGGAGACTGAAAGAGGAAGCAGTCCGTATCCGGGAGATTTATTACGGGAAAAAGGTATTTACCAGAGGGCTGATCGAATATACCAATTATTGTAAGAATGACTGCTATTACTGCGGAATACGTAAGAGTAATACGAATGCAAAGCGCTACCGTCTGACAGAGGATGAGATCATGGCATGCTGTGAGAATGGGTATGAGCTTGGATTCCGGACGTTTGTGCTACAGGGCGGAGAAGATGCTTATTATACGGATGACCGGATGGTAGAGATTATTAAAAAAATCAAGGAGGCATATCCGGAATGTGCGCTGACGCTGTCGATTGGTGAGAAGTCTTATGAGAGTTATAAAAGATTCCGGGAAGCCGGAGCGGATCGTTACCTGCTTCGCCATGAAACGGCGAATGAGGAGCATTACCGGAAGCTACATCCGGAGAAAATGAGCCTTGCTGTTCGTAAGAATTGTCTGTATGATCTGAAGAAACTTGGTTATCAGGTGGGGGCTGGCATGATGGTTGGTTCACCTTATCAGACGACAGAAGATCTGGCAGAAGACCTGGTATTCTTGAAAGAATTGCAGCCGGAGATGGTGGGAATCGGACCGTTTATCCCACATCATGATACGCAGTTTGCAAAAGAACCGGCAGGAAGTGTGGAGATGACACTGTTTTTGCTCGCTGTGATCCGAATCCTGCTGCCGAAGGTACTTCTTCCGGCAACGACAGCACTTGGGACGATGGATCCGCTTGGAAGAGAGAAAGGGCTACAGGCAGGAGCCAATGTCGTGATGCCGAATCTTTCACCGGTAAAGAACCGGAAGCAGTATGAGCTGTATGACAACAAGATCTGTACCGGTGAAGAGGCAGCAGAATGTCGCGGATGTATGGGGAGACGAGTAGCAAGTGTTGGATATGAGCTGGTGACAGAGCGTGGGGATGCAGTGTAGAATCGAACGGATTTTCTGTAAAAAATCACTAAAATCATGTTTCTGATTTTAAACAGATATTACAAAGAAGAAAATTTATTTTGAAAAATTAAAAGGAATTCGGAGAAAGAAAACATTTTTCGATACATTTCGGTGGATTTCGCAAGCTGTCAAACTGGTATTTTTAGTAGCAAAAGAATCTCCCTTTTTACCACTAGGAAAGTACACCGCAGATATGCTACTATATAGAAGTCGACAATACTTATACGCGTAAGAACAGGAGAAACTTGATTTAGCCGTTTCTAATAAAAGACCGCAAGCCTTTCTTGTAACATGCGGTATCAGAAATAGAATATTTTATTTTGAAGCATATGGAAATTGTATATAGATAACCATATATACAAACCGGACACCGGGGAATGGAACCGTAAAAGGTTTCGTTCCCCGGTGTTTGGTTGGAGAATGAAAGGTATCGTTTGAATTTATGGGTGAATTTTTGTTTCAGGCTTCTGTTTCAGGCTTCTGAATTTTATCCCTACCGAAATTTTCAGTTTTATGGTATGATGAAAAAGTATGTAATCATTGCAGAAAAAGTCGTTTATGATAAAAATATGAGGATTACATGAAAGAGGAAGCTAGCCTGGAAAAGGTCTTGTTTCCGATTCCGAATTTTGGGAGGAATATAATTTGAGTAAGAAAAATGAGTATCAGGGACATCTGATCCGTGAGGTTTACCCGGATTCAATTGCCGAGGCGATGGGGATCGAGCCGGGAGATGTCCTTCTACGAATAAACAACCAGAAAATAGAGGACGTTTTTGATTATCGTTACATGATCAAGGATGAGTATGTAGAAGTGCTGATCCGCAAGCCGGACGGGGAAGAATGGCTTCTGGAGATCGAGAAAGAGTATGATGATGACCTTGGCGTAGAATTTGAAAATGGTCTGATGAGCGACTACCGTTCCTGCAGCAACAAGTGTATTTTCTGTTTTATCGACCAGATGCCGCCGGGAATGCGTGAGACCTTGTATTTTAAAGATGATGATTCCCGTCTGTCTTTCCTGCAGGGCAATTATATTACCCTGACGAATATGAAGCAGAAAGATGTGGACCGTATTATCGAGATGCAGCTTGCGCCGATCAATATTTCTGTGCAGACAACGAACCCGGAGCTGCGCTGCAAGATGCTCCACAATCGTTTCGCCGGAGAAAAGCTGAAATTCCTGGATGATCTGTATGCCGGACATGTGGAGATGAATGGGCAGATCGTACTGTGCAAGGGAGTTAATGATAAGGATGAGCTGAAGCGTTCTATCGAAGATCTGATGAAGTATCTGCCGTTTATGCGGAGTGTGTCAGTGGTTCCGGCAGGACTTTCCAAATACAGGGAGGGACTTTATCCACTGGAGCTTTTTGATAAAGAAGAAGCGGAAGAGGTCATTGATCTGATCGAGAGCTATCAGAAGAAGGCGTATGACGAGTTTGGACTTCATTTTATCCATGCAAGTGACGAGTGGTATATCCTTGCAGAGCGGGATTTCCCAGAGGAAGGACGTTATGACGGATATATCCAGCTGGAAAATGGTGTTGGCATGATGCGGCTTCTACGGGATGAATTTTACCATGCCTTTGAAGAGCTTCAGGAAAGTGAAGAATATCCAAAGTTAAAAGAAGGGATCGCACGGACATTTACCATTGCGACTGCAAAGCTTGCGTATCCGACAATTCAGGAATTTGCAGACAGGATCACGGAAGCATTTCCAAAAGTAAAGATCACGGTTGCCTGCATCCGTAATGATTTCTTTGGTGAGACGATCACCGTATCCGGTCTGATTACCGGACAGGATCTGGTGGCACAGTTAAAAGAGAGAAAAGAAGCAGGAGAGGATCTGGGAGATACTCTGCAGATTCCAATCAATATGCTGCGAAGCGGAGAAGAGGTCTTTCTGGATGATCTGACGGTGCAGGACGTGGAAGCGGCACTTGGCATGACGGTGAAGGCAGTGGAGTCCGGTGGTAAGGATTTTCTTGACGCGGCACTGAATTTGGATTATCATACAGAACGAAACAATGAGAATTTTGTATACATCAAAGCATACGATAGGGAGGATGAGTAACTTGAAATTTTCAAAACAGATGTCAGAATCAATTAAACTTGGTGTGATCCTTGCGATTGCCGGTGGATTTATGGATGCCTATTCCTATATGTGCAGAGGAAAAGTATTTGCCAATGCACAAACCGGAAATATTCTGCTTCTTGGAATCAATATTTCAGAGAGAAACTGGCATATGGCACTCCACTATCTGGTTCCGGTGCTGGCATTTGCCATTGGAATCGCCCTTGCGGATCTGGTGAAAATACGGACGAAAGATCTGACACTTCTGCACTGGAGACAGATTTCGGTATTCTGTGAGGCAGTGATCCTACTGAGTGTCAGCTTTATCCCACAGGATTTTAATCTGGTGGCGAATGCACTCACATCCCTTGCGTGTGGGATTCAGGTGGAAAGCTTCCGCAAAATCCATGGAAACGGAATTGCAACCACCATGTGCATCGGAAACTTACGAAGTGCGACCCAGCATATGTGCAGTTATGCGAACACGAAGGATAAAGAGTATATCAAGAAAGGACTTTTGTACTATGGAATCATCTTCTTCTTTGTGATCGGTGCAGTTATCGGAAATGCCTGTGTGGAAATGTTTGCTGAAAAGGCACTTCTGATCGCTTCTGCAATTCTGGCAGTTGCTTTTGTGATGATGTTTGTTGATGGAGAAAAAGAACAATGCAAATAAAGCAGATCGCGTATATAAGATCTGATTTTGTGGAGAAATTCGGGATTCCGCGACAGAGTAATCTTGCGGATACCCGGGCAGAAATCCATTTTCTGCCGGAATATCAGAATGCGGACGCACTGCGGGAAATCGAGGCGTATGATTATCTGTGGCTGATTTGGGAATTTTCGGAATCTATCCGGGATACCTGGAGCCCGACGGTACGTCCACCGCGGCTTGGTGGTAACAGACGGGTGGGAGTTTTTGCCACCCGTTCTCCATTTCGCCCGAATCCGATCGGACTTTCTTCCGTAAAGCTTATTGAGGTGGAATTCCGGGAAAAAGAAGGTCCGGTGCTGATCGTGGGAGGTGCGGATCTTCTGGATATGACGCCGATCTACGATATCAAGCCCTACCTTCCATACGTGGATAGCCACCCGGAGGCAAAAGGCGGTTTCGCGGAAGAAAAGAAAGATTATAAATTGGATGTGAATTTCCCGGAAATGTATTTGGAACAGATTCCGGCTGAAAAAAGAGCAGCACTGATTCAGATCCTGGAGCAGGATCCGAGACCTTCTTATCAAAAGGACCCAGTCCGGATTTACGGCATGTCTTACGCGGGAATGGAAATTCATTTCCGGGTAGACAAAGAAACACTTTATGTGACGGGGGTGGAAAGGTCATGAAAATCTATCTGGCGCCAATGGAGGGCATTACAGGTGAGGTATACCGCAGGGCGTATCACACCTTTTTTGAACCAATGGATAAATATTTTACACCATTTTTAAATCCAAACCCGAAAGGCAAATTCAGCAGACAGGAATGGAATGAGATCCTTCCGGAAAATAATGAGGGCATGTATACCGTTCCGCAGATCCTGACCAACCGCGCCGAGGATTTCATCCGCCTGGCCCGGCAGTTGAAAGAATTCGGATATGAAGAAGTCAATCTGAACCTTGGCTGCCCCTCCAAAACAGTCGTCAACCGGAAAAGGGGATCCGGTTTTTTGTTTTATCCCGATGAACTGAATCATTTCCTTGCCGAAGTTTTCGATCAACTCGATATGAAAATCTCTATCAAAACAAGAAGCGGTAAATATGATCAGGAAGAGTTCGAAGAGCTTCTGGATATCTATAACCAATATCCTCTGGAAGAACTGATCCTTCACCCAAGAGTCCAGCAGGATTACTACAAAAACAAACCCGACTGGATCACTTTTGCCTACGCCTGTCGGAACAGCAAAAATCCTCTGGTCTATAATGGGGACATTTTTTGTGCGGAAAATTACCAAATCTTCCATCAAAAATTTCCCGAAACAGAATGCATCATGCTCGGAAGAGGAATTCTGATGAACCCATTTCTTCCGGCAGTTATAAAAGGGAAATCTACATTTGACACCAAGAAGATTGCTACATTCTGCGATCATCTTCTTGATGCCTATATCGAAAAATCTCCAGAAGAAAAAAACGCAGTAGTCAAAATGAAAGAACTCTGGTGGTATCTTGGCAAAAACTTTAAAAGCAGCGAAGAATATCTGACGCAAATCCGCAAAAGCCAGACCATCCGGGAATACCGGATGGCGGTTGAATGTTTATTGAAAGAGTGCCCATATGAATAAAGCGTATCTTCAAGAAACACCTTCCACCTGGAACAACGGTCAAGCGCCCCTTCCCCGGTTTTATCAATTTCTCGTACTGGGGCAGGACTCTTTTTGGGACGCATCTTGCGACAAAATCCCCCTATTTTCTAGTAAAATTGCATAAAACCACAGGCGTTAGCTTTGACTAAGATTCACAAAAATCTGAAAAACATTAGAATTTAAACTAATTTTCTGATAAAATAAAGAAGTAGAGATTCGGCAAGTTTAAGAAAGAAGGAAGAGAATGTACGAAGTAGGAGATTTGATTGTTTATGGCCGGACAGGAATTTGTGAAGTGACTGAAATTACGACGCTGAAAATGGATGGAGTGCCGAAGGACAAACTGTATTATATTCTGAGACCGGTACGTGAAAAGCGTGGAAAAGTATTTACACCGGTAGACAATGAGAAGATTGTCATGAGAAAAGTCATTTCCAAAGAAGAAGCAGAAGAATTGATCCGTGAGATTCCACAGATCGAAGGACTCTGGATCGGAAGCGAGAAGCAGAGAGAGGAAAAGTACAAGGAATGCATGAAAAGCTGCAAATGTGCAGAATGGGTGCGGATCATCAAGACCCTTTATCAGCGGAAGATGTCCCGCCTGAAGCAGGGAAAGAAGATCACGGCGACTGACGAACGTTATCTGAGGATGGCAGAAGGCAACCTGTATTCGGAGCTATCCATAGCACTTGGGATTCCGGAGAGCGGAATGGAAGCCTATATCACGAATCAAATAAATGAGACAGAGGAACCGGTACTTTGCTGATGCAAGGAACCGGTTCTTCCGGGTATAATGGATGTGAAAAAAATGGTGGTAGCAGCGAAAAAGGGTGATTTTACAGAACATTTGCCACTTCCTGTTTTTTGTGAAAAATGGGTTCTTCAAATAGAGATCATTCTATGCTATACTGTTTTAGATAAAACAAAAAATGAGGTGTAATCATGGATAAAGAATTAGAACTTGTGGAGCATAAAGCTTCAATCCTGATAGATGCATTACCATATATCAGAGACTTTAATCAGAAGACAGTAGTTATCGAGTACGGATGTGCCGAGTGGCTCAGCGGAGTGGAAGAGCAGAGACTGATGCAGGATATCGTTCTTTTAAAGAGCGTTGGTATGCGTCCGATCGTGGTACATGCTACCCGTATGGGACTGGACAAATTCCGTGAAAATAAGCGGATTGCCAAGCTCCTTGAACTCTGTGGAGTTAAGGCAATCGGTATCTGCGGCGTGGATACAGAGACGATTGGTCTGATGCTGGACAATGATTATATTCCGGTCATCGTGCCAAATGATATCGACAACGAAAGCGAATATATTGATCCAAGAGAGACTGCACTTGAGATTGCAGAGAAGATGCAGGCGGACAAGCTGGTTTATCTGTCAAAATATCCTGGAATCTACAAAGACGAAGAGAGAAAAGATATTTATTATAAGATTACCGTCCCGGAAGTAGAAAAACTGCGCAAAGAACGTAATTTCCCGAAAGAATTTGACGAGATCATCGGCTATGGTCTTCAGGCATCAAAAAATGGTGTCAACCGTGTACATATTCTGGACGGAAGAATCCGTCACGTTCTTCTGATCGAATTCTTCAGTGTAAACGGAGCCGGAACGATCTTCATTGAAACAGAAGCAAAATTATATCTTCACGAACTTGGCAAATAGGAGACGGCTCGATGAAGAAAATGACAGGAAAGAATACACTGATGCTCTTTTTGACCGCATTTATCTGGGGAACAGCTTTTGTAGCACAGAGCGTGGGGATGGATTATATCGGGCCCTTTACATTTACCTGTGTACGCTCTTTGATCGGTGGGATTTTTCTGATTCCATGTATCTGTTTTCTGGACAAATGGCGTGCGAAAAATGACGGAGCAGAAAGACAGAAAAAAGCAGATAGGAAAGAAGAAAAAAAGAATGTCATCCTGGGTGGAATCTGTTGTGGACTGGCACTTTGTGTGGCAAGTAACCTGCAGCAGATCGGAATACAGTACACAACGGTAGGAAAAGCCGGATTTATTACAGCACTTTATATTGTGCTTGTGCCGATCTTTGGAATTTTTCTGAAAAAGAAAGCCGGAGTGAGAATCTGGATAAGCGTGGCAATTTCTGTCGCAGGCTTGTATTTACTGTGTATTACCGATAAGCTGGTACTTGCAAAAGGAGACATTCTGGTATTGCTATGTGCAGTTGTATTTACCATCCACATTCTGGTGATCGATTATTTTTCACCAAAAGCAGACAGTGTGCGGATCGCCTGCACCCAGTTCTTTATAACCGGAGTTTTGTCGGCAATTCCAATGTTTTTATTTGAAACACCACGGCTGTCAGATATTTTCGCAGCAGCAGTACCGGTACTTTATGCCGGAGTTCTCTCAAGTGGTGTAGCCTATACCCTCCAGATCGTGGCACAAAAAGATGCCGATCCAACCGTGGCATCCCTGATCCTCAGTCTGGAGTCCGTGTTCTCTGTCCTCGGAGGCTGGGTGATATTAGGTCAGAAACTAAGTATCCGAGAAATAGCAGGATGCATTCTGATGTTCAGCGCCATCATCCTCGCCCAACTGCCAGGAAATAAAGAAGCATAGCTCTTCAATTGTTGAAATTGCGGAAAGCATACAACATTGTGGTGTCAAAGCAAAACCGCTCAGTGAGCCAAAGCTACCGCTTTCCGTTCGTTACATTGAACAAATGCCAAAACATATAAATCGGGGAAAACCAGCAGAATGTACAAAGGATTTTGTTTCAATTCCAATTGTTGTGCAATGGAGAGAAGACTCAAAAATCATTGAAGCCATTGCTGAAAATGATTTTTGCTTTCAGAGGCTTCACGGAATGGTTTGCACAACGGAAGTGAAATAAAATCCTTTGTACATTCTGCGTCAATCCCTCAATCCATAAAATTTTTGCGCTACCCACCCTCAATGTAATAAACTTAGAACTTCCATTTTAAACCCAGGTATGATATACTAAATCCAGGTATGCGAAAGTATCTTAAAAACCAAGAGACAGGAGCAAAGACAGATGAAAAGAGTTCTTTTAAAATTAAGCGGAGAAGCACTTGCAGGAGACAAAAAGACAGGTTTTGATGAGGCAACATGCATTGGCGTTGCAAAGCAGGTAAAGCAGATCGTAGATCAGGGAATCCAGGTTGCAATCGTAACCGGAGGCGGTAATTTCTGGAGAGGAAGAACCAGTGAGACGATCGACCGTACCAAAGCTGACCAGATTGGAATGCTTGCAACGGTGATGAACTGCATCTATGTATCCGATATTTTCAGACATGTAGGCATGAAGACAGAGGTTTTCACTCCATTTGTCTGTGGAGCATTCACTTCCCTGTTTTCAAAAGATGCAGCAGTGGAAGCACTGAACGAAGGAAAAGTAATCTTTTTCGCAGGTGGCACAGGACATCCGTATTTTTCAACAGATACAGGAGCTGTTCTCCGTGCAATTGAGATTGAAGCAGATGCAATGCTTCTTGCAAAAGCAATTGACGGAATCTATGACAGCGATCCGAAGGTGAATCCGGAAGCGAAGAAGTATGATGAGATTTCTATTCAGGAAATCATCGATAAGAAGCTTATGGC
Source organism: Bariatricus sp. TF06-38A (assembly GCF_027690675.1). Lineage (NCBI taxonomy): Bacteria > Bacillati > Bacillota > Clostridia > Lachnospirales > Lachnospiraceae > Bariatricus > Bariatricus sp. TF06-38A. Next base: position 170,456 of record NZ_JAQFCE010000003.1, read on the forward strand.
AGTAGATCTGACCGCATCGATCATGTGCCTTGAGAATAAGATGCCGATGCTGGTATTCGGACTGAACGAAGAGAACAGTATCGTAGAGACAATGAGCGGTAATTTCAACGGAACAAAGGTGACTGTATAAGCAGCACCCATTAAGGGAGGATAACATATGAACGAAAAATTAAAAATATACGATGAAAAGATGCAGAAAACCATCCATGCACTGGATACAGAGCTTGCTTCTATCCGTGCAGGACGTGCAAACCCGAATATTCTGAACAAATTAACGGTAGAATATTATGGAACACCGACACCGATCCAGCAGGTAGCGAACATTTCTGTTCCGGAAGCACGTATGATCCAGATCCAGCCATGGGAAAAGAAGATCATCAAAGATATTGAGAAAGCAATCCTGATGTCTGATATCGGAATCAATCCAACAAACGATGGTACTGTTATCCGTCTGGTATTCCCGGAACTGACAGAGGAACGAAGAAAAGAACTGGTGAAAGATGTTAAGAAAAAAGGAGAAGCATCCAAGGTTGCAGTCCGTAACATCCGCCGTGATGGAAATGATGCATTCAAGAAGCTGAAAGGCACAGACGTTTCAGAGGATGAAATTCAGGATCTTGAAGATCAGATCCAGAAGCTGACTGACAAATACATCAAGGAAGTTGATGCAGCAGTCGATGCAAAGTCAAAAGAAGTTATGACAGTATAAGAAGGAAAGATAAGGGGCGGCGAGATGTTTGGCGCCTCTTTTCCTTTTTTATATCAGCAAATTTAGTATCAATCAAGAGAGGGTTAAAAGATGAATGTACCGCAGCATATAGCCATTATCCTTGACGGTAACGGACGATGGGCGAAAGCAAAAGGGATGCCGAGAAACTACGGGCATGTGCAGGGCAGCAAGAATGTGGAAAAGATCTGTGAGGCTGCTTATAAGATGGGTGTCAAATATCTGACGGTCTATGCGTTTTCCACAGAGAACTGGAGTCGACCGAAGAGTGAAGTGGATGCACTGATGAAGCTTCTTCGTAACTATATGAAAACCTGTCTGAAGACGGCGGAAAAGAACCGGATGCGTGTCCGTGTGATCGGAGATAAGACAGGTCTGGATGAAGATATCCGTACCAGAATTAAGGAACTGGAAGAGGCATCAAAAAATAATGACGGACTGAATTTCCAGATTGCGATCAATTATGGAAGCAGAGATGAGATGATCCGTGCCATGCGAAAAATGACAAAAGACTGTGCAGATGGCAGATTTGCACCGGAAGAGATTACAGAAGAACTGTTTGAAGGATATCTGGATACACATGGGATTCCGGATCCGGATCTTCTGATCCGTACCAGCGGAGAACTCAGACTTTCCAATTATTTGTTATGGCAGCTTGCTTATACAGAATTTTATTTTACAGATGTTCCGTGGCCGGATTTTTCAAAAGAAGAATTAGAAAAAGCAATTGAGCAATATAATAGCAGAGACAGAAGATACGGCGGAATCAAGGAGGACGAAGAAAATGTTTAAGACAAGATTACTCAGCGGAATTGTACTGGTTATCATTGCATTTGCAACGATCTTCCTTGGTGGGGATGTATTGTTTGCAACACTTCTGATCATCAGTCTGATCGGAGTTTCCGAGCTTTACAAGGTTGTAAAGATTGAGAAAGCACCACTCGGAATCGTAGGCTATATAGGTGTAGTTGCATATTATTTCCTGATCCGTGCACAGAAAAAAGAAGATCTGATGATGTTTGCAATCATTTTGCTGATCCTTGTAATGGCAGTTTATGTATTTGCCTTTCCGAAATATGTGTCTGAACAGGTAATGACTGCGTACTTTGGCGTATTTTATGTGGCGATTATGTTATCCTATATTTATCAGACACGTCTGTTGAAAGACGGACTTTTCCTCGTGGGACTTGTATTTTTATGTTCCTGGGGATGTGATACCTGTGCGTACTGTGTGGGTGTACTGATCGGAAAGCATAAGATGGCACCGAAGCTCAGCCCGAAGAAATCCATAGAGGGCGGAATCGGTGGACTTGCAGGCGCAGCACTTCTCGGCGCGCTTTACGCTCTTGCAATCAATAAATGGGGTGGTGCTTCGGCAGGAGTCGGCGAATATGCGCTGATCTGTTTTGTTGGTGGAATCATTTCCATGATCGGGGATCTTGCAGCATCTGCGATCAAGAGAAATCATGAGATCAAGGATTACGGAAAACTGATTCCGGGACACGGTGGAATCCTGGACCGTTTCGACAGTGTGATCTTCACGGCTCCGGTGATTTATTATCTGGCAGTTGCACTGATGTAATCTGACAGGAGGATTCAAATGAAAAAAATAGCAATATTAGGTTCAACAGGTTCGATCGGAACCCAGACACTTGAGGTGATCCGTGAGAACAAAGATATCGAAGTGACAGGGCTTGCGGCAGGAACAAATGTGGATCTTCTGGAAAAACAGATCCGGGAATTCCAGCCAAAACTTGTGGCAATGTGGACAGAAGAGAAGGCAAAGGAACTGAAAAGCCGGATCCGGGATCTGGATGTAAAGGTTGTTTCCGGAATGGATGGACTTCTGGAGATTGCCACGATGGAGGAAAGTGAGATCCTTGTAACGGCGATCGTGGGTATGATCGGCATTCGTCCGACAATTGCAGCGATCAAAGCCGGAAAGGATATTGCCCTTGCAAATAAAGAGACACTGGTTACGGCAGGGCATATCATTATGCCGCTTGCAAAGGAATGTGGTGTGAAGATCCTTCCGGTGGACAGTGAACACAGTGCCATTTTCCAGTCTCTGCAGGGAAGCCATGGAAAGAATGAACTGAAGAAGATCCTGCTTACGGCATCCGGTGGCCCGTTCCGTGGAAAGAAGCAGGAGGATCTTCTGAATATCCGTGTGGAAGATGCTTTAAAGCATCCGAACTGGGCGATGGGACGTAAGATTACGATCGATTCTTCGACCATGGTCAATAAAGGACTGGAAGTGATGGAAGCCAGATGGCTTTTTAATGTGGATATTGATGATGTGCAGGTGGTTGTACAGCCGCAGAGTGTGATCCATTCTATGGTAGAGTATGTGGACGGAGCAGTGATCGCACAGCTTGGTACTCCGGATATGAAGCTGCCGATTCAGTATGCACTTTATTATCCGGAAAGAAGATTTCTTCCGGGAGAACGTGTGGATTTCTGGAGTATCGGACACCTTGATTTTGAAAAGCCGGATATGGATACCTTCTACGGGCTTGCACTTGCTTACGAGGCAGGGCGATGCGGTGGAACACTTCCAACGGTATTTAACGCAGCAAATGAACTTGCAGTCAGCCAGTTCCTGAACCGGGAGATTAAATATCTGGAAATTACAGAGATTATCGAAGACTGCATGAAAGCACATAAGACAATTGCGAATCCGACTGTGGAACAGATTCTGGACACAGAGCAGGAAACGTATGACAGAATCAGAAGCAGGAGGTAGCAAATGGGAATCGTACTGGCGATTTTACTTTTTGGATTCATCGTATTTTTCCATGAACTGGGACATTTTCTTCTGGCGAGGATTAATGGAATCAATGTGTATGAATTCTGGATCGGAATGGGGCCGACACTGGCACACAAAAAGATCGGAAATACAGACTACTGTCTGAAAATACTGCCGATCGGCGGTGCGTGTGTGATGGGGGAAGATGAGAAAGAGGATCTGTCAGAGGGAAGCTTCAACAGCAAATCGCCGTGGCACAGGATCTCGGTCATTGCCGCAGGTCCGGTATTTAACTTTATTCTTGCCTTTATTGGTGCATTCATTATTATCTGCTTTGTCGGTGTAGACAAACCGGTCATAGGAACGGTAAATGCAGAAACGCCTGCAGCTGAGGCAGGGCTTCAGGCAGGGGATGAGATTGTAAAGATCAATGATAAGAACATCCATATTTTCAAGGATATTTCTACTTACAATCAGTTTCATCAGGGACAGACGATGAAGATTGTATACAAAAGAAATGGCGAAAAGAATACGGTTTCCGTTGCCCCGGAGAAGAATGACAGTGGATATTATTTGATTGGAATTACGAGCAGCAATTATGTTAAGACCAATGTATTTGAGACTGCCGCATACAGTGCGTATAATGTTAAATACTGGATCAATCTGACGATTGACAGTTTGAAACAGCTTGTGACAGGACGGATCGGAGTGGATCAGTTATCTGGACCGGTGGGCATTGTGAGCGCGGTGGATACCACGTATAAGGAAAGCAAATCTGGTGGAGCATTGTTGATTTTTCTGAATCTTCTGCAGATGACGATCCTGCTTTCAGCGAACCTTGGAGTGATGAATTTACTTCCGCTTCCGGCACTGGATGGAGGCCGTCTGGTATTTCTGATCGTGGAAGTGATCCGCGGAAAGCGGGTGCCTCCGGAAAAAGAAGGGTATGTACATCTGGCAGGAATGGCACTTTTTCTTTGCCTGATGGTATTTGTGATGTATAATGATATCCGGAGAATCTTCTTTTAGGGATATTGGAAAATTTTACGAAGCACTTCGATTGGCTACAATTGAGGTGCTTTGTGTTAGGTGCATCAGTGGATGCATATTTTGATGGAAATTATTTTACAGAAAGAAGGGTGGAAAGATGCGTGAGCAGCTTACAGAAAGTGATGTAAAGAAAATTGAAGAGGAAATCCAGCATCGCAAGCATGTGATCCGTAAGGAAGCCATTGAAGCGGTCAAGGAAGCGCGTGCGCAGGGAGATTTAAGTGAGAACTTTGAATACCATGCAGCAAAAAAATATAAGAACCAGAATGAAAGCCGGATCCGGTATCTGGAAAGAATGCTGAAAAATGCGGAGATTGTATCCGATACTTCCGAAGAAGGTGTTGCCGGAATCAATAACCGTGTGACCGTATATTTTCCGGAGGATGACGAGGAAGAAACCTATAAGCTGGTTACTTCGATTCGTGGGAATTCAATTCATAATTATATCAGTACCGAATCTCCGATCGGAAAGGCAATCTTCGGGCATAAAGCAGGAGAGACTGTGAAGGTGAAGGTTAGCGATGATTATTCGTATGAGCTTGTGATACGGAAGATTGAAGATACGACGGATGATGAGGAGGATAAGATCCGGGCGTTTTAGTTTGAAGGTGGGAGCAAGGGAGCAGAAATTTCCCAAAAGCAATGTCAATGAGAAGAATAAAAACGGATCATGAGATTCCAGGCTTCATACAAAATCCCAGCCCCTGATATAGTCGCAAGGATATAGACCAGAATTGCAGAATTATTTCCGTAGAGTTCACCAATTTTCACAAAGAAAATCTGTTCCATCCGGTAATCTGGATTAATGTAGAAAAGATTAATTTCACCAAAGGGATCCAGAATGTGGTTCAGGTATTCGGCAATGAGAGCAAACAGAATATAGAGCAAAGTAATGCGGGAAAAAGAAGGCAGCAGACGGCGTGAAGAAGCGTCAATCGGCTGCCTTTTAATATTTTTTGGACAGGAAAGAGGAGTCATTGGTACAGATTTCTGTACCAGAAATATACTGGACAGGATTCCTGTGACAATTAGTAAAATATGCCAGAGATAGGAGTGAACTGTCAGGATCAGAAGCGGATAATGCATTCCACTGGTATCGAAAAAAACGGCAATTCCACCAAGAAGATTATAGGTGGAAAGGAAGCCGAGGATGGTATTTCTGGCAGATTCTGTGTGAAAAAATGGGTAGAGAACCAGCAGATACATCGGGAGGCTGCAGAGCTGGAATGGGAAGTACCACAGGTTGTAGTGCCCATTATTCATGACGAAGGTCAGGAGTAATTGTTTCAGGATTTCGCTGGTAAGCAGAAAAATGCCGATGAAGAATAAAACTTTTTCTATACAGTGTAGTGAAAATTTTTTTATCATATGGGCTCCTCAAAATTTTATTTTATAGGTGTAGTATACGCTGCAATAAAGTTTGTTACAAGATTTATGGGGAATTTGACTAGTTATTCATAGAAAAGTCCTGAAAAAATATAGAAAAATACCATGATAAAACATAGTTAGAATTGACTGACCTATAGGCGTGGAGATATAATTAAAAATAATGATGCAGACGGAGTGGAAGATTCCTATCTGAATGCTGAATGGAGATAATTTTATACAAGAGACTTTGACGGCAAGGTAGATCCGAGCGGGAAACAGTTGGTGATATACGAAGATGTATAGTGGGACTCGTCTACCGTTTTGGGAGGCGGGTTTTTTGTGTATACGATAAATTGCCTGCTTGGTTATAGAAAGGAAAAAGGATTATGTTAAAGGTTGCAATTTATGGAAAGGGCGGTATTGGAAAGTCTACGATTACGTCCAACCTGGCGGCAGCATTTGCGGCGATGGGAAAGAAAGTAATCCAGATTGGATGTGATCCGAAGGCAGATTCTACGATCAATCTGCTTGGCGGCGAGCCGCTCAGACCGGTGATGAATTATATGAGAGAAGAGGATGAAGAACCGGAGGAGCTTTCAGATATTGCAAAAGAAGGCTATGGTGGTGTGCTCTGCATTGAAACAGGTGGACCGACACCGGGACTTGGATGCGCGGGGCGCGGGATTATTGCCACATTCCAGCTGTTAGAAGATTTGCAGTTATTTGAAACATATAAGCCGGATGTTGTACTTTATGACGTTCTTGGTGACGTGGTATGCGGTGGCTTTGCAGCACCGATCCGGGAAGGGTACGCCGAAAAGGTTCTGATCGTAACTTCCGGAGAAAAGATGGCACTTTATGCAGCAAATAATATTTCAAGTGCGGTGAGGAATTTTGAGGACAGAAGCTATGCCAGAGTTTTCGGTATTGTACTGAACCACAGGAATGTGGAAAATGAGACGGAAAAAGTACAGGCATTTTCCGAAAAAAGCGGGATCCCGATCGTCGGGGAAATCCCGAGAAGTGATGAGATCATCCGCTATGAGGATCAGGGAATGACGGTGATCGAAGGGGACAAAGATTCCGCGATCAGTAAGAGATTTTTTGATCTGGCAGAGTTATTACTGAAGAGTGAGGAATAGAAGGTATGGCAAAAGAAGCATATTATTGTACCGTAAAAGAATTAAATAAACTGGGAAGAGATGCGATTCCGGCACAGCTCCGGTCGAATACACACCTGATCTACAGCTCACCGGCAACGCTTGCATTTAACTCACCGGGAGCAGAAGGATTCGGAGTAAAAAGAGCGGGACTTGCTGTGCCGGATTCGATCATGCTGATCGTGGCACCGGGCTGCTGTGGACGAAATACTTCGCTTATCAGCTCCATGAGGGAATATGATAACCGTTTTTTCTATTTGATGATGGACGAGACCGATATCGTAACGGGACGTCATTTGAAAAAGATTCCGAAGGCAGTAGAAGAAATCTGCAATTGCTGTGAAAAGAGACCGTCCGTTGTGATGATTTGTATTACCTGTGTAGATGCTCTTCTTGGGACGGACATGGAGCGTGTGTGCAGAAAAGCGGAAGAAAGAGCCGGACTTCCGGTTCGACCATGTTACATGTACGCGCTGACAAGAGAAGGAAGAAAGCCGCCGATGGTGCATGTACGTCAGTCTTTATATTCCCTTCTGGAGCCAAAGAAGAAAAAAGGAAATGTGGTGAACCTGCTTGGATTTTTCTCGCCGCTGATCGATGAGTGTGAGCTGTATGATCTTTTGCACAGCGCAGGAGTTAAGACCATCCATGAAATCTCCAGATGCAAGGACTATGAGGAATATCAGACCATGTCTGAGGCAAATTTTAATCTGGTACTTCACCCGGAAGCCAGATTTGCGGCAGAGGATTTTCATAACCGTCTGCAGATTCCGTTTATTGAACTCAGGAGACTCTACCAGACAGACAAGATCGCCAGCCAGTATCAGGCATTTGGGAAAGTGCTTGGGGTGACATTTTCTGATGAAGTTTATCGTGAAAAAGCGGAAGAAACCGTGGCGAAATTCAAAGAGAAACGGCCGGATGCAAGCTTTGCGATCGGGGAATGCATGAACGGAGATCCATTTGAAATGGCACTTGCGATGATCAAATATGGATTTAAGGTGCCGGAAATCTATGGAACATTGACAGCAGAGAACTTTATTTACCTGAACCAGTTATCCCAGCTCAGCCCGGAGACGAAGGTATTTTCCAATATGGAACCGACCATGCTGTACTACGATCCGGAAAAGAGCGGCGTGAATATGACCATTGGAAAGGATGCGGGATACTATCATCCGGATCAGCCGAATGTGATCTGGAATCAGGACAGACAGCCTTATGGTTATGCAGGTGTGACACGGTTGTTTGAAACCCTTTTGGAGGTGTAGTATGAGAGGACTTAGAAAATATCTGACACCATTTGCACCGGATCAGTCGGGCGCAGTGTCTGTGTTATATGAACTTGGCGGAATCATCGTCATCTGCGACGCGGGAGGATGCACAGGAAATGTCTGCGGTTTTGATGAGCCGAGATGGTTTGAACGGAAAAGTGCAGTATTCAGCGCAGGACTTCGTGATATGGATGCAATCCTTGGAAGAGATGACCGTCTGGTCGCAAAGCTGGTCGATGCAGCTGATAAGATTGATGCGAATTTTGCGGCGATTGTCGGCACTCCGGTTCCGGCTGTGATCGGAACGGATTACCAGGCACTGAAAAGAATGTGTGAAAAAAAGACCGACCTTCCGATTCTTGCCATTGATACCGACGGAATGGAGCTTTATGATAAAGGGGAAGAAAAAGCGTATCTTGCATTATTTACTGCATTTGCAAAGGAAAAATATGAAGTATGCAAAGAAAAAGTCGGTATCCTTGGAATGACGCCACAGGATGTAAGCGATCTGAAAGCAGCAGATAAAGTAAGAGAGGAACTGAAAAAAGAAGGAAAAGAAGCCATTTGCTATGGAATGGGCGATGGGCTTGAGGCAGTAGAAAGGGCATCGGAAGTTGGCAAAAATATTGTTGTATCTGCGGCAGCACTGGAAGTAGCCAAATATTTGGAAAAGACCTTTGGTACGCCGTATGAGATCGGTTATCCGGCAGCAGGTGAGTTGGTTCCGAATCTGGACTATCAGGGAAAGAAAATCCTTGTGGTACACCAGCAGGTGATGGCGGAAGCAATCCGGCAGGAAATTCTTAAAAGAGAGAATTCGGCAGAGGTGCAGACAGCAACCTGGTTTATGAGGAAAAAAGAGCTTGCCTGTCCGCAGGATGTGTCGTTGCGTGAGGAAGATGATTATATCGATCTTGTGAAAAATGGTGGATTTGATATCATTTTTGCAGATGCATGTATGGAAAAAATGGTTCCGGATTTTCAGGGAATCTTCGTAAATACAAGACATTTTGCAGTGTCAGGGAGACTGTGTGAATAGATGAAAAATGAAGTGACAAAACAGATCCGCGTCTATGGGATCGTGCAAGGCGTAGGATTTCGTCCGACTGTGAGCAGGCATGCAGCTACGCATCAGATCCGGGGCAGCGTGTCCAATAAAGGTCCGTATGTGGAAATCTTTGCGCAGGGACCGGAAGAGGCAGTGGATGGATTTATCTCAGATATTGAGAATAAGCCGCCGAAGCGGGCAGCAATTTTGAAAATGAATATTGAGCCGGTAGAAGAAGCAGAAGACTTTACGGAGTTTGCGATCATTGAAAGTGAAAAGACGAAAGGTGAGATTTTTGTCTCACCGGATATTGCAATTTGTGATGAATGCAAGGAAGAAATGTTTGATCCGAAGAACCGTAGATATCTGCATCCATTTATCAACTGTACCTGCTGTGGACCAAGACTTACGATCCTGGATGCCCTTCCGTATGACCGGGAGCGCACCAGCATGAAAGAATTTCCGATGTGTCCGGATTGCGCAAAAGAATATTATGATCCGGCAACCCGGAGATACGATGCACAGCCAGTCTGTTGTAACGAGTGTGGTCCGGAGGTCTACCTGATCGGCAGAGAAGAACGCGGAAGAGATGCGATCATTTACACCAGACGGACCATTGCAGAAGGCGGAATTGTGGCGATTAAGGGGATTGGAGGTTTCCACCTGTGCTGCGATGCGACTAATGAAGAGGCGGTGAAGCGCCTCAGAGAACTGAAAAAACGTCCGGCGAAACCATTTGCAGTTATGGCAAAAGATCTGGAATCTGTGAAAAGAGAATGCCTGATCAGTGAAGAACAGGAAAAAATTCTGACCGGACATCAAAAACCAATCCTGCTTCTGGACAAAAAAGAAGATGGTGAAGAAACACTTTGCGAAAGTATTGCACCTGGTAATCCAAAGGTTGGAGTAATGTTGCCGTATGCACCGGTACAGCTTCTGCTCTTTACCTATGATGATGGAATCCGGATGCCGTCTTTTTTGGTTATGACCAGTGGAAATACATCCGGTGCACCGATCTGCAGGGAGGACAAAGAAGCGATTCAGGAACTTTCCCGTCTGTGCGACTGTATGCTTTCCCACAACCGGAAAATCCGGATCCGTGCCGATGATTCAGTGATGGATTTTTATAAAAATGAGCCATATATGATCCGCAGATCCAGAGGCTATGCGCCACTTCCGACCATGGTTCAGATGTTGTGGAAAGGGCAGGTACTTGCCACTGGAGGAGAACTGAAAAATACATTCTGTATCGGTGTGGACGGCAGATTTTACCCCTCCCCTTATGTGGGAGATCTGGAAGATCTGCGCACCGTGGAAGCTTTAAAAGAAACAATCGGCAGAATGGAAACACTTCTGGAGGTAGAACCAAAGGTTGTGGCATGCGATCTGCATCCGAAATACAATGCGACAGTTGTTGCGGAAGAACTTGGACTTCCGGTTCTGAAGATACAGCACCATTTTGCACATATTCTGTCCTGTATGGCAGAAAATGACTGCGAAGATCCGGTGATCGGCGTTTCCTTTGACGGAACCGGCTATGGAACGGATGGGACCATCTGGGGTGGAGAAATTCTTCGTTGTGATTACAATGGATTTGAAAGACTTGGCAGCATTAAGCCATTCTGGCAGGTAGGTGGAGATCTTTCTGCAAAAGAAGGCTGGCGAATTGCCGGTTCTCTTCTCTATGAAGAATTGCAGGATAAAGAAAAAACGGTCGAATGGATGAAGAAACTGGAGCTTTGCACCGAACCGGAGGCAAAAGTACTGGTGACAATGACCGGACGACACCTGAATGCTGTTCGATCTACCAGTGCCGGCCGTCTCTTTGATGGAGTCAGTGCTATCCTCGGAATCCGGAAAAAATCCACTTTCGAGGGAGAAGCATCTACGGCATTAGAGTTCGCAGCAGAAGCTTACGAAAAAACAATGCAGCATCCATACGAACCCCTCATGCTTAAGCCATTTACAGAAACGGCAGAAGACCGCCTGATTCTAAATACCGGCGAATTAGTCAAAAACCTCGCAAAAAAACGTCTCGCCGGGGAAGACACCGGACAACTTGCATACGAGTTCCACCAAGAACTTGCAAGACAGATCATATCCGCAACCCTCACAGCAAGTCATCAGACCGGAATCCGGAAAGTTGCCCTAAGTGGCGGAGTTTTCCAGAACCGCTTACTACTACGGCTGGTAGAAGAAGGTCTGGTTAAGCAAGGTCTCATCACCCTGCACCATCACCTCATTCCACCAAATGACGGAGGATTGTCACTTGGTCAGGCAGCCTACGCAATGGCATATTTACAGAAGCATGAGATAAAATAAAACCAGACATAAAAATATTTTAAACAGAGTTAATCTAAAAACTATTACAAATTACAATAAAAGAGGAAAAGGACCACCAGGAACAAACAAATCAGGAATTGACAACAAGGCACTGCCTTGTCAATTCCCCCTTTGTCAACACGTTAAATTTTAGGAAGCGCCAGCAGGGAGAGAAAACAATTGGGACCGGCTGCATTTGCAGGAGCCCGAGCGTTCTCTTGGAAACTGCAGTGTTGCGTTATTTACAGAAATCCATCTGTTTGAGCGAAGCGAGTTATGGATTTCTGTAAATGCTCTTAGCAACACGAAGCCTTCCTAGAGAACACCGGACTCCGAAACCGCAGCCGGTCCCAATTGTTTTCTCTCCTTGCGTCCCTTCCCAAAAAAAGGAGGAATTACCCACATGTGTGTTGGATTATCAGCAAAAGTTGTAAAAATCAGTAACGGAACCGCCGTCGTTGACGCAGGCGGTGCAAAAAGAGAGGTTTCATCCAAGCTCCTGGAGAATCTGGAACCAGGTGATTACGTCATGGTCCACGCCGGAGTTGCGATCGCAAAGATCACAGATGAAGATGAAAGCGAGACCGATCAGCTTATGGAGGAACTGCTGTAATGGAAGAACAAAAGAAACGAACAGCCAGAGAGATCATAGAAAATTATGACGGACCGGCAGTGCGGATCATGGAAGTATGCGGAACCCATACCCATGAAATTTTCCGTCTGGGGATCCGAAAACTTTTACCAAAGCAGGTAGAACTGATCTCAGGACCGGGATGCCCGGTCTGCGTAACACCGGTCAGCTTCATTGATGAAGCAATTTATCTGGCGTTGGAGAAGCAGGTGACGATCTGTACATTTGGTGATCTGGTCCGCGTACCGGGAAGTCAGATGAGCCTTGCCGGAGCAAGAGAAAAAGGAGCAAAGATCCATATCGTTTATTCACCGGCAGATGCGGAAAAATATGCGAAAGATCATCCGGAAGAACAGGTGACATTTTTATCCGTTGGGTTTGAGACAACGACACCTGCAGGATGCCTTTCGGTTAAACAGGCAAAGGAAGATGGAATTTCCAATTATTCTCTTCTGGTTGCCAATAAGACGATGCCGGGAGCCTACGAGGCACTCAAAGGCAGTGCGGATGTATTTTTATATCCGGGACACGTCAATGCAATCACGGGGACTGAACTTTGTGAGGAACTGGTAAAAGAAGGAGTCAGCGGTGTGGTAGCAGGATTTACGGCAAAAGAACTGCTCACAGCACTTGCGGTCGCACTGGTACGCTTCCAGGAAGGAAAGCCGTTCTTCGTAAACTGCTATCCGAGAGTTGTCACCAGAGAAGGAAGCCGTGAGGCACAGAGGCTGGTGGATGAACTGATGGAAGGATGCGACAGCGAGTGGAGAGGTCTTGGAATCATTCCGGGATCCGGTATGCAGCTGAGAGAAGAATGGGAAGCATACGATGCCAGAAAGAAATACAATATGCCAAAGATCGAAGGAAAAGCAAATCCGGCATGCCGCTGCGGAGATGTACTGCAGGGAAAATGCAAACCGTCCGACTGCAAGGTGTTTGGCAAGGTATGTACACCGCAGCACCCGGTAGGAGCCTGCATGGTATCCGGCGAGGGCGCATGCTCGGCTTATTTCATGTATGATACCAGGGGATAAAGATCAGAACAATCCGGTATCAGGGAAACGAAGGAATGGAACACCGGAACAATCCGGTATCATATATACGGAAACGATTAGGAGAGAAGGAAGTTAAAAATGGAAAATAAAATGGACAACCAGACAGTAACTATGGCACACGGAGCCGGCGGAAAGCAGACTTCAGAGCTGATCGATAAAGTATTTGCAGCACATTTTGCCAATCCGGATCTGACTGCGGATGATGCGGCAGTTCTTACACCACCAGTCGGAAAGATGGCAGTATCTACGGATGGATTTATTGTATCTCCGGCATTCTTCCCAGGAGGAAATATCGGAAAGCTTTCCATCTGCGGAACAGTTAATGACCTTGCATGTATGGGAGCAAAACCACTTTATCTGACTTGTGCATTTGTAATTGAAGAAGGATTTCCGATGGAAAAACTGGAAGAGATTGCAGCAGCAATGGAGAAAACGGCAAAAGAAGCCGGTGTCCGTATTGTATCCGGAGATACCAAGGTAGCAGGAAAAGGACAGGTAGACGGTGTATTTATCACAACAACTGGAATGGGACAGATCGAGGACGGCGTAAAAGTCGGAGGAGAACTGGCACAGCCGGGAGACGCGATCATTGTGACCGGAGATGTGGGACGCCATGGTTGTACGATCCTTCTTGCAAGAGAAGACTTCGGAATCGAAGCGGATGTGACCAGTGACTGTGCACCACTATGGCATACTGTGGAAGAAGTGATAAATGCAACACATGATCTGCATGTCATCCGTGATGCGACAAGAGGTGGAGTTGGAACAGTACTTTATGAGATTGCGGGACAAAGTAATGTTGGAATCCGTCTGAATGCTGAAAAAGTTCCGGTTGCACCGGAAGTGAAGGGAGTCTGCGGAATGCTTGGACTGGAGCCACTTTACCTTGCATGTGAAGGAAGAATGGTCATTATGGCACCAAAAGCAGAGGCAGAAAAGATTGTAGAAGTACTGCACAAATGTCCGTATTCACAGAATGCGGCAATTATCGGAGAAGTAACTGCAGAGCAGCCGGGGAAAGTAGTCATGACTACAGAAATCGGAACGCAGGCACTTCTTCCACAGCCGGGCGGAGAATTGCTGCCACGTATCTGCTAAACAATCTGAAATGCGGAATCGGTGACATTTCAAAAAGAAAGGAGACTTTTCATGGACACCAGAGTAGCAGTCATTTCAATTATTGTGGAGAATCCTGCCGCGATTGAGGAACTGAACCATTACCTGCATGAAGCAGGAGAGTATATCATTGGAAGAATGGGAATTCCGTACCGGGAGAAGGGAATTAATATCATCAGCATCGCCATTGATGCACCGCAAGATATGATCAGTGCTTTGTCAGGGAAGATCGGGCGTCTGAATGGGGTATCCACAAAAACGGCGTACTCGAACGTCATTACGAAAGCGGAGGAAAAAGCGGAATGAAAAAGATAGCAGTGTACGGAAAAGGCGGGATCGGAAAATCCACAACTGTATCCAATCTTGCGGTGGCACTTGCCGAAAAAGGATACAAGGTCATGCAGATCGGCTGTGATCCGAAGGCGGATTCGACCATCCAGCTCCGACACGGAAAGGAGATTCCAACCGTACTGGAAATGTTCCAACAGAAGAAACAGAATCTAAAACTGGAAGATATGGTTACGGTTGGCTATGCAGGTGTGGTCTGTGTAGAAGCAGGTGGACCGACACCGGGACTTGGATGTGCAGGACGCGGAATTATCACCGCCCTTGAGAAGTTGGAAGAAACCGGTGCTTATGAGACCTACCAGCCGGATATCGTGTTATATGATGTACTTGGTGATGTAGTCTGCGGTGGCTTTTCCATGCCCATGCGAAAAGGCTATGCGGATCAGGTATTCATCATCACATCCGGTGAAAATATGGCGATCCATGCCGGGGCCAATATTGCAATGGCAGTAGAGAATTTCAGGAACCGGGGATATGCTTCCCTTGGCGGTATTATTTTAAATAAAAGAGAGGTTCCGAGAGAGGAAGAAAAGGTGCGGGAGCTTGCAGGGGATTTTCACACGCAGATCATTGGACAGCTTGACCGGAGCGAACTTGTGATGGAAGCAGAAGAAGCCGGTAAGGTTCTGCTGGAATACGCACCGGATTCTCAGATGGCAGAGGAATACCGGAAGCTGGCAGATCAGATCCTTGCAGTGTGCGGAGAGGAGAGACCATGTTAAAACGGGTAGGACATCCGGTGGATGAAAAAGGCGCGGCAGTAGCCATCAAGGATGCCACATTTCCGGTTCCATTTGCACCGGGGCTTGAATTTAACTCGCCGGTTCACGGCAACTGGAACATCGTACATACCGGAATGCTGATGCCGGAGGCAAGACAGATCTATGTCTGTGCAGATAACTGCATGCGAGGTGTGGTGCTGACAGCGGCGGAAATGAATGCGGCTGACCGGTTTTCCTTTGTGATCGTAAAAGAAGAGAATCTGTTAAATGGAAATCTGGAGGACATCACCATCGAAGGCGTGACGGATGTGCTGAATAAGTTGGAAGAAAAACCGAAAGCAGTTCTTTTATTTACCGTCTGTCTGCATCATTTTCTGGGATGCGATCTGGAACGGGTGTATCAGGAACTGGAAGAGAGGTTCCCAAAGATTACATTTATCCGCTGTTATATGGATCCGATCATGCAGAAGCATGGACCGACACCGGATCAGAAGCTGAGAAAAGCGATTTATGAACCACTTCCAAAGCGAAAAGCAGATGAAAAAGCCGTGAGTTTTCTCGGCAGTGATTTCGCACTGGAAAAAAATGCAGATCTGAAACGAATCGTCCGGGCACATCAGGGAATCTTCCGGGAACTGCCGGGATGTAAAAGCTGGGAAGACTATCTGGCACTTTCCGAAGGAAAACTTTTTGTATCTTCTTATCCACCATCTAAGTATGGTGCGGAAGCGCTTTCAGAGCGTCTGAAACGGCCATACCTGTATCTGCCGGGCAGTTTTGATTATGAAGAGATCACAGCACAGCTGGAAAATTTCTGCCAGGCAATGGGCTATGGAAAGCTGGAGGAAACGATTTCAGTAGAAGAGGAAATTGCTGCCTGTGAAAAGGCACTGGAAAAGGCGCATGAGGTGATCGGAGACACTGCGGTTGCCATTGATTATCTGTACCATCCACGTCCACTGGGACTTGCAAAGCTTCTGCTTACTCATGGTTTCCGGGTAATACGGATCTATCTGGATTCCATCAGTCCGGAAGAAAAAGCAGAATTTGAGTGGCTGAAGGAGCATGCACCGGATCTGCAGTTGATTGCAACGATCCAGGTGAAAATGCGTGTGCTTCCGAGAACATCGGATGAAAAAATACTGGCGATCGGACAGAAGGCGGCGTGGTTTACAGGAAGTCCGTATTTTGTCAATATGGTACAGGGCGGCGGTCTTTACGGATTTGACGGGATCCGCAGGACGGCAGAGCTTATGGCCGAAGCATTTACCGAAGAAAAAGACACGGAAGATCTGGTTGTGCGAAAAGGATGGGGGTGTGAAAGCTGTATATGAGACAATCTTATCGAATCATACCAATTTATACAGCGGATGTATCCGGTGTGTGTTCTGCACTTTATGAGCTTGGCGGCATGACAGTCATGCACGACCCGTCCGGATGCAATTCGACCTACAACACTCACGATGAGATCCGCTGGTACGATCAGGACAGTCTGATCTATATTTCCGGTCTGACAGAAATTGATGCGATCATGGGAAATGATGAAAAATTTCTGGATGATATCAAAGAGGCAGCAAGGGAGCTGCATCCGAAATTTATTGCCCTTGCAGGATCCCCAATTCCGTATATGAATGGAACCGATTTTCCGGCACTGGCACAGGTACTGGAAGAAGAAACCGGGATTCCTGCATTTGCAGTACCGACAAACGGAATGCATGATTATGTGTATGGGGCAGGAATTGCATTAGAGGAGATCGCGAAAAGATTTACCGGGGAAAAGACAGGACGGATTCAGGCACGCACCGTCAATCTGCTTGGTGTGACACCACTGGACTTTGGACCGGTATCTCATGTAGAGGTGCTGAAAGAGAACCTGAAAGCCTGTGGATGGAAGGTGCTGTCTATCTGGGCAATGGGAGATGAACTGGATGCATTTTTGCAGGCAGGAGAAGCAGAGGTGAATCTGGTGGTATCTTCGGTCGGGCTTCGTGCGGCGAAAGTACTGGAAGAAAAGTTCGGAACCCCGTATGTGGTTGGAACGCCGATTGGTTCTTATACAGAGCGGATTGCGAAAGCACTGGAAGAAAAAGAGCAGATACCATATCGAAAGGATCGGATGCAGGGTGAAATTGAAGAAATCATGGAGCAGAAGGGAAACAGAAATCCGGCATCGGGAGAAGAAATAAAGAAGCCTGAAGCGGCAGGCAGACAAAAGAAAGTGACTCTGATCGGAGAACCGGTGACCATGGAATCTCTGGCAGCAGGGATCGAACAGAAATATGGCTGTCCGGTGGAAGTTCTCTGCCCGCTGGAAAAAACAGAAGGTCTGCTTTGCAGACAGGACAGATGGATCTGTGGGGAAGAAGAGATGGAAGAAGCATTGAAAGATGCAGAAATCATTGTAGCGGATCCATTGTATCAGCCAATCTGTCCGAAGCATTGTATGTTTTATGAACTGCCGCATATTGCATTTTCCGGAAGAATTTATCTGAAAAGGCTTCCGGTGCTGGGACAACTGATTTAGATGCGGTAAAAATGGATCAAATTCTCACAAAAGAGATTGATCCATTTTTTGTTTCCGTTTTTTCTATAACAGGAAATTGCATTTCCTGTTATTAAAAGGTCTCCGTCAGGTTTCAAAATATTGTCATGATCAATTTTGTGACAGAAAAATTAAATAAAGCATTAAAAACAGTATCTTTTTTGCGAAAGAACTGATATAATTTATAACAAATCATTTAATTATGAGAGGATGTTTGTGGTTTTAGAAATCATATTATGGATAATAAGGTTCTTTTTCGGAGCTGGCATCTTCAGCTTCTTACATATTGTCATTGATAAATTAACATACGGGAAAAGCGCAATATGTGCAAAGAGCAAGAGGATTGCAAGATATTTCTTAGTGGAATTAACAGGTGGAGTATCCATGACCGGTTGTGCGATTGTATATGGTTGCGGGAAAATGGGTGTGATTTCTCTAAGAGGCGCAGTTTTTTTTATATATTTGGGAATACTGTTTGTGATTGCCTTGGTTGACTGGCATATACAGATGATTTATGATCGATTTCATATTATGATCTTGATACTTGCGGTTTTGGACTTTATGCTTTATCCGGAGATGGGAATTGCTACAAGACTGACCGGTATGGGAATCATATCAGTGCCGATGCTGGTGCTGGCACTTGCAATTCCAGGGGCTTTCGGAGGCGGAGATATCAAGCTGATGTCGGTAAGCGGATTGCTTATTGGTGGCGCGTCAATGATATGTGCAATGTGTATTGGGATTATAACAGGAGGTGCTTATGTGACACTGATGCTGGTACGAAAGAGGCTGAATAAAACAGATCAGTTTGCGTTTGGACTTGCAACTGCAATTTTTCTGGGAGATAAGATGGCAGTGTGGTATCTGCAGTTTGGGGCGGTATAGGCAGAAAATGATATGCTACCCTCATATAGGACAATGAAATATAAAAGTCCTATATGGGGGTATTTTCATGTTCAGAAAGAGTAAGATAGAACCAGTAGAAAAAGTAAAAATAGTCGAACGCTACCTTGCAGGAGAAATTGGCATACGGAAAGCAGGAAAAGAATTGGGAGTTGATCATCATAGTATTCGAAATTGGATTTCTATTTATCAGTATGATGGATCAACTGGATTACTCAATCAACCGAAAAACAGATCTTATTCAAAAGATTTAAAAATATCTGCTATAAATGATTATCTTAACGGAGAAGGATCTCTTCAGGATATTTGCACAAAAGACGGAATTCGTTCACACAGACAGCTTTCCGATTGGATTAAGGTGTATAATTCTGGTGGAATATTAAAAACCTCCACTGGAGGTGCTTACATGAAAAAGCAAAGAACACTACACTTGATGAGAGATTAAAAATAGTAACAGATTGTCTTGCAAATGATAAGAATTATGGTGCAATGGCACTCAAATATCTAAGCATTATCCCATAGATAGACTTTGTAAATATCTTAATGTTACACGTTCTGCGTATTACCGCTGGGTAAAATATCCGAAAAGTAATAATGAACTTCGAAACGAAAGACTATCCACTGAAATCCAAAGGATTCATAACCAGCATCCAGATATGGGATATCGAAGGATTCGTGATGAATTAGATGGACATAAAGGAATTCATGTGAATGATAAACGAGTGCTTCGTATTTGTAGGAAATACGATATAAAATCAAATATTAAATGGAAACCTAAGAGTTGTACCAGAGGAGACAGAAATCCTGATCACATAGCAAAAAACTATTTACACCGTGAATTTCACGCCGAAAAACCGAATGAAAAGTGGCTTACAGATGTTTCTGAATTTAAATACTACAACGGAATAGAAGTTCATAAAGTTTATCTGAGTGCTATTTTAGATTTATATGATAAAAGGATTGTTTCCTTTAAAATCAGCGATCATAATGATAATCCATTAGTTATGGACACGTTTGATGAGGCTGTTCGTCAGGAGGTAGATGCACACCCATTAGTTCATTCTAATCGAGGCTTTCAATATACAAGCGCACAGTTTTATACTAGATTAAAAAAACATCATATGAAGCAGAGTATGCCTAGAGTTGCCCACTGTATTGACAATGGACCAATGAAATATCATGAGCAATCTACAAAAGCAGCATAAAATATCGCCAGCCATAGCATGGCTGACGATACAAAAATTTATTATTTTTTATTGTCCTCTTGACGGGGAGCATACCAGAAATGATCTGAAAAGTATGGTTCCTTTTTGAAAAAGCGAGGGAGAAAGAAGAGACTTTCTCTGTGAAGTTTCTGATAAATATCAGGAAATCTTACACCGGCAAAGATACCACTTCTCGATCAGTCCGATCAGAGCATAGAGCAGCATGGCGATCACGCAGAGGATGCAGATGCTCATCAGCAGCCAGTCGAGCTTGAAGACCTGACTGCCGTAGATGATCATATAGCCAAGTCCTTCCCTGCCGCCGATAAATTCTCCGATGATCACGCCCACCAGACAGAGCCCGATATTGACCTTCATGGTGCTGATGATCGCCGGAATGCAGCTTGGGATCACTACCTTGGAGAGGGCATGGAGCCGGTTTCCGTGAAGAGTGTAGATGAGCATGATTTTATCTGGGTCTACTTCGGAAAATTCGGAATAGAGGTTCAGTATGCTCCCGAAGATTGCAACAGACATTCCGGCAATGATAATTGTTGTGCGGTTTGCGCCGAGCCAGACAATGAGAAGCGGAGCAAGCGCAGATTTTGGCAGGCTGTTCAGCACCACCAGATAAGGCTCCAGGATTTCCGAAAGCTTCCGGAAGAGCCAGAGAAGAACGGTGACAAAAAGGCTGAAGAAGATCACCAGGATAAAACTGACCAGGGTTTCGTAAAGAGTCACTCCGATATGACGGAAAATACTGCCGTCACCGGTCATTTCCAGAAAACACAGGGCAATCCGGGAAGGACTGCTGAAAATGAAAGAGTCGATCAGTCCTGTATTTGCCGAAAATTCCCAGAGAAAGAGGAATGTCAGCAAGATGGAGACTCTGGAAACAACAATGATCCGTTTATGTCTGCGGTGCATATTCAGGTAATGCAGCTGGTTTTTTGAAAGTTCATTCATCCGGGTTCAGCTCCTTCCAGATCAGATTGAAATAAGTCTTAAATTCCGGGGCATTGCGGCGGGCAAGCGGGGAAAGTCCCGGATCAGAAAAGGAAACATTGACCGTCTGCCCAATGGTTGCCGGACGGCTTGTGAGAACAAGGATCCGGTCAGCAAGACTGACCGCTTCGGCAAGGTCATGGGTGACAAGGATCGCTGTTTTTTTCTCTTTTTTGATAATCTGCCCGATATCATCACTGACATTTAACCGGGTCTGATAATCCAAGGCAGAAAAGGGTTCATCCAAAAGCATGATATCCGGCTTCAGGACCAGCGTGCGGATCAGCGCGGCTCTCTGGCGCATTCCTCCGGAAAGTTCGGATGGTTTTGCATTTGCAAAGGCATTCAGGCCGTATTGTGTAAGAAGGGCTCTTGCCAGTGCGCGGGAACGGGCAGTCAGTGCATGCTGGATCTCGAGACCGAGAAGAACGTTCTGATAGATGGTACGCCACTCAAGAAGTTCATCCTTTTGCAGCATATATCCGATGCCGGAAGTATTGTCCGGATGATAGCTGCCGTTTATTTTGATGAGACCTTTTTCCGGGGTGAGAAGACCCGCAATCAGGTGGAGCAGTGTAGATTTTCCGCACCCGGAGGGACCGACCAGAGCAATAAATTCCCCTTCGCGGACCGAAAAGGTGATGTCTTTCAGGGCGTAGGTTTCTCCTTCCAGTGTATGGTAAGCATAATGAACGTTTTTCAGTTCCAGTGCATATTGCATGATAATCCTCCAGATACAGAAACGATCATAAGTCTTTTACTTACAGTTTATGAGAAATAAGAAAAAGCGTGTGTGCATCTGGCTGGAATGGAGCGGAAAAAGAAAAACAGAGCAGAAAAGATATTGTGCGAAGAGAACAGCTGCACTATAATAAGAAACAAATCTGCAATATGAGGAGAGATGAACAGATGCAGAAAAAGAATTACCAGAAAGAACTGGATAAAAAGATAGAACAGATCGTATCGGAAAAGAAGGTTCCACGTCTGTTCCTTCACAGCTGTTGTGCACCATGCAGCAGTTATGTGCTGGAATATCTGTCGGAATATTTTGAGATTACGGTTTTTTATTACAATCCGAATATTTTTCCGGAATCCGAATTTGAAAAACGGATCCACGAACAGGAGAAGCTGATCCGTGAGCTTCCGGCGAAACATACGATCCATTTTCAGGCGGGAAATTATGACAGTGAAAAATTTTACGAGATGGCGAAGGGACTGGAGATGATTCCGGAAGGTGGAGAGCGGTGCTTCAGGTGTTATGAGCTCAGACTCCGGGAAGCTGCGAGATTTGCAAAAGAAGGCAGATATGATTATTTCACCACAACCCTTTCCATCAGTCCGCTGAAAAATGCACAGAAGCTGAATGAGATTGGTGAGCGGCTTGCCGGGGAATATGGAGTGGCTTATCTGGTTTCGGATTTTAAAAAGAGAAATGGATATAAGCGTTCAACCGAGCTGTCAAAGATCTACGGACTTTACCGCCAGGACTATTGTGGCTGTATTTATTCCAAAAATCAGAGAGAACGGGAAAAGAAACTTCGGGAGGAAGAGGAAAGTTCTGTGAAAAGTTAAGAGGGGAACTTTACAGAATCCGACATTCTATGGTACACTAAAGCACAGAATTACGTTGAAGAAAAGAGGGAAAGCTATGGCACAGTTATGGGGAGGACGTTTTACGAAAGAAACCGACAAACTGGTTTATAATTTCAATGCGTCCATTTCATTTGATAAACGATTTTATGAGCAGGATATCCAGGGCAGCAAGGCGCATGTTATGATGCTTGCAAAGCAGGGAATCTTGACAGACGATGAGAAGCAGCAGATTCTGGACGGACTGGAAAGCATCCACAGGGATGTAGAGAACGGAAAGCTTGAGATTACAGAGGAATACGAAGATATCCACAGTTTTGTAGAGGCAAATCTGATCGACCGGATCGGGGATGCAGGAAAGAAGCTGCATACCGGAAGAAGCCGTAATGACCAGGTTGCACTGGATATGAAGCTTTATACAAGAAGTGAGATCACCGCACTGCAGGGACTGGTTGTGGATATGCTCCGCGAACTTCTTGCGATCATGAAGGACAACACCGAGACGATCATGCCTGGATTTACTCATCTGCAGAAAGCGCAGCCGATCACACTGGCACACCATATGGGTGCTTATTTTGAAATGTTCAAAAGAGACCATATGCGTCTGAAAGATATTTACAAAAGAATGAATACCTGTCCGCTTGGATCCGGAGCACTTGCAGGAACTACTTATGATCTGGACAGAGCATACACCGCAGAGCTTCTCGGATTTGACGGACCGACACTGAACAGTATGGATTCGGTATCGGACCGTGATTATCTGATCGAGCTGATGAGTGCTCTATCTACGATTATGATGCATTTAAGCCGCTTCTCAGAAGAAGTGATCATCTGGAATTCCAATGAATACCAGTTTGTCGATATCGATGACAGCTACAGCACCGGAAGCAGTATCATGCCACAGAAGAAGAATCCGGATATTGCGGAACTTGTTCGTGGAAAGACAGGACGTGTATACGGTGCACTGACTTCGATCCTGACTACAATGAAAGGAATTCCGCTTGCTTACAATAAAGATATGCAGGAGGACAAAGAGCTGGTATTTGATGCCATCGATACCGTGAAAGGATGCCTGGCTTTATTTACCGGAATGCTCGCAACCATGAAGTTCAACAAAGAACGTATGCTGGAAAGCTGCAGACACGGATTTACCAATGCAACAGATGCAGCTGACTATCTGGTAAATCACGGGGTACCGTTCCGTGATGCACATGGAATCGTAGGAAAGCTGGTACTTTATTGCATCGATAAGAAGATTGCGTTAGATGATATGTCACTGGAAGAATATAAGGAGATCTCTCCGGTATTTGAAGAAGATATTTATGATGCAATCAGCATGGAGACCTGTGTCAATAAGAGAAATACGATCGGTGCACCTGGACCGGAAGCTATGAAAAAGGTGATCGCGCTTCACGAAGAGTATCTGGAAGAGTGCTAATCGTTATAAGGAAAATGAGCATTGCTGGTCACAGGTACTGGGAACAGTAACATGAACGTTAATAAGTAGACATAGTTTTTCAATTGTCAGGGTTGAAAAATGTCGGAAAATGCGCTATGATATACAAATCACGCGTACAAATGTGCGCATCAAAAAGACAAAACAGGAAATGAGGACATAAAAATGGATCAGAAATTAAGAGTAGGTATTCTTGGTGCAACAGGAATGGTAGGACAGAGATTTATCTCTCTGCTGGAAAATCATCCGTGGTTTGAGGTAGTAACACTGGCTGCAAGCCCGCGTTCCGCAGGGAAGACATATGAAGAAGCAGTCGGAGACCGCTGGAAAATGGACACTCCGATGCCGGAAGCAGTCAAGAAGATCGTTGTACATAATGTCAACGAAGTAGAAGAAGTTGCAAAGACAGTTGACTTTGTATTCAGTGCAGTTGATATGTCAAAAGATGAGATTCGTGCGATCGAGGAAGCATACGCAAAGACAGAGACACCGGTTGTATCTAATAACAGTGCCCACAGATGGACACCGGATGTACCGATGGTAATCCCGGAAGTAAACCCGGAACATTTTGCAGTCATCGAAGACCAGAAAAAGCGTCTTGGAACTACAAGAGGATTTATCGCAGTAAAACCAAACTGTTCGATCCAGAGCTATGCGCCTTGCCTTGCAGCATGGAAAGAATTCGGGCCAAAAGAACTGGTTGTTACAACCTACCAGGCAATTTCAGGTGCAGGAAAGACCTTTAAAGACTGGCCGGAAATGGTAGAAAATATCATTCCATTCATTGGTGGAGAAGAAGAAAAGAGCGAGCAGGAACCGCTTCGTGTTCTCGGCAGAGTTGAAAATGGACAGATCGTAAAAGCAGATTCTCCGAAGATCACATGCCAGTGTGTACGTGTACCGGTTCTTAACGGACATACCGCTGCCGTATTTATCAATTTTGAAAAGAAACCAACCAAAGAGCAGCTGATCGAAAAACTGGAAAGTTTCAAAGGCTTCCCGCAGGAAGCAGAGCTTCCGAGTGCACCGAAGCAGTTCATCCGCTATATGACAGAAGACAACCGTCCGCAGGTGAAACTGGATGTAGATTATGAGAACGGAATGGGAATTTCTATCGGACGACTCAGAGAAGATTCCCTTTACGATTATAAATTTATCGGACTTTCCCACAATACAGTCCGCGGTGCGGCAGGAGGAGCTGTTCTCTGTGCTGAGACACTGACTGCAAAAGGCTTTATCACAAAGAAATAGCTTTTGCAGGAAAGTTTAAAAGAAGTTAACTTTTCTTTCTTCTGATTCAGTGGTAGAATGAAATTATACCAGTGTAAAGGAAGAGTGAAGGTGGGCTAATATGAAAAAAGAAATGCAGAACTATACACAGAACAGAGAACTGTCCTGGCTGAAGTTCAATCAGAGGGTACTGGAGGAAGCAAAGGATTCTTCAGTACCCCTTCTTGAAAGAATGAAGTTTGTATCCATTTTTACAAGCAACCTGGATGAATTTTTTATGATCCGCGTAGGAAGCCTGTATGATATGTCGCTTACGGATAACAGCACGATCGACAGCCGTTCGGGGATGAATCCGAAAGAGCAGCTGGATGCAATCTTTGCGGCTGTAGCACCATTGTATAAAGAGCGGGACAAGACTTACTCGGAGATCAAGAAGCTGCTGAATCCATACGGTGTCTGTGGACTATCGATAAAAGAGCTGGAGCAGCAGGAAAAGAAGTATGTGAAAAAGTACTTCAAAGACCAGATCCTACCGATCCTGTCTCCACAGATCGTGGATGCCAATCATCCATTCCCACATCTGCTCAATAAGGAACTGTATGTGATCGCAAGTCTGAAGCAGAATGGAACTTCCATGATTGGAATCGTACCGGTTCCACAGTTTGTGTCAGACATTTTATATCTTCCGGGCCATGATATCCGTTATATTCGTATGGAAAAGGTGATCATGGAATATCTGGATGTGGTGTTCGACAAATACGAGGTATCGAACAAGAATTATATCTGCGTGACAAGGAATGCAGATGTGTCGCCGGACGATGAGGCACTGGAGATCAATGATGATTTCCGCCTGCTGATGCAGGAAACCCTTCACAAGCGCCGCAGAATGGCAGTGGTCCGCATGGAGACAGCGGAGCCGCTGGATAAGGAACTGGAAAAGTATTTCTGTGACAAATTTAAGATCACACCGGCACAGATCTACCGGACCAAGATGCCGATGAAGCTGGATTATATTTTTTCGATTATGGATAAGGTTCCGGCATCGCTGAAACGTTCTCTGATCGACGAACCGTTTACTCCGCAGCCGTCCCGCTATCTGACGGATGGAAAAGTGATTCCGCAGGTAAAGAAAAAAGATATACTTCTTTCTTATCCGTATGAGAGTATGGATCCGTTTCTGCGTATGATCAAGGAAGCGGCTTATGATCCGACCGTTCTTACGATCAGGATCACAATCTACCGTCTGGCAAAGAAGGCACGGCTGGTAGAGTACTTATGTGCAGCGGCCGAGAACGGCAAAGAGGTTACGGTTTTGATCGAGCTGAGAGCCAGATTCGATGAACAGAACAATATTGACTGGTCCGAACGTCTGGAAGAAGCAGGATGCCGTGTGATTTACGGATTTGAAGGTTATAAGGTG
Organism: Bariatricus sp. TF06-38A; assembly: GCF_027690675.1. NCBI lineage: Bacteria > Bacillati > Bacillota > Clostridia > Lachnospirales > Lachnospiraceae > Bariatricus > Bariatricus sp. TF06-38A. Next base: position 197,374 of record NZ_JAQFCE010000003.1, read on the forward strand.
CATTCCAAGATCTGTCTGATCACTTACCGGAACCGTAACAATATCGAATACATTACGCAGGTGGGAACCGGAAACTACAATGAAAAGACAGCGACGATGTATACGGATGTGTCGCTGATCACAGCGGATAAGGGAATCGGAGAGGATGCAGCCGTCTTCTTCAAGAATATGTCCATTGGCAATCTCAATGGAAGCTATCAGCATATTATTGTTTCACCGACCAGTCTGAAACCAAAGGTGCTTTCACTGATGGACGAGGAGATCAAAAAGGGAACGAACGGACGGATCATCATGAAGATGAATTCTGTGACGGATGTAGATTTTATCCAGAAGGTTTCCGAGGCATCGAATGCAGGGGTGAAGGTGGATCTGATCGTCCGTGGGATCTGCTGTATTCTTCCGGGAGTCAAAGGGTACACAGAGAATCTCCGTGTGACCAGTATTGTCGGACGTTATCTTGAGCATCCGCGTATTTTCCTTTTTGGAACCGGAGCGGATCAGAAAATCTATATCGGTTCCGCAGATATGATGACGCGTAATACGGAAAAACGCGTGGAAGTGGCATGTCCGGTTTACGATGAAACTATCAGGAAACAGCTGACACATATGCTGAAGATCATGCTTGCGGACAATGTAAAAGCGCGGGAATTAAAGAGTGACGGCAAATACTACATGAAAGAAAAAGGAACTTCAAAAGTCAATTCCCAGGAATATTTTATGCGTGAAGCAATTACCGTCAGACATCCGGAAGGACGGACAAAACAAAGCTTCGTTGATAAAATCCGGAAGATTTTTCGAAGAAAATAATTTGTTTTATGTTCTGAATATGATATGATAAAAAAGTGGAGCTGGTATCAGCTTCACTTTTTAAACGCTGTGAGAGTTGCTATAGCGTGAAAATACAGGAGTACAAAATTATTATATGGGTAAATCGGTATATATTGCAGAAAAGCCGAGTGTGGCACAGGAATTTGCCAAGGCACTGCATTTGAATTTGAAAAGAAAAGACGGATATCTGGAATCAGATGAGGCGATCGTAACATGGTGTGTTGGTCACCTTGTCACGATGAGTTATCCGGAAGTATATGATGAAAAGTATAAGAGATGGTCTTTGCAGACACTGCCATTCATTCCGCAGGAATTTCTCTATGAGGTGATACCGGGAGTAAAGAAGCAGTTTGAGATCGTAAAAGGAATACTGACCAGGAAGGATGTAGACCGGATTTATGTCTGTACCGACTCGGGAAGAGAAGGAGAATACATTTACCGTCTGGTGGAACAGATGGCAGGCGTAAAAGGGAAAGAACGCCGGCGTGTGTGGATCGATTCCCAGACGGAGGAAGAGATCCTTAGAGGAATCCGTGAGGCGAAGGATCTGTCAGAATACGATAATCTGTCAGCTTCGGCTTATCTCCGTGCGAAGGAAGATTATCTGATGGGAATCAACTTTTCCAGACTTCTGACACTCAAATATGGAAACAGCATTTCAAATTATCTTGGGAATAAATACACGGTTGTATCTGTCGGACGTGTGATGACCTGTGTCCTTGGAATGGTCGTAAGGCGGGAACGGGAGATCCGTGAATTTGTTAAAACGCCGTTCTATCGTGTGATCGAATCGGTAAATGTAGACGGACATACTTTTACCGGTGAGTGGCGTGCAGTGAAAGGTTCGGCTTATTTTGAGTCTCCAAAGCTCTATAAAGAGAATGGATTTAAAGAGAAAGAGGAGGCAAAAAAGCTGATCGCTGTTTTGAAAGAGGGAACATCCCCTCTTACCTGCCGGATTGTATCCATCGAAAAGAAAAAAGAGAAAAAGAATCCGCCACTTCTGTTTAACCTTGCAGAACTTCAGAACGAATGCTCCAAACGGTTCAAGATCAGTCCGGATGAAACGCTCCGCATTGTGCAGGAGCTTTACGAGAAGAAGCTTGTCACCTATCCGAGAACAGACGCCAGAGTGCTTTCGACAGCAGTATCAAAGGAGATCACAAAGAACCTGAACGGGCTGAGTAAATACCAGATGGCTGCACCATATATGCAGGATATTCTGCATTACGGAGCATATAAAAATCTGGCAAAGACGCGTTATGTCAATGACAAGCAGATCACGGATCATTATGCGATCATCCCGACAGGACAGGGACTTTCAGCATTGAATTCGGTATCTGCAACAGCTCATCATGTGTATGATGTGATCGTCCGGAGGTTTCTGGGTATCTTCTATCCTCCGGCAGTTTATCAGAAAGTGGCGTTGGTAACACAGATCGGAAAAGAACAGTTTTTCTCCAACTTCCGTGTACTTGCGGAAGAAGGATATCTGAAGGTGGCAGGGGTCCCTGCCCCAAAGAAAAATGCAAATGGAAATGACGCGGAAGGAGATGGAAGTGATAACAATGTGGATCTGGATGCCGCATTTTTTGCATCCATCCAGAAGCTAAAAAAAGGTGATATCCTGGATGTGAAATCACTGGATATCAAAGAGGGAGAAACTTCACCGCCGAAGAGATACAATTCCGGTTCCATGATCCTTGCGATGGAAAATGCAGGTCAGCTGATCGAGGATGAGGAACTTCGTGCGCAGATCAAAGGAAGCGGGATCGGAACCAGTGCGACCAGGGCGGAGATCCTGAAAAAGCTCTTCAATATCAAATATCTGGCACTGAATAAAAAGACGCAGGTGATCACACCGACGCTTCTTGGAGAAATGATCTATGATGTGGTGTTGAATTCTATCCGTTCACTTCTGAATCCGGAGCTGACGGCAAGCTGGGAAAAGGGGCTTAACTATGTGGCAGAGGGAGAAATTACATCGGATGAATATATGACAAAACTGGATCATTTTATTGTCAGCAGAACCAACGGAGTACTGGGAATGAATAACCAGTATCAGTTAAGAAGCTGCTATGACAGGGCAGCAGCATTTTATAAAAAAGAAACCAAAGGCAGAGCATCGAAAGGAAAGAAAGAATGAAAGAAATGACGGTTAAAGAAATGTATACGCTGGAAGAGACAATCGCAAAGGATTTGTTTGAAGGAGTGACCTACCCGTGGGAAGTACTTCCGAAAATCAGCAGTTTTATCCTGGAACTGGGTGCGTCTCTTCCGGAAGAAGAGTATGAAAAACGTGGAGAAAATGTGTGGGTTGCCAGATCCGCAAAGGTTGCACCGACTGCATTTATCGGCGGTCCGACGATCATCGGAAAGGACGCAGAGGTAAGACACTGTGCGTTTATCCGTGGAAATGCGATCGTAGGAGAAGGTGCAGTTGTCGGAAATTCTACCGAGCTGAAAAATGTGGTCCTCTTCAATAAAGTACAGGTTCCACATTATAATTATGTGGGGGATTCAATCCTTGGATACAAGTCACATATGGGAGCAGGTTCTATCACATCTAATGTGAAATCCGATAAAAAACTGGTGGTTGTAAAGACGCCGGAAGGAAATATCGAGACCGGTATGAAAAAGTTCGGCGCGATGCTGGGTGACCATGTAGAAGTTGGATGTGGAACCATTCTGAACCCGGGAAGTGTAGTAGGACCGCATACCAATATTTATCCACTTTCTTCGGTGAGAGGATTTGTGCCTGGAGGAAGTATTTACAAATATGCAGGTGAAGTGGTTGAAATGAGACAGGAGTAATGACGGATGAAGCTTACAATACTTGGAACGGGAAATGCAACAGTAACGGAATGCTATAATACATGTTTTGCCCTCTCGGATGGAAACAGGCATTTTCTGGTAGATACCGGCGGCGGAAACCGTATTTTAAAGGTGTTAAAAGACACCGGGATCCAGCTGGAAGACATTCACGATATTTTTATTACCCATGAACATATCGATCATCTTCTGGGCGTGATCTGGCTGATACGGATGATCGGGCAGAAGAAGATCGGCCAGGGGAAATATGAGGGGAATCTGCGGATCTACTGCCATGAAGAGCTGGCAAGATCAATCCGCATGATCGCAGAACTTACGATCCAGAAAAAGGTGACGAAATATTTTGATGACCGGATTCTTTTTGTGCCGGTGCATCACGGAGAGACAAAGGAAATCCTTGGCTGTCCGGTCACCTTTTTCGATATTTTTTCCACGAAGGCAAAGCAGTTCGGATTTACGATGCTGCTTCCGAACGGAGTGAAGTTTACCTGCTGCGGTGACGAACCGTACAATGAGAAAGATTATGAATTTGTGAAAGGCAGTGACTGGCTGACCCATGAGGCGTTCTGCCTGTATGGAGAAGCAGATAAGTTCAAGCCTTATGAAAAGCACCACAGTACTGTGAAAGAAGCATGTCAGCTTGCCGAGGAGCTTCAGATTCCGCATCTGATCCTGTATCATACGGAAGAGATGCATCTTAAGGAGAGGAAAGAGCTTTATACGCGGGAAGGACGGGAGTACTATCACGGGAAGTTGTTTGTACCGGATGATCTTGAGGTGTTTGAGCTTTAGATTGCAGGACGGGCGGTCTGCGGGAAAATAGAAGACGGACGTGCTTTTAATAAAATAAACCGAACAGATTTAGTTGTGCAGGGCATTCCGATGAGCCTCCGAATGCGAAAATTATGTCAGCAGTGGCTTCCGAGAAGAAGTGTTCTGGTTGTGGGGGAAGGGGGAGATGTGGTATGATGGGGGAGTCAGAAGCTTTGGGGATCTGGGCGAGAAAGGTTTTCGGGAGGGGTTCGGTTTCTTCTCCGGGGAAGGTGAGACGTGTGGATCTGATTTAAAATGTAGTTGACAAACCAGAACATATGTACTAATATAGAACCAGAACAAACATTCGTTCGATGGAGAGCGTGGGCGAAGAATCTGGGATAAGGAGATTAATGATGGCGAATAATACAATGAATGATGAGAATAAAAAGAAAGCATTAGACGCAGCAATTGCAAAGCTTGAGAAAGATTTTGGTAAGGGAGCAGTTATGAAGCTGGGTGATCCGGCGGCACAGGTGCATGTTGAGACGGTTCCGACCGGTTCTCTGAGTCTGGATCTGGCACTTGGTGTTGGCGGCGTTCCGAAAGGACGTATTATTGAAATTTATGGACCTGAATCAAGTGGTAAGACGACAGTCGCATTACATATGATCGCAGAAGTACAGAAAAGAGGCGGCATTGCGGGATTTATCGATGCAGAGCATGCACTGGATCCGGTATATGCGAAGAATATCGGTGTAGATATTGATGAACTTTACATTTCACAGCCAGACAGCGGAGATCAGGCATTGGAGATTACTGAGACAATGGTACGTTCCGGTGCGATTGACATTATCGTAGTCGATTCTGTTGCAGCACTTGTTCCGAAGCAGGAGATTGAGGGTGATATGGGTGATACACATGTAGGTCTGCAGGCAAGACTGATGTCACAGGCACTCAGAAAGCTGACACCGGTTATCAGTAAATCAAACTGTGTTGTAATCTTTATCAACCAGCTGCGTGAGAAGGTTGGCGTTATGTTCGGTAATCCGGAGACAACAACGGGTGGACGGGCACTGAAGTTCTATTCATCTGTCCGTATGGATGTCCGCAGAACTGAGACTCTGAAGCAGGGCGGAGAGATGGTTGGTAACCATGTCCGCGTGAAGATCGTGAAGAATAAAATTGCACCTCCGTTTAAGGAAGCAGAATTTGATATCATGTTCGGAAAAGGAATTTCCAGAGAAGGAGATATCCTGGATCTTGCGACGAAGATTGATCTGGTCAATAAGAGTGGTGCATGGTATGCATACAACGGAGAAAAGATCGGTCAGGGACGTGAGAATGCAAAGTCTTATCTGGCAGCACATCCGGAGATTATGGAAGAGATTGAAGAAAAAGTCCGTGCGCATTACGGAATCGGTGCAGAAGGGCAGGAAGCAGAAGAACCGGCACAGGCTGCTCCGGCAGATGCTGAAGAAGTGATGGATGAGGAAGAATAAAACATATGATGAGAATTACCCGAATCGAGCCAGTTACAAAGACAAAGTATCGGGTATCTGTTGATGAGCAGTTCGCCTTTGTGGTTTACAAAGGCGAACTGTCCCGTTTTCACCTGAAAGAAGAGTGTGAATTGACAGAGGATACTTATGCAAAGATCAAAGAAGTCCTTTTGAAGCGGGCAAAGCTTCGTGCGATGCACCTGCTGAATGACATGGCAAGAACTGAATCCCAGCTCAGAGATAAATTAAAGTTGGGCGGCTATCCATCGGAGATCACCGAAGCGGCGATTACCTATGTGAAATCATTTGGATATATCAATGATGACGCCTACATTCGGAACTTTATAGACAGCAGGAAAGATAAAAAGAGCAGACGGGAGATTTATGCCCTTCTGAGACAGAAGGGCGTGGATATGAACCGGGCAGAAGAGATCATGGAAGAGATGTATGAAGAGCATTCCGATCAGGAAGCAATCCGGGAGCTTCTTCGCAAAAAACACTGGGACTTTGCCTGTACAGATCCGAAAGAAAAGCAGAAAATATATGGATATTTGGTGCGGAAAGGATTTCGTTACGAAGATATCCGTCAAGTAATACAAGTTTGCGATTGGAATGCTTGACATATTTGTGAAAACAGTATAGAATTTAAGTGTTGTATTTGTACAATGAAAACTAAATAAGGAGGTGCTCCTGTGCTGATACCTATAATTATTGCTGTAGTTGTTACGCTTATAGTAGTAATGCCGGTTACTTATTTTGTTACTGTTTCCAAGTTGAAGAACGATGCAAATTCTAAAATTGGGAACGCTGATGTAAAAGCAAGAGAAATTATTGATGATGCTTTGAAGACAGCAGAGACAAAGAAGAAGGAAGCACTTTTGGAAGTAAAGGAAGAGTCCATCAAGACAAAGAATGAACTTGAAAAAGAGACTAAGGAACGCAGAGCTGAACTTCAGCGTTATGAAAAGCGTGTACTTTCAAAAGAAGAATCTCTGGATAAGAGATCTGCGGCAATTGAGCAGAGAGAGACTGCATTTACTGCAAAAGAGACAGCGATGAAGCAGCGGGAGGCTGAAGTTGAAGAACTCAGCCAGAAAAGAGTACAGGAACTAGAAAGAATCTCAGGACTTACCTCCGAACAGGCAAAGGATTATCTATTAAAAACTGTTGAAGAAGATGTGAAACATGACACTGCCAAGATGGTGAAAGAGCTTGAAACACGTGCAAAGGAAGAGGCTGACAAGAAGGCGAAAGAGTATGTTGTCACCGCAATCCAGAGATGTGCGGCAGATCATGTGGCTGAAACTACGATCTCGGTAGTTCAGCTTCCAAGTGACGAGATGAAGGGTAGAATTATCGGACGAGAGGGACGGAATATCCGTACTCTTGAGACACTGACAGGAGTAGAGCTTATTATTGATGATACTCCGGAGGCAGTTGTTCTTTCCGGATTTGATCCAATCCGAAGAGAAGTGGCAAGAATTGCACTGGAGCGTTTGATCGTAGATGGACGAATCCATCCTGCAAGAATCGAAGAGATGGTTGAAAAAGCGCAGAAAGAAGTAGAGACTATGATGCGCGAAGAAGGAGAGGCAGCAGCACTTGAAGTTGGTGTACACGGCATCCATCCAGAACTGATTCGTCTTCTTGGACGTATGAAGTTCAGAACGAGCTACGGTCAGAATGCACTGAAGCATTCAATCGAGGTTGCTCAGCTATCCGGATTGCTTGCGGGCGAGATCGGGCTGGATGTCCGTATCGCAAAGCGTGCAGGTCTTTTACATGACATCGGTAAATCGATCGATCACGATGTAGAAGGTTCACATGTTCAGATTGGTGTAGACCTTTGTAGAAAATACAAAGAGTCGCCGCTTATTATCAACGCGGTAGAAGCACATCATGGTGATGTAGAACCACAGTCTCTGATTGCAGGCGTTGTTCAGGCAGCAGATGCGATTTCGGCTGCAAGACCAGGTGCAAGAAGAGAAACCTTGGAGACATACACAAACAGATTAAAACAGTTAGAAGATATTACCAACCAATTTAAAGGGGTTGAGAAGTCATTTGCTATTCAGGCGGGTAGAGAGATTCGCGTAATGGTAGTTCCAGAACAAGTATCTGATGATGATATGGTATTGCTGGCAAGAGATATTTCAAAACAGATTGAATATGAATTGGAATATCCAGGTCAGATTAAAGTAAATGTAATCCGGGAATCCCGTGTTACAGATTATGCTAAATAACACGATAATCAGAAAACGACAGCCGTCCAAAAGATTCAATCTTTTGGATGGCTGTATTTAATTTACGCGAGCAACGAGCCAAAGTCCGTGCTTGCACGAGGCCTTGGCGACTGCCGCGATAACTTGAGAAACTCGCGGAGCGTGTTTCTCATAGTTGTGTGAAAAGGAAGTGGAAAACGGATGAAAAAAGAAATCAAACGTGTAAAAAGAGAAAGGGCATATCAGGGAACAATTGTTGATGTATACAAAGATTATATGGAGTTTTCCAATGGAAATCATGAGGTGTGGGACTATATCCACCACAAAGGGGCTGCTGCTGTGATACCTGTGATGGATGACGGCAGACTCCTGATGGTAAGACAGTACCGGAATGCACTGGATCGCTTTACACTGGAGCTTCCGGCAGGAGGGCTGGACCAAGCAGATGAACCGGGACGAGACTGTTCGGCAAGAGAATTGGAAGAAGAGACCGGATATCACAGTGATGATCTGGAATGGCTGATCACGCTTCGAACAACTGTAGCACTTTGCAACGAAAAAATCGAAGTTTATGTGGCACGAAACCTGATCCGTACCCATCAGCATCTGGATGAGAATGAATTTGTGAATGTAGAGGCACATACGGTTGAAGAATTGAAGCAGATGATCTTTGAAGGAAAGATTGAAGATTCCAAGACTGTAGCCGCTATCCTTGCCTATGATGCAAAGTATAACAGATAAAGTGAACGCATAATTGACAACTCCGGACATATAATGAACTATGTGAAATTATTGGAGGCCGGAATGTGGAATTTTATCGGAAGAAATATCAGCTGCCCATGCTATATCTGATCGGTTTTGGAATGGGTATCTTATATGCTAATTTTATTGCGAAAAATTATGTTACGATGACTGGAATTTTCCATGAATATTTTCTAAATCAGTATACACAGGTGAAAATCATAAATGAAGATTACCTGTGGTACCTGCTCAGATGGAGAGTGATGCCTCTGGCGTTAGCGGTCTGTGTGGCAAATCTGGGGTTTCGCAGACTGACAGCAGCCGGAATCCTCCTTTGGACAGGCTTTGCAGCAGGGATACTGTCTGTGGCGGCAGTTTTAAGGATGGGCCTTTGCGGAATGCTGCTGTGTATTGCCGGTATTTTCCCGCAATATATTTTTTATGTACCGGCATATCTTCTATTGATCCGGTATTATTATCGTTATCCGCAAAGTGAATGGAATGGAACAAAAACAGGATTTACTGTTATGATGATCGTGGCGGGAATTTTGTCTGAGGTGTATTTAAACCCTGGGATTGTCCGTTGGTTTGTGAAGGTTCTTACATAGCAGGAATGTGTTCAGCCACATTTTAGCGTCAGGTGATAGAAAATGGCAGAAAGCCCTCTTACTGAACAATTCGGTAAAGAGGACTTTTTGCCGTTTTTTATCGCCCTTGTTTTATCAGGAGAAACATGCAGCAGCCAAATGTAAGAAGCTGGCTTGCAAGCAGTGCCCACAGATAGCCAAGAATCCCGAACTGCGGAATCAGAAATAGAACACCACAGATTCGTACTGCCAGGGTGAACAGATTGATCAGAAAAGTTTTTCCGGCAAGATCCAGACCATTTAACACACTGATCAGTGCGGTGTTACTATAGAGAAAAGGACAGATAAATGCTAGTGTTAAGATATAATTTCCGGCTTCTGGTGTATGAAAGATCCGTCTGCTGATAAAGCCGGATGCGGTAAAGAAAAATAGCAGGCAGGCAAAACCAAGAAACAGGCAGAAAAAAATAACTTTCCGCAAAAGCTGCGGAAGAGCATGCTTTTTCTGAGCATCCGGCATACTGGCAACTTCGGGGAGGAGCATTGTGGAGATGGAATTGGTGAGGGCAGATGGGAATAAAATGCAAGGAAGGGCAATTCCGGTCAGAATTCCGTAGGTGCTAAGAGAAGCGGAGATACTCATTCCATACTTTTGCAGGGCAAGTGGAATAGAAATTGCTTCCAGACTCTGAAAAAGATTCAGAAGGACTCTGCTTGCGGTCAGTGGAAGGGCAGAAAAAAGCAGGGGAGGAACAGCAGAAAGAGCCGGCTCCCGGTGTGAGGATAAAGGTTGCCCGGCAGTTCTGAGCTTATGGATGCAAAGAAAAGCGGCTGCAATTTCACCACCGACAATTCCGAGGACAGCAATTGCGACAGATGGTGTAAAAGCGGTATGAGCATCGGCTGTATAGAGGAAGATAACAAAAAAGATCCGGACCAGCTGTTCAAATAATTGGGAGAGGGCAGGAAGCCGGATCTGCTTGAGCCCCAGAAAGTAACCACAGCTGCAACTGTGCAGAGCTGCAAATGGAAGTGCATATGCTATCAGGAAGATGAGAGAGGCGCATCGGGGATCACCAAGTATGACTGTGGTGAGGAAAACAGCATTTTTCTGCAACAGAAAAAGACAGCAGATGGAAAGAAAAAGAGAACAAAGCAGTGCTGCTTTCAGGTAAGAATAAGCTTTTGCAGACTGCTTTTTTGCAGAAGAGGCGGCAACCAGGCGCGCCAGAGCCGTCTCGATCCCTGCTGAAGTTGCAGCATAAGCAAGTGTGTAGACAGGGAAAATCAGCTGATACAGACCGATTTCTTCTGCAGGGAAAGATCTGCTGAGAAAAATACGGTAAAAAAATCCCATTACACGGGTGAGAATGCCGACTACAGTAAGGATAAAAGTTCCTTTCAGGAGAAAATGTTTTTGTGACATAGCAGCTCCAAAGGCATTTTTGTTTTAAAATATATGCAAGAAAGAGCCTTGACAGAACATAACAGAGGTGATATTCTCAATTTGCAAGAAATCCTAGTAAAACAGTGGGATATAAAAAATAAAGAGAAGGTGATGGATTGAAGATCTCAACGAAGGGTCGTTATGGTTTGCGCGCCTTTATCGATCTTGCGTGTTATGGCGCAGAAGAACCGGTTTCCATCAGCAGTATATCAGCCAGGCAGGAGATATCGGAACGATATCTGGAACAGCTCATGGCGAAGCTGAAAAAGGCAGGTCTTGTCAAGAGTATCCGTGGAGCGGGAGGAGGATATCGGCTGGCAAAGGATGCGGCGGAAGTTTCTGTTGGTGATGTGCTCAGAGCACTTGAAGGAGACCTGGAACCTGCGACTTGTGCAGCACTTCATTCGGAAGACAGCTGCGAGATCCAGGGCAGCTGTATCACGAAATATGTCTGGAAGAAAGTCAATGAAAGCATGGCACAGACGGTAGACAGTATTATGATAAATACCCTTGTGGAAATGAATAAAGAAATAAAGAAAGAAGGACAAAAAGATGAGTAAATTAATTTATTTGGATAACGCAGCAACAACAAAAACTGCACCAGAAGTTCTGGAAGCAATGCTGCCATATTTTACAGAGCAGTATGGCAATCCTTCTGCGATCTACAGCTTCGCATCCCATAACAAAGATGTTGTGGCAGAACAGAGAGAAAGAATCGCAAACGCACTCGGTGCAAAGAGCAACGAAATTTATTTTACAGCCGGCGGATCAGAGTCTGACAACTGGGCACTCAAAGCAACCGCTGAGGCTTATCAGAATAAAGGAAAACATATTATCACAACTAAGATCGAACATCATGCGATCCTGCATACAGCAGCTTATTTGGAAGAACGTGGGTTTGAAGTGACTTATCTTGATGTGGATGAATACGGAAAAGTAAATCCGGCAGATGTGGAAGCAGCAATCCGCCCGGATACCATCCTGATCTCTGTAATGTATGCAAACAACGAGATCGGAACAATTGAACCGATCAAAGAGATCGGTGAGATCGCCCACAAACATGGTATCCTGTTCCACACAGACGCCGTACAGGCTTTCGGACAGGTCCCGATCAATGTAGATGAATGTCATATTGATATGTTAAGTGCCAGCGGACACAAGCTGAACGGACCAAAAGGAATCGGATTCCTCTATATCAGAAAAGGCGTGAAGATCCGTTCCTTTGTTCATGGTGGGGCACAGGAAAGAAAACGTCGTGCAGGTACAGAAAATGTTCCGGGTATTGTTGGAATCGGTACAGCAACAAAACGTGCTATCGCTACGATGGAAGAACGTACAGCAAAAGAGCGCGAGATGAGAGATTATCTGATCAAACGTGTGATGGAAGAAATCCCGTACACCAAGCTGAACGGACATCCGACAGACCGTCTGCCAAATAACGCAAACTTCTGCTTCCGTTTCATTGAGGGCGAATCTATGCTGATCCGTCTTGATATGGCAGGAATTTGTGGATCCAGTGGATCTGCATGTACATCCGGATCTCTTGATCCATCCCATGTACTTCTTGCAATCGGACTGCCGCACGAGATTGCGCATGGATCTCTGCGCCTGACTCTGAATGAAGAGATCACAAAAGAAGACATTGATTATGTAGTAGATCAGCTTAAGACAATCGTAAGCGATTTACGCGGAATGTCACCGCTTTATGAAGATTTTGCAAAAAAACAGAATAAATAATTCGATAAAAAATACAGCTTTAGGAGGAATTTACAATGTATACAGAGAAAGTAATGGATCATTTTCAGCATCCACGTAATATGGGAGAAATCGAGAACGCAAGCGGAGTGGGTACTGTTGGTAACGCCAAATGTGGTGATATCATGAGAATCTACCTTGATATTGATGATAACGGAATTATTAATGATGTAAAATTTAAGACATTCGGATGTGGCGCGGCTGTTGCAACAAGCAGTATGGCGACAGAACTTGTAAAGGGAAAACATATTTCAGAAGCAATGCAGGTAACAAACAAAGCCGTTATGGAAGCACTTGACGGACTGCCGCCGGTTAAGGTACACTGTTCTTTACTGGCAGAGGAGGCAATCCATGCAGCACTGTGGGATTATGCAGAGAAGCACGGGATCAAGATCGAAGGACTCCAGAAGCCGAAGAACGATATCAGTGAAGGTGAAGAAGCAGAAGAGGAAGAGTATTAGAATTTTCTGCAGGAGAAAAGAGAATGGTAAAAAAGAAAGTGGTAGTCGGAATGTCAGGTGGTGTCGACTCATCGGTAGCGGCATATCTTCTAAAAGAACAGGGATATGATGTGATCGGTGTGACGATGCAGATCTGGCAGGACGAAGAATCGAAAATACAGGAAGAAAACGGCGGATGCTGTGGACTCAGCGCGGTAGATGATGCCAGAAAAGTTGCGGCACAGATCGGCATTCCGTATTATGTGATGAATTTCAAGAAGGATTTTCAGGAGAAGGTAATCGATTATTTTGTGGATGAATATTTGCATGGCCGGACACCAAATCCGTGCATTGCGTGTAACCGTTATGTAAAATGGGAATCTCTTCTTACACGGAGCATGGAGATCGGAGCAGACTATATTGCAACAGGTCACTATGCGAGAGTAGAACAGTTGCCGAACGGACGCTATGCGATCCGGCATTCGGCAACCTGGTCAAAAGACCAGACCTATGCGCTTTATAATCTTACCCAGGATCAGCTGAGAAGAACGCTGATGCCTGTCGGTGAATACGAAAAAGACCAGATCCGCGAGATCGCAAAAGAGATCGGATTGCAGATTGCGAACAAACCGGACAGTCAGGATATCTGTTTTGTATCCGATGACGATTATGCATCTTTTATTGAAGAAGAAAGTAACCAGAAAATCCCGGAAGGTAATTTTGTAACACCGGATGGAAAGATTCTGGGACGGCATAAAGGAATCATCCACTATACGATCGGACAGAGAAAAGGACTTGGACTTTCTCTTGGGTATCCGGCATTCGTGCTTGAGATCCGTCCGGATACGAATGAAGTTGTGATAGGGACGAATGAAGATCTGATGACGACGCGTGTCCGTGCAAATAAGCTAAACTTTATGACAGTAGAGGAGCTGGAAGGTGAGATGCGCGTATTTGCCAAAATCAGATACAACCATAAAGGGGACTGGTGCACAGTCCGCAAAACGGGAGAAGATGAGATAGAGTGCATCTTTGAGACACCGCAGAGAGCGGTTACACCGGGGCAGGCACTGGTACTGTATGATGGAGATTATGTACTTGGAGGCGGAACAATTCTGGGATAGCTCAGAATTGTTCTGTTTTTTGGTATATTGGGACCGTACTGCAATCCAACAAATGATTTGCGGGAAAGCCGGGTGGATTTACACATGAAGAATGACAAGGAGGGGAAATTATGAGAGCGGACTGCCATATGCACACTTATTTTTCCGGAGATTCAGAGGCAAAACCGGAAGATATGGTTCTTGCAGCAATCGATAAAGGACTGGAAGCAATCTGTTTTACGGATCATGAAGATATTGATTATTTTTGTGATGATATTGAATTTGTGTTTGATCCGGAAACCTATTTTAAAGAGCTTGGAGCACTGAAGGAAAAGTATAAAGAGAAGCTGGATATCCGGATCGGTGTGGAGTTTGGACTTCAGCCACACCTTGCGAAGAAAGCAAAAACATTTACCGCGGCAAATCCGTATGATTTTGTGATCGGATCCATGCATGTGGTTGGTGGGAAGGATCCTTATTATCCTGAGTTCTTTGAGGGAATTTCGGATGAAGAGGCCTACCGGATGGCACTTCAGGAGACAATAGCCGATATCAGGGCTGTAGCGGATTTTGATGTGCTCGGACATCTGGATTATGTGGTACGCTATGGAAAACATCGGGAACAGGAATATTCTTACGGCAGATTTGCGGATGAAATAGATGAAATCCTGCGGTATCTTATTGAACACGGAAAAGGGCTGGAAGTCAATACGGCAGGACTGAAGTATGGTCTTCCTTTTGCACACCCGCATCCGGATGTGTTAAAAAGATACAAAAAGCTGGGGGGAGAGATCATCACCGTCGGCGCAGATGCACATAAACCAGAGCATGTAGGGTATGATTTTAACATAGTTGACAATATTCTCGAAGCATGTGGTTTTAAATATTATGCAGAATTCATAAAAAGGGCCCCGGTTTTCAGAAAAATAAAGTGAAAAAAGGGGATTGAATTTTTGTTCTGAATTTAGTACAATAAATTACAGTTGATAAATCTTAAACAATGATAAGATTTGTCAAGAAAAATGTAACTGTTATATACAGTAATACAATTTATCTTTAGGAGGACTAAATCATGGCAGTAAAAGTAGCAATCAATGGATTTGGACGTATTGGACGTCTTGCATTCAGACAGATGTTTGGAGCAGAGGGATTTGAGATCGTAGCAATCAACGACCTTACATCTCCTAAGATGCTGGCTCACTTATTAAAATATGATTCAACACAGGGAAAATATGAATTAGCTGATAAAGTATCTGCTGGAGAAGACTCCATCACAGTAGACGGAAAAGAAATCAAAATCTACGCTAAAGCTAATGCAGCTGAACTTCCATGGGGAGAAATCGGAGTAGATGTAGTTCTTGAATGTACAGGATTCTACACATCTAAAGCAAAAGCTCAGGCACATATCGATGCAGGTGCTAAACACGTTATCATTTCTGCACCGGCAGGAAATGACCTTCCTACAATCGTTTACAATGTAAACCATACACAGCTTACAAAAGATGACGCAATCATTTCTGCAGCTTCTTGCACAACAAACTGTCTTGCACCAATGGCTAAGGCTCTTAATGACCTTGCTCCGATCAAATCTGGTATCATGTGCACAATCCATGCTTACACAGGTGATCAGATGACTCTTGACGGACCACAGAGAAAAGGTGATCTGAGAAGATCTCGTGCAGCAGCAGTTAACATCGTTCCTAACAGCACAGGAGCAGCTAAAGCAATCGGACTTGTTATTCCGGAACTTAACGGAAAACTTATCGGATCTGCACAGCGTGTACCAACCCCTACAGGATCTACAACAATCCTTACAGCTGTAGTTGAAGGAAACGTAACAGTTGAACAGATTAACGCAGCTATGAAAGCAGCTTCTAACGAATCATTTGGATACAACGAAGATCAGATCGTTTCTAGCGATATCGTAGGAATGAGATTTGGTTCTCTTTTCGATTCTACTCAGACAATGGTACTTCCGCTTGACAACGGAACAACAGAAGTACAGGTTGTTTCTTGGTATGACAATGAAAACTCTTACACAAGCCAGATGGTAAGAACAATCAAACACTTCGGAACATTACTTTAATCCGTAACGTTTGTTTGGACAGGCTGAATTGATTCTTACTGGAATATTCCAGAGTTAGACTCAAGCAAGGGTCCGGTCTACATGGACCGGGCTCTTTTATTTAACAGGAAATTCTGATGGAGCTTCCTGCTAAATAAAAGGCACTATGTGCCCAAGATGTGTATTCGTGTGAAAACGCAGATTGTCGCAAGCAACTGCGCTCAGCACGGAAATGTGCCCGGCACATTCCATTTAAACGAAATGTAAACAGGAGGCAGGATTATGCTTAACAAAAAATCTGTAGATGATATCAATGTAAAAGGGAAAAAAGTCCTTGTAAGATGCGATTTTAACGTACCGCTGATCGATGGAAAGATCACAGACGAGAACCGTCTTGTTGCAGCACTTCCTACAATCAAGAAACTGATCGCTGACGGAGGAAAAGTAATCCTCTGCTCACATCTTGGTAAACCGAAGGGAGAACCGAAACCGGAGCTTTCTCTTGCACCGGTTGCAGTAAGACTTTCAGAACTTCTCGGACAGGAAGTAAAATTCGCAGCAGATCCTGAAGTAGTAGGACCAAATGCAAAAGCAGCAGTTGAAGCTATGAAAGATGGAGAGGTAATCCTTCTTGAAAATACACGTTACAGAGCAGAAGAAACAAAGAACGGAGATGAATTCTCTAAGGAACTCGCTTCTCTTTGTGATGTATTCGTAAACGATGCATTCGGAACAGCTCATCGTGCACACTGCTCTAACGTTGGTGTTACCAAATATGTTGATACAGCAGTTGTAGGATATCTTATGCAGAAAGAAATCGATTTCCTTGGAAATGCAGTAAACAATCCGGAAAGACCGTTCGTTGCAATCCTTGGTGGAGCTAAAGTTTCAAGCAAGATTTCTGTAATCGAAAACCTGATCGATAAAGTAGACACTCTGATCATTGGTGGAGGTATGTCTTATACATTCAGCAAAGCACAGGGCGGAACCGTTGGAAAATCTCTTCTTGAAGAAGATTACTGTGAATATGCACTGAACATGATTCAGAAAGCTAAAGACAAAGGCGTAAAACTCCTTCTTCCGGTAGACAACGTAATTGCAGATGATTTTTCAAATGATGCAAATATCAAAGTTGTTAAAGCTGGCGAAATTCCGGAAGGATGGGAAGGACTTGACATCGGACCAGAGACAATCAAGATCTATGCTGACGCTGTAAAAGATGCAAAGACAGTTGTATGGAACGGACCTATGGGTGCATTCGAGATGCCGAACTTTGCAAAAGGAACAGAAGAAGTCGCAAAAGCACTTGCTGAGACAGATGCAGTAACAATCATTGGTGGTGGTGATTCGGCAGCAGCAGTTAACCAGCTCGGATACGGCGACAAGATGACTCACATCTCTACAGGTGGTGGAGCTTCCCTTGAATTCCTTGAAGGTAAGGAACTGCCAGGTGTAGCAGCTGCTAACGATAAATAAGCAGCGTCTGTAATTAAGATAAAATAAGGGAGATTATTGCAATGGCAAGAAAGAAAATTATTGCAGGTAACTGGAAAATGAATATGACACCTTCAGAGGCAGTAGAGCTTGTGAATACACTCAAATCTCTGGTTGTGACAGAAGAGGCTGACGTGGTATTCTGCGTACCTGCAATCGATATCATTCCGGTTGTAGAAGCTGCAAAAGGAAGCAACATCCAGGTTGGAGCAGAGAATATGTACTTTGAAGAAAAAGGTGCATACACAGGAGAAATCTCTCCGAACATGCTTACAGATGCTGGTGTTAAATATGTTGTTCTCGGACACTCTGAAAGAAGAGAATACTTCGCAGAGACAAACGAGACTGTGAACAAAAAGATGCTGAAAGCATTTGAACACGGACTTACACCGATTATGTGCTGTGGAGAAACTCTTGAACAGCGTGAACAGGGTGTGACAATGGACTTCATCCGTCAGCAGGTTAAAGTTGGATTCCAGAATGTAACAGCAGATCAGGCTAAGACAGCAGTTATCGCTTATGAGCCAATCTGGGCAATCGGAACCGGTAAGACAGCTACAACAGAGCAGGCTCAGGAGGTTTGCAAAGCTATCCGTGCATGTATCGCTGAAGTTTATGATGAAGCTACAGCAGAAGCAATCCGTATTCAGTACGGCGGATCTGTAAATGCAGCTACAGCACCGGAATTATTCGCTCAGCCGGATATCGATGGTGGACTTGTAGGTGGTGCTTCTTTAAAACCAGATTTTGGTAAGATTGTAAACTGGAAATAGTCAATTATACCAAGGCGCAGGCAGAAATGCCTGCGTTTTTCAGCTGTCAAAGTTTTAACAAGTGCTTGCAAGCATATGTAAAATCATGTACAATATTTAACTGAAAGAGAAATCAAACACTTTAAGACAAAATGAAGGAGTGTAAGACGATGAGTAAAAAACCAACAGTTTTGATGATCTTAGACGGTTACGGTCTGAGAGATGAAAAGAAAGGCAACGGTATTGCAGAGGCAAACACACCGGTTATGGATAAATTAATGGCTGAATATCCGTTTGTAAAAGGAAATGCAAGCGGACTTGCTGTAGGACTTCCGGACGGTCAGATGGGTAACTCGGAAGTAGGTCATATGAATATGGGTGCAGGACGTATCATTTACCAGGAACTCACCAAGATCACAAAAGCAATCGATGATGGTAATTTCTTCGAAAATAAGGCACTTCTTGCAGCCTGTGAAAATGCGAAGAAGAACGGTACAGCTCTTCATCTGATGGGACTTGTATCTGATGGTGGTGTACACAGTCATATTACACATATTTATGGAATTTTGGAACTTGCAAAGAGACAGGGGCTGGACAAAGTATATGTTCACTGCTTCCTTGACGGACGTGATACACCTCCGGCATCTGGGAAAGAATATGTTGAACAGTTAGAAGCAAAGATGAAAGAAATCGGTGTAGGTGAAGTTGCAAGTGTTTCCGGACGTTACTATGCAATGGACCGTGACAACCGTTGGGACCGTGTAGAAAAAGCATACGCAGCACTTACACGCGGCGAAGGTGACACAGCAGCATCAGCAACAGAAGGAATCCAGGCTTCTTACGACAAAGAAGTAACTGACGAATTCGTAGTACCATTTGTAGTGACAAAAAACGGTACACCGGTTGCAACTGTAAAAGACGGAGATTCTGTGATCTTCTTTAATTTCCGCCCGGATCGAGCAAGAGAAATCACCAGAACATTCTGTGCGGATGATTTTGACGGATTTGCCAGAGGAGAACGTATCAAGACAACTTATGTATGTTTTACAGAGTATGATGAGACAATTCCAAATAAAATGGTTGCATTTGTAAAAGAAGGCATCACGAATACATTTGGCGAATTTCTTGCAGCAAACAACATGACACAGGCAAGAATCGCCGAGACAGAGAAATATGCACATGTTACCTTCTTCTTTAATGGTGGAGTAGAAGAACCAAACAAGGGAGAGGACAGAATCCTTGTCAAATCGCCTAAGGTTGCAACTTACGATCTGAAGCCGGAGATGAGTGCGTATGAAGTATGTGACAAGCTTGTAGATGCAATCAAAGCGGACAAGTACGACGTAATCGTAATTAACTTTGCAAACCCGGATATGGTTGGTCATACCGGTGTAGAAGCAGCAGTGATCAAAGCAATTGAAGCTGTTGATGAATGTGTAGGAAAAGCAGTTGATGCAGTGAAAGAAGTTGGTGGACAGATGTTTATCTGCGCTGACCACGGAAATGCAGAACAGCTGATCGATGAAGAGACAGGAGAACCATTTACCGCTCATACAACGAACCCGGTTCCGTTCATTCTTGTAAATGCAGATCCTGCATATAAGCTTCGTGAAGGCGGATGCCTTGCAGACATCGCTCCGACGCTGATCGAGCTGATGGGAATGCAGCAGCCAGCAGATATGACTGGAAAATCATTATTAGTAAAATAGTAAATATATTTGCCCGGAATCATGAAAATGGTTCCGGGTGTTTTGTGTATACGATGAGCCAAGTACAGATTTGTGCTTGCACAAGAATCTGTACTTGGCGAATGTACATCACCTGGCTGTTAAGCGAGATAGTGTACAAAGTATACGAATCGAGTAGGAGTCAGCCTACTCGATTGTCAGAAGAGCAAAACATACTGCAGGAGAAAAGAAAATATGCTGCATATAAATCTGATCTACTCTTTTTGAAAAGCATCGAAATGGAAAAATGCATGAAATGAAAAACAAAAATTCAAAAAAACACATTTAAATCAACAAAAATCACGATATGTCATATTTATATGCAAGAATTGGTTGACGAAAAATCATTTTTCCTATATACTTACTACTTGTAGTGAGTTTTGATGTTGTCAAAACAGCTGAAAGAAACTGCAGATGGCAGATTTCGGAAGTATAAAGTACGGCAGGAAACACACAATGATTAGTTGATGATTATGGGAGGTTTTCAAGATGACTGCATATAGAGATATGAGTAGAGAAGAACTGCTTGAATTAAAGAGCAGACTGGAAAAAGAATTTGAAGATGTTAAAGGAAAAGGTCTGAAACTGGATATGTCCAGAGGTAAACCGTCCAAAGCACAGCTTGATCTTTCTATGGGGATGATGGATGTACTTAAGAGCACATCAGATCTTGTCTGCGAAGAAGGAGTAGATTGCCGTAACTATGGAGTGATCGATGGAATCAAAGAAGCAAAACAGCTTCTTTCTGATATGATGGAAGTACCGAAGGACAATATTATCATCTTTGGTAACTCCAGCCTGAACGTAATGTATGATACTGTTGCAAGAGCGATGACACATGGTATCATGGGAAGCACACCTTGGGCAAAGCTTGACAAGATAAAATTCCTGTGCCCGGTACCTGGATATGACAGACATTTTGCAATCACCGAACATTTTGGAATTGAGATGATCAATATTCCAATGACGTCGGATGGACCGGATATGGATCTGGTAGAGCAGTATGTGGAGAATGATCCGGCTGTAAAAGGTATCTGGTGTGTACCGAAATATTCTAACCCACAGGGAATCACTTATTCTGATGAAACCGTACACCGTTTTGCGAAATTAAATCCAGCGGCAGAAGATTTCCGTATTTTCTGGGATAATGCATATGGAATCCATCATTTGTATGAGGATAAACAGGATTATCTGATCGAGATTTTGATGGAATGTAAAAAAGAAGGACATCCGAATATGGTTTACAAATTCGGTTCTACTTCCAAGATCAGCTTCCCGGGTTCTGGTATTGCAGCAATTGCAGCATCCGATGAAAACCTTGCGGAAATCCGCAAGATGATGTCCGTACAGACCATCGGTCATGATAAATTAAACCAGCTCAGACATGCGCGTTTCTTCGGTGATATCCATGGAATGGTTCAGCATATGAAGAAACATGCAGATATCTTAAGACCGAAATTTGACACCGTATTAAGTGTACTGGAAAGTGAGCTTGGCGGACTTGAGATTGGTTCCTGGATAGCACCGCGAGGAGGATACTTCATTTCCTTCGATGCGTTGGATGGATGTGCCAAAGCAATCGTAGCAAAAGCAAAAGAAGCCGGACTGATTATGACAAAAGCGGGAGCAACCTTCCCATACGGAAAGGATCCAAAAGACAGCAATATCCGAATTGCACCGTCCTTCCCGACACCAGAAGAACTGGAAGTTGCGGCACAGGTATTCGTACTCAGCGTAAAACTGGTAAGTATTGATAAAATTCTTGGCGAAAAAGTAGAAGTTGAAGAAGCTTAATATATGTGAGAAACAGTGGATTTTCCCGAAAAGGAGTCCGCTGTTTTTTTAAATAAAGGTTGTGTGGTCGATTTTACAAAAGAAAGTCCTGCAATTTCCTAAATCCTAGTTCTCACCATCCAAAAAACTTTTGCATATGTAAAAAAAGTTACCAATACACAGACCAGAGGAATCCAAAATATTCCCCACACATGAATTTGCACTATGGAGTTCAAGACTCAGGAATCGTGGAAGCCTTTGCTGAACACGATTCCCGCCCTAAGAGGCTTGAACGGAATGGTTAGTGCAACTGAATGCGTGGGGAATATTTTGGATTCCTCTGGTCGTCCCATTAGAACCTATTATTTTTACATATCCAAAAGTCTTACATCTTCTTCTGCGCAGTCGAAAGCATCAGTTTGATGCGGTTCAGCTGGTTTACTTCGCTTGCTCCCGGATCATAATCGATTGCAACGATGTTGGATTCCGGATGACGGCGACGCAGTTCTTTAATAACACCTTTTCCGACTACGTGGTTTGGCAGACAGGCGAAAGGCTGTGTGCAAACAATGTTTGGTGCACCGCTGTGGATCAGCTCCAGCATTTCTCCGGTAAGGAACCATCCTTCACCGGTCTGGTTTCCAAGAGAAACAATTTCTTTTGCCATCGAAGCCAGGTGTTCAATATGTGATGGTGGATCGAAGCGTTTACTTGATTTTAATGCATCAACGGCAGGCTTGCGGAACCATTCCAGAGCTTTGATTCCGAGATTACCCATGTGGGCGGTTGATTTCTTCATGCCGAGATGTTCTGCTTTAAAGTTTGTATTGTAGAAGCAGTAGAGTAGGAAGTCGGTCAGATCCGGAACCACGGCTTCGGCACCTTCCTGTTCAAGAAGATCTACCAGGTAGTTATTGGCAGCTGGAAGGAATTTAACAAGGATTTCTCCGACAACTCCGACACGTGGCTTTTTGACATCTTTTAATGGAAGAGAATCAAAATCTTCTACAATCTGGCGGCAGAGACGCTTAAACTCGTGTCTGCTTGGATAGCCTTTCTTGATAAATTCGATAACTGTCTTTTCCCATTTCTTATGCATGGTATTGGCAGAGCCTGGAACAGCTTCATATGGGCGGACACGGTACAGGCAGCGCATGAAGAGATCACCAAATATCAGACCATACACACCTTTCAGTACAAGTGGAAGGGTGATCTTGAATCCAGGATTGCTTTCAAGCCCGCTTAAGTTGATTGAAATAACAGGGATATGTCCGTAACCGGCTTTTTTAAGAGCACGCCGGATAAATCCGATATAGTTGGAAGCACGGCATCCGCCACCGGTCTGCGAAATAATGACAGCCAGGTGGTCGGTGTCATATTTGCCGGAAAGGATAGCCTCCATGATCTGTCCGACTACCATCAGAGACGGGTAGCAGGCATCATTGTTTACATATTTAAGGCCCATGTCAACTGCATGCTTGTTATCATTTTTCAGTACTTCCAGTTTGTAGCCTGCTTCCTGGAAGGCTGGCTCAATCAGTGAAAAGTGGATCGGTGACATCTGTGGACACAAAATGGTATAGGTTTCCTTCATTTCCTTTGTAAAAGGAATTTTTTCGATATTTGCCGGACGAATGGTGCGCTCCATATGCTTCTGCTCGCGGACGCGGATGGCGGCGAGAAGAGAACGGATACGGATACGTGCAGCACCCAGGTTATTAACCTCATCAATCTTAAGAGAGGTATAAATCTTGTCGGAACCGGTCAGAATATCTGCAACAGCATCGGTTGTTACGGCATCAAGACCGCATCCGAAAGAGTTCAGCTGGATCAGATCCAGATCATCTCTTGTCTTTACAAAATTGGCTGCTGCGTACAGTCGGGAATGATACATCCACTGATCCATAACAATCAGCGGACGTTCTACCGGATTCAGATGGGAGATAGAATCTTCCGTCAGAACGGCAAGTCCGTAGGAGGTGATCATCTCCGGGATACCGTGGTTGACCTCCGGATCGTAATGGTATGGACGACCGGCAAGTACAATGCCGCGGGTTCCTGTCTTTTCCATGTAAGCGAGTGTTTCTTCACCTTTTTTGCGGATGTCCTGACGGCATGCAGCAAGTTCTTCCCATGCAGCATGAGCGGCATTTTTGATTTCTTCTGCTGGAAGATTCTTTGCAGAAGTAAATTCACGGACCAGTCCGTCTGTGATTGTCTTTTCGCTTGTGAGGGCGAGGAATGGATTCATGAAATCTACTTCACCGTGTACGATCGGATCCATATTGTTCTTGATGTTCTCCGCGTATGAGGTGACGATCGGGCAGTTATAATGATTGTCGGCATCGGCAAATTCACCACGTTCGTATGGTATACAAGGGTAGAAGATAAAGTCTGCACCCTGGTTGATCAGCCACTGTACATGTCCGTGCGCCAGCTTTGCCGGATAACACTCGGATTCGCTCGGAATAGATTCAATACCAAGTTCATAAATCTTATGTGTAGAAGCAGGAGAGAGTAACACATGATATCCCAGTTTTGTGAAGAAAGTAAACCAGAACGGATAGTTCTCATACATGTTGAGAACTCTTGGAATACCAACCGTTCCACGTTTTGCTTCGGATGGATCTAATGGCGTGTAACCAAAATAACGTTCATTTTTATAAGCGAAAAGGTTTGGCACATCACTCTTTGCTTTCTCTTTTCCAAGACCGCGCTCACAACGGTTTCCGGAAATAAAACGACGTCCGCCACTGAATTTGTTGATGGTCAGACGACAGTTGTTGGTACAGCCGTTACATTTTGCCATTGAGGTTGTATAGGTAAGTTCATTGATTTCATCAATGGAAAGCATGGTTGTATTTTTACATTCTTTGAAACCATAGCGTTCTCTTGCAATCAGTGCAGCCCCAAAAGCACCCATGATTCCTGCAATATCCGGACGGATTGCCTGACATCCGGCGATGGTCTCAAAGCTTCTGAGTACGGCATCATTGTAGAATGTACCACCCTGTACAACAATTTTTTTACCAAGCTCAGATGCATCGGATACCTTGATAACCTTGAAAAGAGCATTTTTGATAACCGAATAAGCAAGTCCGGCTGAAATATCGGATACTTCAGCACCTTCTTTTTGTGCCTGTTTTACCTTTGAGTTCATAAATACGGTACAACGAGTACCGAGGTCAATCGGATGTTTCGCAAAAAGTGCTTCATGTGCAAAATCCTCTACGGTGTAGTTCAGGGATTTGGCAAAAGTCTCGATAAAGGAACCGCATCCGGAAGAACATGCTTCGTTGAGCTGTACGCTGTCTACAGTCTGATTCTTGATCTTGATACACTTCATATCCTGACCACCGATATCGAGGATACAGTCTACATCCGGTTCGAAGAAAGAAGCGGCGTAATAGTGAGATACGGTTTCAACTTCGCCTTCATCCAGAAGAAGTGCGGCTTTAATGAGCGCTTCTCCGTAACCGGTTGAGCAGGAGTGAACGATCTGTACGCCTTCCGGAAGCTGGCTGTAAATATCCTTGATCGCACCGATGGTCGTACCAAGAGGATCACCGTCATTGCCATGGTAGAAGGAGTACAAAAGAGTACCGTCTTCTCCGACCAGAGCGGCTTTCGTGGTGGTAGAACCGGCATCGATTCCAAGGTAGGCATTACCGCGGTAGCTGGCAAGATCACCAACCGGCACCTGATGCTTTGCATGGCGGTTCTTAAATTCATTGTAATCTGCTTCGCTGGAAAAGAGCGGCTGCATACGCTCAACTTCAAAGTCCATTTCAATATGGGCATCCAGCTTTTTCTGCATCTCACCAAGAGAGGTGACTACATCCTTTTTAGAGTTCAGCGCAGAGCCGACGGCTGCAAAAAGATGGGAATACCTTGGTGCGATAATGTGTTCGTCATCCAGCTTGAGAGTACGGATAAACGCTTCTCTCAATTCAGAGAGGAAATGAAGCGGTCCACCGAGGAAAGCAACATGTCCGCGGATTGGTTTTCCGCAGGCAAGACCACTGATGGTCTGGTTGACGACTGCCTGGAAAATAGAAGCAGACAGGTCTTCTTTGGTAGCACCGTCATTGATCAGCGGCTGGATATCTGTCTTGGCAAATACGCCACAGCGGGCTGCAATCGTATAAAGTGCTTTGTAATTTTTGGCATATTCGTTCAGACCGGTTGCATCTGTCTGGAGAAGGGACGCCATCTGGTCGATGAAAGATCCGGTACCTCCGGCGCAGATTCCGTTCATACGCTGCTCAATATTTCCATTTTCAAAATAGATGATCTTGGCATCTTCGCCGCCCAGCTCGATCGCTACATCGGTCTGTGGTGCATAATCCTGAAGAGCGGTGGAAACGGCAACAACCTCCTGGACAAAAGGTACGCCAAGATGCTTTGCCAGAGTAAGACCACCTGATCCGGTAATCATTGGAGATACCTTGATCTGACCGAGCTTGTAGATAGCACGACCAAGCAGATCAGAAAGGGTTTCCTGAATATTGGCGAAGTGACGCTCGTAATCAGAAAACAGAACATCATTATTACTGTCCAGAACTGCGATTTTAACAGTTGTAGAACCGATGTCAATCCCCAGGGTATGTAATTCTGTCTGATTCATGATTTAACTACTCCTTATTACAATTAAAAAATTTGTCTGTGTTATTACCTATTAAATGTAGTTCGCAGAGAACTACAGTATCTTACATTATACGACAGAACCAACGAAAATACAAACAGAAGTTATGTATGGCATTGTAGAAAAAAGTGCCTGGAAGTGAACAAAAGATGTAAATTATGTGAAAAGAGAGTAAAGAGGTGGAATGGAATTGACAAAGTAAAAAGCAGACGATAAAATAACATACGTGGAAGGAGGTTTTGAATGAAGAACTGGTTAGATAAAATGGAGCGCAGGTTCGGGCGCTATGCAATTAGAAATCTTACGATGTATCTGCTTGCAGGTTATGCAATCGGATATCTTTTGAGTTTTACGATGCCACAGCTTCTTACCTATTTTACACTGGAACCGGCACTGATTTTGAAAGGGCAGGTGTGGCGACTTCTAAGCTGGGTGATCATCCCACCGAATGACAATATTATTTTTGTTATCTTTATGATGCTGTTATACTATTCCCTTGGTAATACGCTGGAAAGCTACTGGGGGGCATTTCGTTACAATGTTTACATTTTCTCAGGAATATTATTTACAGTTATTGGAGCTTTTATTGTGAATGGACTGATCGGAGGCATTACCGGATTTGGAAGCCTTTACAGTACTTACTATATCAATATGTCCATTTTCCTTGCATGTGCATCCATCATGCCGGATTATCAGCTTTTGCTTTACGGCATTATCCCAATCAAGATGAAGTGGCTTGCAGTTCTGGATGTGGTTCTGCTTGCGGTAGACGCAGTGCAGGGCGGTCTGATCATACGGATCGTGATCATCGCATCGCTTTTGAACTTTATTATTTTCTTTTTCTGCAACCGGAATCTGCGTGGACACAGTCCGAAACAGGCTGCCCGCAGAAAGAAATTCCAGAAGCAGATAAGCCGTCCGCAGAATCAGTATGCAGGCGGTGCAAAGCACAGATGTGCAGTGTGCGGTCGTACGGAACTTGACAATCCGACACTGGAGTTCCGTTATTGTTCAAAGTGTAACGGGAATTATGAATATTGCCAGGACCATCTTTTCACACACGAACATGTGAAGTAGAGTTCTAACATAGAATCAAATTGAATAATAAGAGGAGGAAACAATGAAAAAAACCAAGATTGTTTGTACAATGGGACCAAACACCAACGACAGAGAAATGATGAGAAAGCTGATCCAGAATGGAATGAATGTGGCACGTTTCAATTTCTCACATGGTGATCATGAAGAACAGAAGTTCAGAATGGATATGCTCAAAGAGCTTCGTGAAGAGGAACATACAAACACTGCAATCCTTCTGGATACAAAGGGACCGGAAATTCGTACAGGAATCCTGAAAGATGGAAAGAAGATTACTTTAAAAGAAGGAGAAACCTTCACTCTGACAACAGAAGATATCGTAGGAGATAATAAGAGAGTATCTATCACATATAAGGGACTGGTACAGGATATTTATAAAGGCTGTACCATTCTGATCGACGATGGCCTGATCGGACTTCGTGTAGAGAGCAAGACAGAGACAGAGATTGTCTGTTCTGTAGTAAATGGTGGAGAACTTGGCGAAAGAAAAGGTGTTAACGTACCGAACGTAGCCATTCGTCTTCCGGCTATTACAGAAAAAGATAAGGATGATATCCGTTTCGGTGTAGAGCAGGATATTGACTTTATCGCAGCATCATTTGTAAGAAATGCAGAGTGTGTACTTGAGATCAAGGCATACTTAAAAGAACTCGGCGCTCCGTATATTCCAATCATTGCAAAGGTAGAGAACGCAGAAGGTATTGAGAATATTGATGAGATTATCCGTGCGGCTGATGGTATCATGGTGGCACGTGGAGATCTTGGTGTAGAGATCCCGGCAGAGGAAGTGCCGCATCTCCAGAAAATGATCATCCAGAAATGTAATGACAACTTTAAGACTGTTATTACTGCAACACAGATGCTGGATTCTATGATGCGTAATCCGCGTCCGACAAGAGCAGAAGTGACGGATGTTGCCAATGCGGTATACGACGGAACAGATGCAGTTATGCTTTCCGGAGAGACAGCACAGGGGAAATACCCTCTGGAAGCACTCCAGATGATGGTTCAAATTGTAGAGACGACAGAGGAACATCTGGACTATGATTCCATTCTTGTTAAAGCCGGAGATCATCTGAAGTCAGGTGTGTCCAGTGCAATCGGATATGCTTCTGTACTTGCGGCAGCGAACCTGAATGCAAGATGCATCATCACTCCATCTGTATCCGGTGCAACAACAAGGGTTGTATCCAACCTTCGTCCGAGACAGGAAATCCTTGGAATTACACCGAACGAACGTACCCTTCGCCGGATGTCGATCTACTGGGGCGTAAGAGGATTGAAGTCTCTGGAATTCCATACAACAGATGATATCTGCAGTGGGGCAATTGATCTTGCACAGGCAAAGAAATGCGTGGACAGTGGAGATATTGTTGTCCTGACAGCTGGTATTCCTTCACCGAGCGTACAGCGTGAAAAGGGTTCTGTAAGTAATATGATGCGTATTGCAACCATCGACTAGACGAAAGAGAGATGAACAGAATGAAAAAAGAACCATTCGTAACAAAGACACAGTTAGATGAAATCGTAAAAGAATATCCGACTCCGTTTCATCTTTATGATGAAAAAGGGATTCGTGAAAATGTAAAAGCACTCAAAGAAGCCTTTGCATGGAACAAAGGATATAAAGAATATTTTGCAGTAAAGGCAACTCCAAACCCATATATCCTCAATATTTTAAAAGAATATGGATGCGGATGTGACTGCTCTTCCTATACAGAGCTTTTAATGTCTGAGTCTGTCGGACAGGTTGGAGAAAATATTATGTTTTCTTCCAATGATACACCGGCAGAGGAATTTGCACTTGCTGATAAGCTCGGCGCGATCATCAACCTGGACGATATCACACACATTGATTTTCTGGAAAAGACGATCGGAAAGATTCCGGAGACAATCAGCTGCCGTTATAATCCGGGTGGACTTTTTAAAATTTCCAACAGCATTATGGATAATCCGGGAGATGCCAAATACGGTATGACAACTGAACAGATTTTTGAGGCATTCAAGATCCTGAAGTCCAAAGGCGCAAAAGAGTTCGGTATCCATGCATTCCTTGCAAGTAATACTGTAACTAATGAATATTATCCGACACTTGCACGTACTTTGTTTGAAGTAGCAGTTAAGCTTCAGAAAGAGACCGGTGTACATATCAAGTTCATCAACCTTTCCGGTGGTGTGGGAATTCCTTACAAACCGGATCAGGAACCGAACGATATCAAGGTGATCGGTGAAGGTGTAAGAAAAGTGTACGAAGAGGTTCTTGTTCCGGCTGGAATGGGCGATGTGGCGATTTACACAGAACTTGGCCGTTTTATGCTTGGACCTTATGGATGCCTTGTGACAAAAGCAATCCATGAAAAGCATACGCACAAAGAGTACATCGGTGTAGATGCATGTGCCGCAAACCTGATGCGTCCGGCTATGTATGGTGCCTACCATCACATCACTGTCATGGGAAAAGAAAATGAACCATGCGATCATACTTACGATGTGACTGGTTCTCTGTGCGAGAATAATGATAAATTTGCAATCGACCGTCAGCTTCCGAAGATTGACATGGGAGATCTGCTTGTGATCCATGATACCGGAGCACATGGATTCTCTATGGGATATAATTACAATGGACGTCTTCGTTCCGCAGAAGTTCTTCTGAAAGAGGACGGAGGTACACAGCTGATCCGCAGAGCAGAGACGCCGATGGATTACTTTGCAACTTTCGACTGCTTCCCGGTTTATGAGGAACTTAAGAAGAATACGGAAGAAGCGGATAAGCTTGGAAAATAATTTCAAATAGTTTATTTTGAAAAAATACTTGCGAACCGAAGATAAGTATGATATGATTATTTTCGGTTCGTGATTAAAAAACATGAATTTTATGCCGGCATGTCGGAATGGCAGACGAGGCAGACTCAAAATCTGTTGCGGGTGACCGCGTGCGGGTTCAAGTCCCGCTGCCGGCAGTTGATAATTAACTGGAATTGAATAAAAGATATGAGAAGTACATTGCGATGATTCGTGATGTATTTTTTCGTATATACACAATTGTTGTGGCACATTTCGTGTATCTGTAATTTTGATGAGGATCTTTTTTACCCCTTCATGTATTGAAAATATCAAAAAAAAATGTCATAATGAGATGTTGTATATTTGAACGAATAGATAGAAAAGATAGAAGTAAGTGATGAGACTTACAGAGAGGCAGTTGATTATGAGCAAAATCGTATTGATAGACGGACACAGTATTCTGAACAGGGCGTTTTTCGGACTTCCGGATCTGACAAATGCGGAAGGACTCCATACGAATGCAATATATGGATTCTTAAATATTATGTTCAAGATCCTGGAGGAGGAAAAGCCGGAGTATCTGACCGTTGCATTTGATGTGCATGCGCCGACTTTCCGCCATAAGATGTTTGAGGCGTATAAGGGGACGAGAAAGCCGATGGCAGAAGAACTCAGACAGCAGGTACCGTTGATGAAGGAAGTTTTGCATGCTATGGGAATCCGGACGATCGAGCAGGAAGGGCTGGAGGCAGATGACCTTCTTGGAACGCTGTCCAAAAGATGCGAGAGAATGGGGATGGAAGTGGTCATTATTTCCGGAGACAGAGATCTTCTCCAGCTTGCTACAGACCATGTTGAGATCCGAATTCCGAAGACAAAACGGACCGGAACTGAGATCGAGAATTATTATGCAGTGGACGTAAAAGAAAAATACCAGGTGACACCGACAGAATTTATCGATGTGAAAGCATTGATGGGAGATACTTCAGATAATATCCCAGGGGTGCCGGGAGTCGGAGAAAAGACGGCGACCAAGATTATTGTAGAATACGGATCTATTGAAAATGCCTACAAGCATGCATCCGAACTGAAGCCGCCGAGAGCATCGAAAAATCTGGTGGAATACTGGGATCAGGCACAAATGAGTAAGGTGCTGGCGACAATCGATGTAGACGCGGATTTTGCTTATGAACTGGAAGAGGCGAAGCTTGGAAATCTTTATACAGAGGAAGCTTATGTCTATTTCCAGAGACTGCAGTTCAAGAATCTGCTGAATCGTTTTGATGTGCAGAGTGAGAATTCGATTGAAGATGCATTTGTGATCGCTGTGGGAAAAGAAGAAATTCAGAAAATCTTTGCGGAGGCAGAAAAAGCGCAGACGGTGGGAGCCGTTCTTTACAAAGACACCAGAAATGTACTTCCGCTGTTTGCAGGAAATGCTGAGATAGGTGGAATTGGAATTTCGTTTGGAAAAGAGAAGATCTACTGTATTCCGGCAGGAAATGGATACAGCATGGAGGAACTTCTGGAGGCACTTGTACATGTGGCACAGCATGCCGGACGGTTTGTGGTGTTTGATCTGAAGTCATCCCTGCCTTATCTGAAAGGATTAGAAGGAGCAGCAGAGGAGAAGTGCTTTGACAGTATTGTAGCAGCTTACCTCCTGAATCCGTTGAAAAATGATTATGGATTTGAAGATGTGGCACAGGAGCATCTTGGATTGATGATCGATCCGAAGACAGAACTGGAAAAAATGGTCTGTTATGAAGCCTATGCTGCATTTGCGTCATCGGAAGTTTTGGAAGAAAAGCTGAAAAAAGAGGAAATGTGGAAGCTTTTTACAGAAATAGAGATGCCGCTTGTATTTACTCTGTTCCACATGGAGCAGAATGGGGTGCGTGTAGAAGCAGAAGAACTGAAAAGTTATGGAGAACAGCTTGGCGGAAAAATCGTACAGTTGGAAAAGGAAATTTATGAGCTTGCCGGGGAAGAATTTAATATCAATTCACCAAAGCAGCTGGGCGTGGTCCTTTTTGAACATCTGTCCCTTCCAAATGGAAAGAAGACGAAAACAGGATATTCGACGGCGGCAGACGTACTGGATAAGCTGGCACCGGATTATCCGATCGTGGCAAAAATCCTGGAATATCGTCAGCTTGCCAAGCTGAAATCGACTTATGCAGATGGACTTGCCGTGTTTATTCATGAAGATGATCACCGGATCCATGGAAAATTCAACCAGACAGTCACAGCGACCGGACGTATCAGCAGTACAGAGCCAAACCTGCAGAATATCCCGGCGAGGGTAGAACTTGGACGGCTGATCCGTAAAGTATTTGTGCCGGAAGAGGGGTATGTGTTTGTAGATGCTGATTATTCGCAGATAGAACTGCGTGTGCTGGCACATTGCTCCGGAGATGCAGCACTGATCGAAGCATACCGGGAGGCAAAGGACATTCACCGGATCACAGCTTCTCAGGTGTTTCATACTCCGTTTGATGAAGTGACCGATCTGCAGAGGCGAAATGCAAAAGCAGTCAACTTTGGTATTGTCTATGGGATCAGTTCTTTTGGACTGAGCCAGGATTTAAGTATTACGAGAAAAGAAGCGGCCGAATATATTGACCGTTATTTTGAAACCTATCCGGGCATCAAGAAATTTCTGGATGATGCAGTTGCTCATGCAAAAGAACAGGGATATGTTGTGACCTTATTTGGCAGAAGAAGACCGGTTCCGGAGCTGTCTTCCAGCAATTTTATGCAGAGACAATTCGGGGAACGTGTGGCAATGAATTCTCCGATCCAGGGAACGGCTGCAGATATCATGAAAATCGCAATGATCGCTGTGGACAAAGAGCTTCGCATGAGAAACATGAAATCCAGGCTGGTTCTGCAGGTACACGACGAACTTCTGATCGAGACATGGAAGGAAGAGGAAGAGGAAGTGCGGGAGATCCTGAAAGAAGGCATGATGCATGCGGCAGATCTTTCCGTTCCGCTTGAAATTGACATGCATAGTGGAAAAAATTGGTATGAGGCAAAATAGAAGGAAACAGATATGAGAAAAATAGGAATAACAGGAGGTATTGGTTCCGGGAAGAGCAAAGTACTCGACTTTTTAAGTGTAGTGTGCGGTGCGGTGATCTGCCAGTCAGATCTGGTGGCACATCAGGTACAGCTTCCGGGAGAAAAATGTTATCAGAAGGTCGTGGAGACGTTTGGGAAAGAAATTTTACATCCTGATGGAACGATTGATAGGAAAATTCTTGGCAGAATTGTGTTTGATCAGCCAGAGAAACTGCAAAAGCTTAATGCGATCGTGCATCCGGCGGTCAATGAAAAGATCCGGGAGGAAATGCAGAAGGCGCAGGAAGAGGGAAAAGAGCTTTTTATTCTGGAAGCCGCACTCCTTACGGAACCGGTATATCGTGAGATGTTGGATGAGATCTGGTATATTCATGTGCCACAGGAGATCCGGATGGAGAGACTGAGAAGTTCACGCGGATATTCAGATGAAAAAATGTATGCGGTGTTTGCAAATCAGCCGTCGGAAGAGACATTTACAGCGGTTTCGGATCTTGTGATCGAAAACGGCGGAACCTTTGAAGAAACGGAAAAACAGATAGACTTGGCACTGGGAAGAGGCTAAGAACAGGGAGAAGAAACAAGATGAGATTATGCAGCATTGCCAGTGGCAGCAGCGGAAACTGTATTTATGTGGGGAGCGATCGAACGCATCTGCTTGTAGATACAGGAATCAGCAAAAAACGAATTGAGGAAGGCTTAAAGGAACTTGAAATAAAAGGGAAAGAGCTGGATGGAATCCTGATTACCCATGAACATGCAGATCATATTCAGGGACTTGGTGTATTCAGCAGAAAATATGAGATCCCGATCTATGGAACACCGGGAACGATTCGGGGAATCCGTGATTATAAAAATCTCGGGAAAATGCCGGAAGGACTTTACCATGAAATCCAGGTAGATAAAGAATTTAAGCTGGGTGATATTGACGTGCATCCATTTGCTATTTCCCATGATGCAAATGAACCGAGCGGCTACCGCTTTGAGCAGGATGGAAAGAAGATCGCGGTAGCAACGGATCTTGGAAAATACGATGAATATACGGTAGAGAACCTGAAGGATTTAAATGCGGTTCTTCTGGAATCTAACCATGATATACATATGCTGGAAGTCGGTCCTTATCCGTATTACCTGAAGCAGAGAGTTCTTGGGGACAGAGGACATTTATCAAATGAATTGTCAGGACGGCTTCTTTGTGATATACTACACAATAACTTGCGGAGTGTATTGCTGGGGCATTTGAGCAAGGAGAATAATTACGAAGAACTTGCATATGAGACTGTCAAGCTGGAGGTCACTTTGGGGCAGAACCCGTATAAGGGGGATGATATACCGATCGCAGTTGCAAAAAGGGATCAGGTGTCTGCAGTGATCGAGGTTTAGAAAAAGAAAGTATGCAGAATTAGATTCAGGAGGACAGGCAGAATGAAGAAATGCATTATTACAGTAGTCGGTAAAGATTCGGTCGGAATTATTGCGAAAGTATGTACATACCTGGCAGAGACCAATATCAATATTTTAAATATTTCCCAGACGATCGTGGATGGGTATTTTAATATGATGGCGGTTGCAGATGTGGAAAATTCAAAAAAAGAACTGGATATCGTAGCGGTAGAACTTCGTGATATCGGCTTACAGATCGGTGTCAATATTCATTGTCAGAGAGAAGAGATTTTTGAAAAAATGCACAGAGTGTAAGGAGAACTGCTATGATTAATTTTTACGAAGTAGTAGAAACAAACCAGATGATCGAAGAAGAAAATCTGGATGTAAGAACAATCACATTGGGTATCAGTCTGATGGACTGTATTGACTCAGATCTGGACAGACTGAATGAAAAGATATATAAAAAAATCACAACACTTGCAAAGGATCTTGTATCGACAGGAGAGAAGATCGAAAGTGAATTTGGAATTCCGATCGTTAATAAGCGGATTTCCATTACACCGGTTGCACTTGTTGGCGGTTCAGCCTGCAAAAAACCAGAGGATTTTGTGACGATCGCAGAGACACTGGATAAAGCAGCAAAGGAAGTCGGTGTAAACTTTATCGGAGGATACTCTGCAATCGTATCCAAGGGAATGACAAAGAGCGATGAACTCCTGATCCGTTCCATTCCGATGGCAATGGCAAAGACAGAGCGTGTGTGCAGTTCGGTCAATGTAGGTTCGACAAAGACTGGTATTGATATGGATGCAGTCCGTCTTTGCGGCGAGATTGTAAAAGAGACAGCAGAGGCGACAAAGGACAAGGATTCGATTGGCTGTGCAAAATTTGTAGTTTTATGTAATGCACCGGATGATAACCCGTTTATGGCAGGGGCCTTTTTAGGTGTTACCGAAGGAGATGCCGTGATCAATGTCGGTGTCAGCGGACCTGGTGTTGTAAAAAGAGCGATTGAAAAATGTCGTGGCGAGGGCTTTCAGGAACTTTGTGATACGATCAAGAAGACCGCATTTAAGGTGACAAGGGTTGGTCAGCTTGTAGCCGGAGAAGCTTCCAAAAGGCTTGGTATTCCGTTCGGAATCATTGACCTGTCACTTGCACCGACACCGGCTGTTGGCGATTCAGTAGCGGAGATTCTGGAAGAAATCGGACTTGAGAGAGTTGGCGCACCAGGAACAACAGCAGCACTTGCTATGCTGAACGATCAGGTGAAAAAAGGTGGCGTTATGGCGTCTTCCTATGTAGGAGGTTTAAGCGGAGCTTTTATTCCGGTCAGTGAGGATAAAGGAATGATCGATGCAGTCAATGCCGGATCTCTTTGTATAGAAAAGCTGGAGGCGATGACTTGTGTCTGCTCGGTAGGACTTGATATGATCGCTATTCCGGGTAAGACGAAAGCTACTACGATTTCCGGGATCATTGCGGATGAGATGGCGATCGGAATGGTCAATCAGAAGACAACGGCGGTTCGTGTGATACCTGTAGTTGGAAAGGATGTTGGAGATATGGCAGAGTTTGGTGGTCTTTTGGGATATGCGCCGATCATGCCGGTCAATGAATTTGACTGCAGTGCATTTGTGAATCGAAAGGGAAGAATTCCTGCACCGATACATAGTTTTAAAAATTAGAAAGAGGTAAAGAGAGCATGGGGAAAGTTGCGATTGTAACAGATAGTAACAGTGGAATTACACAGGCAGAAGGAAAGGAAATGGGAATTTACGTACTTCCGATGCCATTCTATATCAATGAGGAGTTGTTTTACGAGGATATCACACTCACGCAGGAGGAGTTTTATGAAAAACTGGCAGGAGATGCAGATATTAAGACTTCCCAACCGGCTCCCGGAGATGTAATGGATATGTGGGACAAGGCGCTGGAGGAATATGATGAGGTTGTACATATTCCGATGTCAGCCGGTCTTAGCAGTTCATGTGAGACTGCAATCATGCTTTCCCAGGACTATGATGGAAAAGTACAGGTCGTAAATAATCACCGGATTTCTGTTACGCAGCGAAGATCGGTGGAAGAGGCGAAAAAGCTTGCAGATGCTGGAAAGAGCGCGGCAGAAATTAAAGAACTGTTAGAAGCGATCCAGTGGGACAGTGATATCTATATTACAGTAGATACTTTAAAATACCTGAAGAAAGGCGGCAGACTTACACCGGCAGCTGCAGCGATTGGAACGGTTCTGAACCTGAAGCCAGTTCTCCGTCTTAAAGGAGAAAAGCTGGATGCGTTTGCAAAGTCAAGAGGATGGAAGAGTGCAAAGAAGACGATGATCAAGACAATTAATGAGATTCGTACTTCAGAATTCGGAGATTGTGATGGAAAAAAAGATCTGTATCTGGATGCAGCTTACACAGGAGACCGCAAGGAGGCACAGGAATGGCTGGATGAGCTTCATGAAGCATTTCCGGAGTTTGAAATCCGGATGGATCCACTGTCGTTGAGTGTGGCATGCCATATCGGACCTGGAGCCAGGGCGGTGACTCTTACCAAAATTCTTCATGTGAACTAAATGAGAAAGAGACTTTTTGCACAAACATGCGTAGTAGTGATGTGCAAAAAGTCTCTTTTTTGACAAAGGGGAAGGGTTAAATAATTTGCAACTGCTTCTGGTATTCATTTGTAAAAGGTGTGCCAAATTTCTCGGTAATTATGGATTCATACAGGTCTGATGCGAAAATGTCCAGGTTCAGGAGGACCTGGGTGGCGGAGGTGAGATCTCTGGCATCTGCGAGCTTTGTGATCAGAGGGATGGTGGCATACTCTTTGATCTCTTTAAGAATTTGAGTATCTTTTTTTTGAAAACCGAGTACGCGGGCATAAAGGGCGGATGTGGATGACCGCTCTTTTTTGGCTTTGCCGGAAATGTTGCCGGAATCTTCTGCAAAACAGAAAGGAGGCTCATGTCGGAAGGTGTCCTTTTCTATGCCGAGCAGGATGTGCAGCAGGGCGCGGCTGATCCGGGTGTAGGTAAGCTCTCTGGTTTTCAGAAGATCGCAGAAGGAACTCCAGGTAGCAAAATCATTTCTCTGATTGATGATCCGGTTGGCGAGGTCTTTGCTGACATCAAGGTAATCGGTCAGAGAGGAAGCACTCTCACAGAGCAGTCGATACTTTAGCAGGAGCGAAAAATCATCCTGGGTAACCGGAAGTGAGGACTGGTAATTCTTTCGCAGCAGATCTGAAGAAGCGGGCGGAAGTTGTCCTGCGACGGATGAGAAAGCATCTTCTGGTAAAGATGGATTCAGAATTCGGTTGCGGATCGCAGTTGCGGAACTGAAGGTTTCGCAGAGGGCAGTATCGTGGTAGCCGGATCCCTCGCGGGGAATTGCGAAAGGCTGGATCGGACTTTTGAAATACCGGAGCGCTTTTAAGTATTCAATCCCAAGGGTATTGTTTGGTGAGGACAGGATTTCGGCAAGGGACGGATCCTTTGTATAGACACTTAGAGCAGTCTGGCGTGCCTGCGGAAACGGTCGGCCTTTTCGCAGCTCATCCTGCAGGAGCTGCCGGTAGACTTCTGGCTCTTCGGAAAGAATCCGGGCAAGCCGATTGAGTTTTTTGATATCGCCACACTCACTGCCAAAGCAGAGATAGGAAATACAGCCAAGACTGTTAAAAATAGAAACGGCACCTCTTGCAAACAACTCTGCACTGCCACAGGAAAAAAGGACCGGGAGTTCCAGAATGAGTGATGCACCGCCAAGAAGGGCAGCTTTTGCCCGCAAATGCTTTGGCGCGATAGCAGGGGCGCCACGCTGGACGAAGTCACCACTCATAAGGACAACTGCCGCATCTGCCCCCGTTTTTTGAAGTGCCTGGTCTATATGATACTGATGTCCGTTGTGGAACGGATTATATTCTGCGATGATACCGACGATTTTCATACTTTTAACTAAAATCTCCTTTGTGTTGTTTGTGAAAAGATTATACTATAAAAAGAGTTTTTGTGCAAAAAACATTGTACTGGAAAATATTACGTGAAAAAAATAACATTACTTGTATACAATGTGTGCAAGGAGTATAATTAAGAATAGAGTGTGAGTTCTAATAAAGAAAATTCTAGTACCAGAAGGGAGAAACATCAATGAATGTATTAGTAATCAACTGCGGAAGTTCATCACTGAAGTTCCAGCTCATCAACTCAGAATCGGAGGCGGTTCTCGCAAAAGGTCTTTGCGAAAGAATCGGTATTGACGGAAGACTTACCTATCAGCCGGCAGGTGGCGAGAAGAATGTATCTGAAAAGGCTATGCCTACACATACAGAAGCAATCCAGTTCGTAATCGACGCGCTGACAGATGCAGATACAGGTGTTGTTAAGAGCCTTGACGAAATCGGAGCAGTCGGACATCGTGTTGTTCACGGCGGAGAAAAGTTTGCAAAATCTGTAGTTGTAACACCGGAAGTAAAAGCTGCGATCGCAGAGTGCAATGACCTTGCACCACTTCACAATCCGGCAAACTTAATCGGAATCGAAGCTTGTGAAAGTCTGATGCCGGGCACACCACAGGTTGTTGTATTTGATACTGCTTTTCATCAGACAATGCCTGAGAAAGCTTATATGTATGGACTTCCATATGAATATTATGAAAAATACAAAGTAAGACGTTACGGATTCCACGGAACAAGCCACAGCTTCGTATCTAAGAGAGTAGCTGAGATTGTTGGAAAACCATACAACGCAACAAAGACGATCGTATGCCATCTTGGTAATGGAGCATCTGTTTCAGCAGTGCTTAACGGAGAATCAGTAGATACCTCTATGGGACTTACTCCGTTGGAAGGTCTTGTAATGGGAACACGTTCCGGAGATATTGATCCGGCGATCATGGAATTCATTGCTAAGAAAGAAAACCTTGACATTGCAGGAATTATGAATGTCCTGAACAAGAAATCAGGTGTGGAAGGTGTATCCGGTGTATCCAGCGACTTCCGTGATCTTGAGGCAGCAGCAAAAGCAGGCAACAAGCGTGCAGAACTTGCAATCGACGTATTTGCATACAGAGTAGCAAAATATGTTGGTGCTTACACAGCAGCAATGAACGGTGTTGATAATATCGTATTTACAGCAGGTATCGGTGAGAACTGTGCACTTGTAAGAACAAAAGTCTGCAGCTATCTTGGATATCTTGGAATTACAATCGATGAAGAAGCAAATGGAAAACGTGGAGAAGAGATCGTAATCTCTACACCAGATTCCAAAGTGAAAGTTCTTGTAGTTCCGACAAACGAAGAACTTGCAATTGCAAGAGAGACAGTTGCACTTGTATAACAGAAGAAATTAGAAAAAACCTTAAAATCTGTAAATCATCCTTGACAAAAAGAATTTACATGGTATAATAGTTTAGGTGTGAACAGGAGAAAGAATTATGTTAATTGACCTGTCCGAAGTCTTATCTGAACCGCATAAGTCCATTGACGAAGTGGTCGGCACTGAGATGAAAGAAGTGAAGGTGAACGGAAGCAGATTTCCGGTAAGCCGGACACAGCCTGTGCATATTCATGTCGAGTATGCCGGCGAAAAAAAACTTCATATCAGTTGTGAGACAAGTCTTACGGTAATCATTCCGTGTGACAGATGTCTTACAGATGTACCGACAGATTTCACGCTTTCCTTTGAAAAGCAGGTGAATACAGCTCTGGCAGACGGAGAAGATGATGGCGAATCCGATGAAGCGAATTACATTGACGGATATCATCTTGATGTGGAGCAGCTGCTCTATAACGAGATTTTAGTAGGGTGGCCGATGAAAGTTCTATGTAGCGAAGACTGTAAAGGGATTTGCAGTGTATGTGGTCAGAACTTGAATGAGGGAAGCTGCGACTGCGAAGACACCAGTCTTGACCCTAGAATGTCAGTTATCCGCGATCTTTACAAGAATTTTAAGGAGGTGTAACCTATGTCAATTTGTCCAAAGAATAAATCTTCTAAAGCAAGAAGAGACAAGAGAAGAGCAAACTGGAAAATGAGCGCACCGAATCTGGTGAAATGCAGCAAATGTGGAGAACTTATGATGCCACACAGAGTTTGCAAAGCTTGTGGATCTTACAACAAGAGAGAAATCGTTACTGTAGAAAACTAATTAAAAAAGGCTATAGTACAGGAGTTAGGCGTATTGCTTAACTCCTTTTCTTTTTTCTAATTTTCCTAAATCTGCTAAATATTATTGATTTTTACGGTCATGTCTAGTAGAATTGGTTTAGTAATGCTGGGAGGTAACAGTATGAAAGAAATAACAAAAGTTGTTGTCGATGCAATGGGCGGAGACAACGCACCGCATGAGATCATCAAAGGTGCGGTCGAGGCGGTCGGGAAGTCAGATGCGATCCATGTGATCCTGGTCGGAAAAGAAGATGTCATCAATCAGGAACTTTCCGGGTACACATATAATAAAGAACAGATTTCGGTTGTTCATACATCGGAAGTAATTGAGACAGCAGAACCGCCGGTTATGGCGATCCGTAGAAAGAAAGACTCATCCATTGTGGTAGGTCTTAAGATGGTGAAGGATAAAGAAGCTGACGCTTTTGTTTCAGCAGGAAGTTCCGGTGCGGTTCTTGCCGGGGGACAGCTTCTGGTTGGACGTATCAAAGGGGTGGAAAGGCCACCGCTTGCACCACTGATCCCGACAGAAAAAGGATTCTCCATTTTGATCGACTGTGGGGCGAATGTAGATGCAAGACCTTCACATCTGGTGCAGTTTGCCAAGATGGGTTCGATCTATATGGAACATATTATGGGAGTCAAGAATCCGAAGGTTGCGATCGTCAATATCGGAGCTGAGGAAGAAAAGGGTAATGCCCTGGTCAAGGAGACTTTTCCTATGCTGAAAGAATGTAAGGATATTAACTTTATCGGAAGCATTGAAGCGAGAGAAATCCCTCACGGACAGGCAGATGTTATCGTCTGTGAAGCATTTACCGGCAACGTGATTCTGAAACTCTATGAAGGAGTAGCATCGGTTCTTGTAAGCAAGATTAAAGGTGGTATGAAGCAGAATCTCCGCGGCATGATCGGTGGACTTCTGGTTAAGCCGGTGCTGAAAAAGACTATGAAGGATTTTGACGCAAGTGAGTACGGTGGAGCACCACTGCTTGGACTCACCGGTCTGGTAGTAAAGACACACGGCAGTTCCAAGGCAAAAGAAGTCTGCAATTCAATTTTGCAGTGCGTAACCTTCAAAGAAGAAGGAATCAATGAAAAGATCAAAGAATGTATTCAGGCGGAAGAAAAATCCGCACAGGAATAAGCTCAGAAAGGATTAAGAATTATGGAATTTGAAAAACTGAAAGACATTATTGTTGATGTGATGGGATGTAACCCGGATGAAATTACGATGGACACTACATTTGTAGATGATCTGGGAGCTGATTCGCTTGATATTTTCCAGATTATTATGGGAATTGAAGATGCATTTGATATCGAAATTGAAAATGAAGATGCAGAAAAGATCGCAACAGTAGGTGATGCTGTAGAACAGATCAAGAACGCTGTTAACTAGGGAAAATGATTACAGGGGACATCCCCATTTTTGGGGAGTGTCCTTTTTTAAAATTGGAGGAGCAATCATGAGCAGAAATGTAAAGGAACTGGAAGAAAAAATCGGCTACAATTTCAAGGACAGCCATTTGCTCAGACATGCTGTGACGCACAGCTCTTATGTGAATGAAAAGCATATGAAGAAGGCAGACTGTAATGAACGTCTGGAATTCCTTGGAGATGCTGTTCTGGAACTGATTTCAAGCGAATATCTTTTTTTCGAGAACCAGACAATGCCGGAAGGAGAACTGACTAAGTTAAGAGCAAGCATGGTATGCGAGAAGGCACTTGCATTTTGTGCGCGGGATCTGGA
This sequence comes from Bariatricus sp. TF06-38A, assembly GCF_027690675.1. Lineage (NCBI taxonomy): Bacteria > Bacillati > Bacillota > Clostridia > Lachnospirales > Lachnospiraceae > Bariatricus > Bariatricus sp. TF06-38A. The sequence continues at coordinate 240,311 of NZ_JAQFCE010000003.1, forward strand.
ACTTGGAAGTTATCTGTTGCTTGGGAAAGGTGAGGACGCGACCGGTGGAAGATTCAGAGAGTCTATTACCTCGGATGCATTGGAAGCACTGATTGGTGCGATTTATCTGGATGGTGGTTTTGCTAATGCGAAAGAGTTTATTTTAAAATATATTTTAAACGACCTGGAAGGGAAACGGCTCTTTTATGATAGCAAGACTATCCTGCAGGAAATGGTACAGGGCGGTCAGGAAAAAGGAATTGTCTACCAGCTGGTAGGAGAAGAGGGACCGGACCACAATAAATCCTTCCGTGTAGAGGTTGTGATCGGCGGAGAAGCCTTTGGATGTGGTATCGGAAGGACCAAAAAGGCTGCCGAACAGGAAGCGGCTTATCAGGCAATCCTGAAGCTGAAAGAAGGAAAGGTACAGTAGGTGAAGCATGTATTTAAAAAGTATTGAAGTACAGGGATTCAAGTCTTTTGCAAATAAGATTGTCTTTGAATTTCATAACGGGATCACCGGAATCGTCGGACCGAACGGAAGTGGGAAAAGTAACGTGGCGGATGCCGTCCGCTGGGTACTCGGAGAGCAGAAGGTGAAGCAGCTCCGTGGAGGTACGATGCAGGATGTTATTTTTTCCGGTACGGAAAACCGGAAACCCCTCAGCTACGCATCGGTTGCGATCACACTGGATAATTCAGATCACAAACTCCCGGTGGAGTTTGAAGAGGTTAAAGTCACAAGAAAGTTGTACCGTTCGGGGGAAAGTGAATATCTGATCAATGGCAGTGTCTGCAGGCTCAAAGATATCAATGAGATGTTTTATGATACAGGTATCGGAAAAGAAGGATATTCGATCATCGGACAGGGACAGATTGACAAGATCCTGAGCGGTAAGCCGGAAGAGAGACGAGAGCTTTTTGATGAGGCGGCCGGGATTGTCAAATTTAAGCGCCGCAAGGCGTTATCTCTTCGCAAACTGGAAGAAGAGCAGAGCAATCTGGTCCGTGTCAATGATATTTTGGGAGAGTTGGAAAAGCAGTTTGGTCCGCTTCAGAAACAGTCGGAGACAGCGAAGGAATATCTGAAAAAGAGAGAAGAACTGAAGCATTATGACATCAATATGTTCCTGGTGGAGATGAAACGTCTGAAGGGGCAGATCCGGGAAAACGATGAGAAGCTGAAGATTGCGCAGGATGAACTCACTGAAGCCGGCAAAAAGCATGAAGATATGAAGGCACAGTATGAGAAGATCGAGCAGGAAGTAGATGAGATCGACGCCGGAATTGAGCATGCAAAAAGCCAGAGAAATGAGACAACACTTCTGAAGCAGCAGTTGGAAAACCAGATCGAGCTTTTAAAAGAGCAGATCAACAGTGTCCGTATGAATGATGAACACTATGAAAAACGCGCAAACGATATTCAGGCAGAGCTTGCAAACCGTGAAAGGCAGAAATCCGAACTGGAAGAAGAAAAAGCAGAGATCGACAGACATCTTGCAGCTGCATCTGAGAGACAAAAGCAGGCAGGAGAGGAGCTGACTGCCCTGCAGAGCCGGATTGCAGAGATGACAGTGGAGATTGAAAAGAATCAGAACGATATCCGTGAGCTTCTGAATAACCGTGCATCCACGAAGGCAAAGCTGCAGCATTATGAAACGACGCTTGAACAGATCAAGGTACGCCGGGCACTGCTTTACAAACGTCTGGTAGAAGCGGAGAGTGATGTACAGAGGCAACAGGAACTTGCCGCGCAGTATACGGAAGAACTGAAAGCAGTATCAGGGAAGATCACGGATTCTGTAGAACAGATCAAAAACTATGAAACAGAGATTGCCGGACTGCAAAAAGAGATCGGACAGGCAAATGAAAACCTGCGAAACAGGCAGAATGCTTATCACAGGGAGTACTCTCGTCTGGAGTCTCTGAGGAACCTTACGGAGCGTTACGATGGTTATGGGAACAGTATCCGTCGTGTGATGGAGCAGAAAAGCCGTGAGCCGAAAATCCTGGGGGTTGTGGCGGATCTGATCAAAGTAGATAAAAAATATGAGACTGCGGTGGAGATCGCACTTGGAGGCAGTATCCAGAATATCGTTACTGCAGACGAAGAGACTGCAAAAAAAATGATTGGTTATCTGAAGCAGAACCGGTATGGACGTGCAACTTTCCTTCCATTGACAGCGATTCGTGGGGGACAGGGATTTGTCAGGGCAGAAGCCCTTCGCGAGCCGGGGGTGATCGGCACGGCGGATAAGCTGGTAACGGTAGAAGATAAATTCACATCTCTTGCAGAGCATCTTCTTGGAAGAACGCTTGTGGCAGACAACATTGATATCGGGATCCGTCTGGCAAGAAAGTATCGTCAGTCTCTGCGTATCGTTACGCTGGAAGGAGATCTGATCAATCCTGGCGGAGCAATGAGTGGTGGAGCATTTAAGAATTCCAGTAATCTGCTCAGCAGAAGACGTGAGATTGAAGAACTGGAAAAGACGGTTGTGCGTCTGAAAACAGAACTCCAGAAATCGGAAGCAGAAGTTGCGGCCGCAAAGGAGAAGCGGACGGCGCTGTATGCAAAGGTGGAAGAGATCCAGCAGGAATTGCAGAATGACTATGTGGTTCAAAATACTGCGAAGATGAATCTGGACCAGGTAAAAAGCCGTCAAAATGCGACCAGAGAAAATTCAGAAGGAATTTATGCGGAGCGCAAAAAACTGGAAGAACAGGTTCATGAGATCGAGGAAAACGAAGAATCAATCAAAATGGAACTGGAGACCAGCCAGCAACTGGAGGACGAGCTGACACGCCAGATGGAAAGCTCACAGAAGTGGCTGGAAAAAGAGCGTGAGGCAGAAGCGACAGAAGTGCGCAAAAATGAAAATATTCACCTCAGTTTTGCTGCATTGGAGCAGAAAAAAGATTTTATCGAGGAGAATTTTGTCCGTATCCGGGAAGAGATGGGAAAATTCCAGGAAGAGCTTGCCACTTTAAATGCAAGCAAAGGAGAGAATCACGGTGAAATAGAGCAAAAAGAAGCACAGATTACCGAGATCCGGCAGACGATAGAGAATTCAAAGGAATTATTTGAGGAAATCAACAAAGAGATCGAAGAATCGCAGAAAAAGCGGGAAGAACTGAATCAGAAGCATAAGGCATTCCTGAAAAAGCGAGAAGATCTGGCAGCTCATATGGCAGAGCTTGATAAAGAATCCTTCCGGCTTACCAGCAAGAAAGAAGGCTACGAGGAAGCTTTGGAAAAGCAGATCAATTATATGTGGGAAGAGTACGAACTGACGTATAATCATGCATTGGAAATCCGGGATGAGAGTCTGACAGATCCTGCCGAGATGCGAAGGCGGATCCAGGAATTAAAGACGGAGATCCGGAAACTCGGATCGGTGAACGTCAATGCGATCGAAGATTTTAAAAATCTTTCCGAGCGGTATGAATTTATGAAAACGCAGCATGATGATCTGGTAGAGGCAGAAGCAACGCTCAAGAAGATCATTGAAGAGCTGGACGAGGCGATGCGCAAGCAGTTTACTGAGCAGTTTGCAAAGATCAGCCAGGAGTTTAATCAGGTGTTTAAACAACTGTTCGGTGGTGGAAAAGGAACTCTGGAACTGATGGATGATGAGGATGTGTTGGAAGCCGGAATCCGGATTATTGCGCAGCCGCCGGGTAAAAAACTTCAGAATATGATGCAGCTTTCCGGTGGAGAAAAGGCGTTGACGGCGATTTCGCTGCTGTTTGCAATCCAGAATCTGAAACCTTCCCCGTTTTGTCTGCTGGATGAGATCGAGGCGGCACTGGATGATTCTAATGTCACGAGATTTGCACAGTATTTGCACAAGCTGACGAAAAATACACAGTTTATCGTCATTACACACCGTCGTGGTACGATGACAGCGGCAGACCGGCTGTATGGGATCACTATGCAGGAAAAAGGGGTATCAACGCTGGTATCTGTGGATCTTCTGGAAGATGAGCTTACAAAGTAGTGGATAGGAGGATATGATGGCAGAAGAAAAAATGGGATTTTTTAAGCGTCTGGTAGCAGGACTTAACAAGACGCGCGATAATATCGTGTCTGGAATGGACAGTATTTTTCATGGATTTTCAAAGATAGATGAGGACTTTTATGAGGAACTGGAAGAGGTTCTGATCATGGGAGATCTGGGGGTAAAAGCGACTTACGCGATTCTTGATGATCTTCGTAAAAAAGTAAAAGAACAGCATATCAAAGAGCCGATTGAGTGCAGACAGCTCCTGATCGACAGTATCAAAGAGCAGATGGATGTAGGCGAGACAGCTTATGAATTTGAAAACCAGACTTCTGTTGTTCTGGTGATCGGAGTAAATGGAGTCGGAAAGACGACTACTATCGGAAAACTTGCCGGTAAGATGAGAGGTCAGGGCAAGAAAGTTGTGCTTGCTGCAGCAGATACTTTCCGTGCAGCTGCGGGCGATCAATTAAAGGAATGGGCACATCGTTCGGATGCAGATCTGATCGGCGGACAGGAAGGTGCAGATCCGGCAGCCATCGTTTATGATGCGGTAGCGGCTGCAAAAGCGAGAAAGGCAGATATCCTTCTGGTGGATACAGCCGGAAGACTTCACAATAAAAAGAACCTGATGGAGGAACTGAAGAAGATTAACCGTGTGCTGGAAAGAGAATATCCGGAAGCATACAGGGAAACTTTGGTCGTTCTGGATGCAACGACCGGACAGAATGCACTTTCACAGGCAAAGGAATTCAGTGATGTTGCGGATATTACAGGAATTATCCTGACTAAGATGGATGGAACGGCCAAAGGTGGAATTGCAGTTGCAATTCAGGCAGAGCTTGGAATTCCTGTTAAATATATAGGTGTCGGTGAGACAATCGATGATCTGCAGAAATTCGATTCCGACGAATTTGTACAGGCATTATTTACAACAGAAGAAAAGAAGGAAGAAGGAGAAGAATAATAATATGCTGACATTGGAAAAATTTGAAGAAGCAAGCGAGATCGTAAAACGTGTGACACGTCCGACAAAGCTTATCTACAGTGAGTATCTCAGTAGCCAGACCGGGGGGAAGGTCTATTTGAAACCGGAAAATATGCAGTACACAGGTGCATACAAATTAAGAGGAGCTTATTACAAGATCAGCACACTTTCTGAGGAAGATCGTGCAAAAGGTCTGATCACAGCTTCAGCAGGAAACCATGCGCAGGGTGTGGCATATGCGGCAAAAGCGTTTGGATGTAAGGCGACGATTGTTATGCCAACTGTCACTCCGCTGATCAAGGTAAACCGTACCAAAAGCTATGGCGCCGAGGTTGTTTTACACGGAGATGTCTATGACGATGCCTGTGCAAAGGCCTATGAGCTTGCAGAAGAGTACGGATATACTTTTGTACATCCGTTTGATGATCTGGATGTAGCTACCGGACAGGGAACGATTGCAATGGAAATTGTCCAGGAACTCCCGACCGTTGATTATATCCTTGCACCGATCGGGGGCGGCGGACTGATCACAGGTGTATCTACACTTGCAAAAATGCTGAATCCAAAGATCAAAGTGATCGGTGTGGAACCGGCAGAAGCAGCAAGTATGACTGCTGCAATCGAAGCAGGACATACCGTAACACTTCCAAGTGCCAACACGATCGCAGATGGTACAGCAGTAAAAAAAGTCGGGGAACAGAACCTCCCATACGTCATGGAAAATGTAGACCAGATCGTAACTGTAGAAGACGATGAACTGGTCGGAGCATTCCTTGATATGGTGGAAAACCATAAAATGGTAGTAGAAAACTCCGGTCTTCTTTCCGTTGCAGCTTTAAAACAGCTGGATCTGAAAGGTAAGAAAGTAGTATCTATCTTAAGTGGCGGGAACATGGATGTTATTACCATGTCTTCAGTTGTACAGCACGGGCTGATCCAGAGAGACCGTATCTTCTCTGTATCGGTACTTCTTCCAGATAAACCGGGTGAACTGGTAAAAGTGGCACAGACGATTGCAGAAGAGCAGGGAAATGTGATCAAACTGGAACATAATCAGTTTGTAAGTATTAACCGGAATGCGGCTGTGGAGCTTCGTGTGACACTGGAAGCATTTGGAACCGATCATAAGAACCGGATCATTGCGGCATTGGAGGCAGCCGGGTTCAGACCGAAGCTGATCAGTGCGAAGTTATATTAGAATGTTTAAGAGGACAGTCTTATCCCCTGGTGAGGGATGAGGCTGTCTTTTTTTGAAAATAAGGTTGTTAGGGCGGGCGAGAAAAAGAATCTCTTCCAATCCAGGTTGTGCAAACCATTCCGATGAACCTCTGAAGGCGAAAATTATGTCAGCAGAGGCTTCCATAATTTTTGAGTTTCATCTCCATTGCACAAAATAGGATTGAAAGAGATTCTTTTTCTCGCCCGGCCAATGAACGGTATTGGTAAAAAGGGCAGGACTGCTTCATAGTGAGGGAGAGGGGATAGAGACTGCAAATGTGATTGGGTGCTTGTTAAAGACGGGAGATATAGATGAAAAAATATGGAAATTTAACCAATTAGCACTTTAATTGAATGAAATACTGTGTTAAAGTCACGAAATGAGGAAAATGGGGTTGACATCGAAGGTATAGTTGTATACAATAATACAAAAATACAGGTCAGGGAGTGACGGTTATGGAAAATAGGAAGGTTTATCTGGATAAGCATACAAATTTATTGCAACTTGAGGAGCATATGTACCCGCTGGTAGACGTGGACACACCGAATGTGTTCCGGAACCTGTTTCATTATGATGAGATTCCGAAGATTGCGTTTAATGATCGTATTGTACCGCACAGTATGCCGGATGAGATCTGGATCACGGATACGACATTCAGGGATGGACAGCAGTCGAGAGCACCCTATTCAACGGATCAGATTGTAACCATTTTCGATTATATGCACAGGCTTGGAGGTCCGCAGGGGAAGATTCGTCAGAGTGAATTTTTCTTATACAGCAAGAAAGACCGGGATGCTGTATATAAATGTATGGAAAGAGGTTATAAGTTCCCGGAGATCACAAGCTGGATCCGTGCAAATAAAAAGGATTTTGAGCTGGTAAAAGATCTGGGAATGAAGGAAACCGGAATTCTGGTAAGCTGTTCGGATTATCATATTTTTTATAAACTGAAGATGACAAGACGAGAGGCGATGGAACATTATCTGTCAGTTATACGTGAATGTCTGGAGACCGGTGTCAGTCCAAGATGTCATCTGGAAGATATTACCAGATCGGATATTTATGGATTTGTCATTCCATTCTGTCTGGAACTGATGCATCTGATGGAAGAATATCAGATTCCGGTGAAGATCCGTGTCTGTGATACAATGGGATACGGAGTCAACTATCCGGGGGCTGTGATTCCTCGTTCCATTCCGGGTATCATTTACGGACTCAGAGTACATGCAGGTGTACCGAGTGAACTGATCGAATTCCACGGACATAATGATTTTTACAAGGCAGTCAACAATTCAACAACGGCCTGGCTTTATGGAGCATGTGGTGTGAACTGTTCCTTGTTTGGAATCGGTGAACGTACCGGCAATACGCCGCTGGAAGCGATGATTTTTGAATATGCGCAGCTTCGCGGAACGCTGGATGGTATGGATACAACGGTGATTACTGAACTGGCAGAATATTATGAAAAAGAGATTGGATACCAGATTCCGCCGCGTACCCCGTTTGTCGGAAAGAATTTCAATGTAACCCGTGCGGGGATCCATGCAGACGGACTGTTAAAGAACGAAGAAATCTACAATGTGTTTGATACCGGCAAGTTTCTGAACCGTCCACCGCTGGTTGCTGTGTCAAATACTTCCGGTCTTGCAGGTATTGCACACTGGATAAATACATATTATCACCTGAAAAATGAGAAACAGGTAGACAAGAATTCCATTTTAGTTGTAGAATTGAAGAAGTGGGTTGACGCGGAATATGAATCCGGCCGTGTGACCGTACTCACAGATCAGGAACTGATCCGGGAGATTGAGAGAATCTGTGACGAAAAGGGGATTACAATCTAACGAAATTCAGGAGAGAGATAAAATGGAAGAGTATTCATTGAGAAGTCAGGTTTTTCAGACCATCAGAGATGACATTCTGAAAGGTAAGTATGAAGAAAATGACGAACTCAGGGAAGCAACATTGGGGAAGGAACTTGGAGTTAGCCGTACACCGGTAAGAGAGGCACTTAGACAGCTGGAACTGGAGGGACTGGTGAACATCATCCCAAATAAAGGAGCTTATGTTACCGGTATTTCCGATAAGGATGTACATGATATTTATATGATTCGTTCCATGCTGGAAGGATTATGCGTCCGTTGGGCAACAGAACATATTACACAGGAGCAGCTGGAAGAATTGGATGAGATCATTCTTTTATCCGAGTATCATATGGATAAAGGACATTCCGATCAGCTGACAGAGCTGGATGGAAGATTCCATCAGATTCTGTATGAGGCATCACAGAGCAGGATTCTGGATCATGTGCTTTCAGATTTTCACAAATATGTACAGCTTGCAAGAAGGACTTCCGTTAAGACAGAAGAGCGTGCGATCAAGTCGATTGGTGAGCATAACGAGATCCTGAATGCCATCAAGGCGAAGGACGCGGAAAAAGCCGGCAATCTGGCAACGATCCATATTATGCATGTTATGGAGAACCTGCATATCGAAGAAAAATAGCCAAAAAGGAGACGAAGTTATGAGTAAAATTCAGATGACGACACCGATTGTTGAGATGGACGGAGATGAGATGACCAGAATTCTCTGGAGGATGATAAAAGATGATCTTCTTCTGCCGTATATCGATCTTAAGACAGATTATTATGATCTTGGATTGGAACACCGCAATGAGACAGATGACCAAGTTACAGTTGATTCGGCTAATGCAACAAAGAAGTACAAAGTAGCAGTCAAATGTGCGACCATTACACCGAATGTGGCAAGAGTAAAAGAATATGGACTCAAAGAGATGTGGAAGAGTCCGAACGGAACAATCCGTGCGATTCTGGATGGAACGGTATTTCGTGCTCCGATCGTGGTAAAAGGAATTGAACCATGTGTAAAGAACTGGAAGAAGCCGATCACGATTGCCCGTCATGCTTATGGGGATGTATATAAAGGAACCGAGATGAAGATTCCGGGACCTGGAAAGGCAGAGCTGGTCTACACGGCACCTGACGGAACAGAGACAAGAGAGCTGATCCATAATTTCGATGGAGCAGGTATTATCCAGGGAATGCACAATATCAATGCATCGATTGAAAGTTTTGCAAGAAGCTGTTTTAGTTATGCACTGGATACAAAGCAGGATCTTTGGTTTGCAACAAAAGATACCATTTCCAAAAAATATGACCATACTTTCAAAGATATCTTCCAGGAGATCTTTGATGCGGAGTATAAGAACCTTTTTGACGAAGCGGGAATTGAATATTTCTACACACTGATCGATGATGCGGTAGCCCGTGTAATGAAGTCAGAGGGTGGTTATATCTGGGCATGTAAGAATTATGACGGGGATGTGATGAGTGATATGGTTTCCTCAGCATTTGGTTCACTTGCCATGATGACATCTGTACTGGTATCACCGGAAGGCTTTTATGAATATGAAGCTGCACATGGAACAGTACAGCGTCATTATTATAAACACCTGAAAGGGGAAGAGACTTCAACAAACTCTGTTGCAACAATTTTTGCATGGACAGGAGCTTTGCGCAAGAGAGGAGAACTGGATGGGAACCAGGAACTGATGGATTTTGCAGACCGTTTGGAAAAAGCAACGATTGATACGATTGAAGAGGGTTATATGACAAAGGATCTGGCAATGATCACAACTCTTCCGGAGGTACATGTACTGAACAGTGAAGGGTTTATTAAAGCGATTGCAGAAAGATTATAAAAAGAGCAGGGAATGCATGAAGGGCGTATCTCTGACAGGAAAATGGGAAGAACCGGCTTATTCAGCTAGTTCTTCCCATTTTTCATAGAGTTCTTCGAGTTCTGCTTCGTTTGCTGCTTTTTCTTTTGCCAGTTCCTGGCATTTAACAGAATTTGTATAGACTTCTTCCTGCATCATCAGTTCATCGATTTTGCCATTACGTGTTTCCAGAACACCGATACGTTCTTCTGTTTTCTTCAGGTCGTTCTGCCTTTTACGGAGACGTGCCTGTTCTTCTTTCTGCTCCTGCCAGCTTAGTTTGGATTCGGAAACCTGCGCCGGTGCGTCTTCGGAAGCAGCTGTGGAAACAGCCGGGGTCAGAAGATCTTTTTTCTCCAGATAATAATCATAGTTGCCGATATAATTTACAAAGGTATTGCCGGTCAGTTCCAGAATACGGGTGGCAGTCTGGTTGATGAAATAACGGTCGTGGGATACATAAAGTATCGTACCGGTATAATCGTTCAGAGCCCGCTCAAGAATTTCCTTGGAAGTGATGTCCAGATGATTGGTTGGCTCATCGAGGATCAGAAAATTTGCATTGGAGAGCATCAGCTTTGCCAGAGATACACGTCCCCTTTCACCACCACTTAAATCACCGATCAGCTTGAAAACATCATCTCCGGTAAAAAGAAAAGCCGCAAGCATGTTCCGGATCTGTGTGTTGGTAAGTGTCGGATAATCATCGGAAATTTCTTCAAAGATCGTCTTATCCATATGAAGGACGTGGTGTTCCTGATCGTAGTAACCAATCTCCACATTGGCACCCAGTGTAAAGGAACCGCTGTCTGCCTGGATCACATTGTTCAGAATCTTGAGAAGCGTAGTTTTTCCGGTTCCGTTGTCGCCAATGATGGCTATATGTTCCCCACGCTTGATCTCGAAACTGATATCGGTGAAAAGTGTCTGTGGCGGAAAGGCTTTGCTTAATCCTTTGACAGAAAGGACATCATTGCCACTGACACGGGAAGGCTCCAGCTTCAGATGGATGTCAGTGTTGATCTCCATCGGTTTGTCTACAAGCGTCATCTTGTCCAACATTTTTTCCCGACTTTCGGCACGCTTGATGGATTTCTCACGGTTAAATGAACGGAGCTTTTCAATCACGGCTTCTTGATGTTTGATCTCACGCTGCTGATTCAAGTATTCTTTTAATCTGGCTTCTCTGAGCTGTTCTTTTTTGACAGCAAAATCAGAATAATTGCCCATATAAGTATGAAGCTGTCCCTGCTCGACTTCAATCACCTTTGTAACCACACGGTTCAGGAAATAGCGGTCGTGGGATACGATAAGAACAGCACCCGGATAATTCAGAAGATAGGTTTCCAGCCATGCGATGGAGTTCATATCCAGGTGGTTTGTTGGTTCATCCAGAAGCAGGACGTCAGGCTTGGTAAGAAGGAGTTTGCCAAGAGATACACGGGTCTTCTGACCACCGGATAAAGAATCTACGGGTTTAGTAAATTCTTCTTCTGTAAATCCGAGACCTTTTAGAACGCCGGTAAGCTCACTTTTATAAGCGTAACCGTCTGCGTGCTCAAATGCAGAAGTCAGTCTCTGATAAGTGGCAAGACGTGCTTCAAGAGCATCTCCGGAAAGAGACGGAAGCTCTATCTCGATTGTACGGATCTGCTTTTCCATCTCAATGACTTCGGCTTTTGCCGTGCGGACTTCTTCATAAATGGTATTGCCGCTTTCCATCTCCTGATGCTGTGCAAGGTAGCCGAGAGTTTTGCCTTTGGTAAGAACAACCGTCCCTGCATCGGGAGAAAGCTGTCCTACGATCATCTTGAGGATCGTGGATTTGCCGGCTCCGTTAAGACCTACAAGAGCAGCTTTTTCATGGTTCTCTATATGAAAGGATCCGTCTTTTACGATGACCTGATCCCCAAAACTTTTTGACAGATTATGACATGCCAGTATCATTTTTATATCCTCCTGTTAAAGTGGCAATTATGTTACTGCTCACAGTAACATAATTATAGCTGAAATACGACAAAAAACAACTATAAAATTTGACTTTTTCACTAGATTCTTATATAATTAAAAATAATGAGTCAAAAAATAGGAAGGTGGAAGTGAAAGTGGCATCAAGAGAAATATCTCAGGCAGTAATAAGGAGACTTCCGCGGTATTATCGTTATTTAGGGGAACTACTGGAGAGCGGAGTCGAACGGATATCATCCAATGAATTAAGTAAAAGAATGAAAGTAACTGCTTCACAGATCCGTCAGGATCTGAATAATTTTGGTGGATTTGGACAGCAGGGATATGGCTATAATGTAAAGTATCTTTATACAGAGATAGGTAAGATCCTTGGACTGAACGAGAAACATAAATTCGTTATCATTGGAGCAGGAAATCTTGGACAGGCACTGGCGAATTATGCAGCATTTGAAAATCGGGGATTTGTTTTAAAAGGGCTGTTTGACGTAAACCCAAGGCTTGCCGGATTGACGATCCGTGGAGTTGAGATCCGTATGATGGATGAATTGAAGGATTTTGTGAAAGAAAACGATATTGAGATCGGGGTTCTTACGATTCCGAAGACAAAAGCAGTAGAGGTTGCCAATCTCCTGGTAGATAATGGAGTTAAGGCTATCTGGAATTTTGCGCATACAGATCTGAATCTGCCGGATAATATTATTGTTGAGAATGTTCATTTGTCTGAAAGTCTGATGAGATTATCTTATAATATCACCAGATACAATGAAGAACATGAAGGAAAGTAGGCAAAGCAGACCAGAAGGCAGAGGTGCAGGAAAATTTTTTCCTGCACCTTTTTGAAAATTAAATGTATGGGAGACCGGATATGAAAGAAATACTGACAGCAGATCAGATGAGAAGATCGGATCAGAGAATGATACAGAAGATGCAGGTCCCGTCCCTTGTCCTGATGGAACGGGCGGCACTTCAGTGTGTGGCTGCGATGAAAGCAGAAGACATAGATTTGTCGAAAGCATTGGTCGTGTGTGGAAGTGGCAATAACGGTGGTGACGGATTCGCAATTGCAAGGATGCTCGTAGAAGAAGGAAATCATCCAGATGTAGTATTGGTCGGAAATTATGACCATCGTAGTGAAGAAACAAAAATCCAGATGAAAATTCTGGAAAATCTGGGAATATCTGTAGGAAACAGTTTGCCACAGAAAGAATATAGTGTTATTATAGATGCCGTATTCGGTATTGGCCTATCCCGTGAAATAAAAGGCAGATACGCAGAGGTGATTGATCAGATGAATCGGATGACTGCCTGTAAGGTGGCAGTCGACACTCCTTCAGGGATCCGTTCGGATGATGGAAAAGTGCTTGGAACGGCATTTAAAGCAGATCTTACAGTGACCTTTGCGTTTCAGAAGATGGGACAGATCCTATATCCGGGATGTGAGTATACAGGAAAGCTTGTTACAGCGCCGATCGGAATTACCAGACCGGAGTTTTTTGCGGAAGAAGAAATCTGCATGGCACTTGAAAAATCCGATGTGCCGGCAATGCTGCCGCAAAGGAAACCGGATTCTAATAAAGGGACTTATGGAAAGGTTCTGATGATTACCGGAAGCAAAGGAATGTCCGGTGCAGCATATTTAAGTGCCAGGGCAGCATATCTTTCGGGAGCAGGTCTTGTCCGGATTTATACGGAGGAAAGTAACCGGGCAATCTTACAGGAACTTTTACCGGAGGCGGTAATGACGACCTATTCTCTGGATGAGACAGAATCATTTGAAGAACTTCCGGATTTGCTGGAATGGGCGGATGTGCTCTGTATTGGATGCGGACTCGGTATGGGACCGCATTCGGAGGAATTACTGAAAAAGGTGCTTGAGAATAATAAAACCCCGGCTGTTATTGATGCGGACGGACTGAACCTTCTGGCAAAGACCGATGAGTGGGGGACCGAACAGATTCGGATGAATCCTTCCGGATATGTACTTACTCCACATATGAAAGAAATGTCCAGACTGACCGGATACAGCGTACAGGAATTAAAAGACAACAGAAGAGAGCTATTAAGGAAATATACAGAAAAAGTCCATGCTGTCTGTGTACTGAAAGACAGCAGGACACTTGTGAAAGCGCCAGAGGGAAGGCTTATGATCAATACCACCGGTAATGCGGCAATGGCAAAGGCCGGATCGGGAGATGTGCTTGCAGGAATGATCACCGGACTTATGGCACAGCATATGAGACCGGATGATGCCGCTGTGCTTGGCGTTTATCTGCATGGCCTGTGCGGAGATCATGCCAGAAAAGAACTTGGCTCTTACAGTGTGCTTGCGGGTGATCTCTTGAAAATGCTCGGCAGAACACTTAAGGAATTGGAGGATATGACAGAATGAAGAAATACAGCAGACTGCGTGCGGTGATCGATCTGGATGCGGTGATGTATAACATGGAAATGATGCATGCAAATATAGAAAAAGGAACCAAGATGGTCGTGGTCATCAAGACAGATGGTTATGGTCATGGAGCGGTGCCGATTTCAAGAATGCTGGAAGATGTGGACTATGTCTGGGGCTATGCGGTCGCAACTCTGGATGAAGGTGTTGTACTCAGAAAAGCCGGCATTCAGAAGCCGATTCTTTGCCTGGGATGTATTTTCCCGGACCAGATGGAAGAGATGATCCGTCATGAGATCCGCATGACAACCTACAGCTATGAGCTTGCGAAGCTTGCGGATGAGACCGCATACCGTATGGGGAAGAAGGCATATCTGCACATTAAGATCGATACAGGAATGTCAAGACTTGGCTTTCCGGTAGCGAAAGAAAGTGTAGAGGAGATCCTTAAGATCGGCAGACTTGTTTATACGGATTGCGAAGGAATGTTTACCCATTTTTCAAAGGCAGATGAGACGGATAAGACCACGACACTGGAACAGATCCGTGCTTTTCTGTGGATGAAAGAACATCTTGCAGCAGAAGGTATGGAATTTACTTATTATCACTGTGCAAACAGTGCAAGTATCATTGATATGCCAAAGCTTGGAATGAATCTGGAGAGAGCCGGGATTTCTACCTATGGACTGTATCCGTCAGATGAAGTCAATAAGGAGGCAGTTCCGCTCCGGCCGGCAATGGAGCTGATCGCGCATGTGACTTATGTGAAATGGATTGAAAAGGGTACGGAAGTCAGCTACGGAGGCACCTTTGTTGCCCCGAAAAGGATGCAGATCGCCACGATCCCGACGGGATATGGAGACGGATACCCAAGAAGTCTTTCCAACAAAGGATATGTTCTGATCCATGGTCAGAAGGCGCCGATCCTTGGCAGAGTCTGTATGGATCAGTTTATGGTAGATGTGACCGGAATTCCGGATGTGAAATTTGGTGACAGGGCAACACTGGTCGGCCACGATGGGGATGCTTATCTTTCAATAGATGAACTTGCCAACCTGAGCGGTAGATTTAACTATGAATTTATCTGTGATATCAATAAACGTGTTCCGAGGGAATATCTGCGTGACGGAAAAGTTGTAGAGCAGGTCGATTATTTCTAAAATGCGGGGATGCACTTCGAAAGAGATATGAATACAGCAGGAGAAAGCTGGCAATAATGAAAGTATCTTGATAAGCGGAGTGTGAAAGAAGTGCAGATCAGGCGTGGAGATATTTATTATGCGGATTTAAGTCCGGTAGTCGGTTCGGAGCAGGGCGGTGTGCGTCCGGTTCTTGTCATCCAGAATGATGTCGGGAACCGGCACAGTCCGACCGTTATCTGTGCCGCGATCACTTCAAGGATGAATAAAGCGAAGCTGCCGACACATGTGGAAATCGATGCAAAAAGGTACAGAATCGTCAAGGATTCTGTTGTCCTTCTGGAGCAGATTCGGACGATCGATAAACAGAGACTGAAGGATTACGTGTGCCGGGTAGACAAAGAGCTTATGAGAAAAGTCGATGAAGCGCTGTGCGTCAGCCTGATGCTTCATACATAAAAGAGGAGAAGTATGGAAAGCAATGGAAACGGAAGGTAATTTACTTCAGAAAATGAAAAATGTATTTTCTGACAATGAAGATAAAGAGAAAATTGCAGAAGAAATCATTGAAAAAGTACTGGAAGGCTATGAAAAAGGTGTTCTGACAAGACGTGAGATGAAGATGATCACCAACATTTTTGAATATATGGATTCGGATGCAAAAGATATCATGACGCACCGGAAAAATATCGTAGCACTGGATGGAGAGGAATCTCTGGAAAAAGCACTTACCTTTATGCTGGAGGAGAACAAATCCAGATTCCCGGTTTATGAAGAAGATATTGACAACATTGTGGGGATTCTTCATATCCGGGATGCGATGCAGAGCTACCTGGACGGTCCGGCAAGGGAAAAACCGGTGCATGATCTGAAGGATGCCATCCGTCCGGCAGGATTTATCCCGGAAACAAAGGCGATTGACAAACTGTTTCAACAGATGCAGCAGGACAAGAGCCATATGGTGATCGTGCTGGATGAGTATGGACAGACATCAGGGATCGTTACGATGGAAGATATTGTAGAAGAAATCGTTGGAAATATCCAGGATGAGTATGATGAGGAAGAAGAGCTGATCATCAAACAGGCAGATGGTACATATATCGTGGATGGTATGACACAGCTGGAGGATCTGGAAGAGCTTCTGGGAATCAGTTTCAACGAAGAAGATTACGATACGATCAATGGTTATCTGATCGACTGCCTGGACAGAATTCCTTCGGAAGATGAAGAATGTCAGGTGGAATTCGGAGGCTATCTGTTCCATGTATTGTCAGTTGATAATAATACAATACGCAAAGTCCTTGTCAGTAGGACAAAAAAGTGATAAAATAGTACAATTGAGAATAGTAAAAATACTGAAGAGAGGTAAAAAGTAATGTCAGGACATTCAAAATTTGCGAATATCAAGCATAAAAAAGAAAAAAACGACGCAGCAAAAGGAAAAGTATTCACGAAGATCGGTCGTGAAATCGCTGTAGCAGTCAAAGAAGGAGGCGGAGCTGATCCGGCTAACAACAGCAGACTCCGTGATGCGATTGCAAAGGCAAAAGCAAATAATATGCCAAATGACAATATTGACAGAAGTATCAAAAAAGCAGCCGGAGACGGAGATGCTAACAACTACGAACACATCGTATACGAAGGATACGGACCGAACGGAACTGCAATCATCGTTGATGCACTTACTGATAACCGTAACCGTACTGCTTCTAATGTAAGAAGCGCTTTCACAAAGGGAAAAGGAAATATCGGAACCAGTGGATGTGTTTCTTTCATGTTTGATCAGAAAGGACAGATCATTGTCGATAAAGAAGAATGTGAACTGGATGCAGATGATCTGATGATGCAGGCACTGGATGCAGGAGCAGAAGATTTTTCGGAAGAAGAGGACAGCTTTGAAATTCTTACAGATCCGAATGATTTCAGTGAGGTTCGTCTTGCTCTGGAAGAAGCGGGTATTCCGATGGCAAGCGCAGAAGTTACAATGATTCCACAGACATGGGTAACTTTGGACAACGAAGAAGATATCAAGAACATTCAGAAGACACTTGATCTTCTTGAAGATGATGATGATGTACAGGAAGTATATCATAACTGGGAAGAAGCATAGGATCGATTCCGGGAGGAACCTGAATGAATCAGAGTATACAGAATGGACTGAATGACCTGTTTGACCAGATTATTCCGATTTCCGGAGATTTCAATAAAAAGACTTATGCGGATTCGTTTAAAAATGCATACGAGAAGTATAAGCCGCTTTTTACTGAGATTGCACAGGAATGCGAGAATTCGGAAGACAGACAGGAAGAGATTGAAGAGATTGCTGCTGTTCTGCCGGATAGAATGCGGGAAGTACTGGATCAGGAAAGTTCAAAAAGAAAAAAAGAAAATGTACTTATGAAATATAATCTGGGCATGGTTACGTATGTGATCCCGATGTTCCGTTATGGCAGAATGGATGCTTGTGAAGAGATTGTAGACTGCATGATCGAACGCTGGAATGATCATGATCTGGAACTAAAGATCAGTAAATCGGAATTCGAGCAGATCCAGGGAGGCTTCAAATCACGTCTCTGCTATATTACTACAGCCGTATGTGCAAGTCTTGGCAAACCTGATGACTGTTACGAACTGAATCTGATGAGAAGATACAGAGATGAATATCTGGTGAATCAAAAAGGCGGCGAAGAAATTGTTGCCGAGTATTACGATATTGCTCCGACAATCGTAAACCGGATCAACCGGATGGAAAATTCAGAAGATGTATATGCAGATATCTGGAGCCGTTATCTTCACCCATGTGTTTCCATGATCGAATCCGATAATCTGGAGGCATGCCGCAAGATTTATACGGATATGGTATATAGCCTGCGCAGGAAATATTTATTTTCATAATGTTTAAATCAAAGAGAATGTGCCGAGTCGCATTCTCTTTTGCATATACAGTGAATCAGGTACAGATTTGTGTCGGTACAAGAATCTGCGATTCATTTCTGTGGCGAAAATCCTGCATATTTTCATAAGCATTGTCCATACTAAGCTAAAAAGAACGGAGGAATGCGGCAATGAAGATACAGGAAGAAACGGATGTAAAAGAATACCAGATACGCAAGAAAAAGAGCAGGGAACAGACTGTAGAAAATATGGAAAATAAAGAAAAGGCAGTCAGAGAGACAGAGCCGGAAACCACAAAGGAAGAAGATGAACATGTTAAAGAAATGGGAATGCTTTCGCTTGACCGACGTCGGAATCATCAGATCGAGCTACTCACGATCATCGGCGAAGTAGAAGGGCATGAGACGGTTTCCGGCAGTACAAAGGCAACCAAGTATGAGCACCTGCTTCCAAAGCTGGCACAGATTGAGAACAGTGTTCAGACTGATGGTGTGCTGATTCTCTTAAATACACTGGGCGGAGATGTGGAGGCGGGACTTGCGATTGCGGAAATGATCGCGTCCTTAAGCAAACCGACAGTATCTCTGGTACTTGGAGGGTGTCATTCTATCGGTGGCCCTCTTGCTGTGTCGGCAGATTATTCTTTTATTGTTCCAAGTGGGACGATGATCATTCACCCGGTGCGGACAAGCGGAATGTTCATCGGTGTGGCACAAAGCCTGCGGAATATTGAAAAGACGCAGGACCGGATCACCGGATTTCTTGCAGAGCATTCCGGAATGTCACAGGAGCGGATTGAAGAACTGATGCTGGATTCCACACAGCTTGTCAAAGATGTGGGGACAATGCTGGAAGGGAAACGTGCAGTGGAGGAAGGACTCATTGATGAAGTTGGCGGAATAAGAGATGCATTAAATAAATTGCATGAAATGATTGATGAAAAAATGGAAAATACTGATAAAAATTATGAGATGACATAAGGCGAAGAGGATGCTATAATAAAATAGTATGTACAAGTATACACTTTTGATGACTGATTCCGGATACTATATCTGGGGAGAGAGGAGAAGGAATCGGTCATTTGATTACAAGATAAAGAGTATAAATACAAGGGGGAAGTTTGATGGCTTCAAAGACAACCGGAACAAAGAAAAATGCAAAGCAGAGCACGGCGAAAAAGCGGCAGCCTACGAAGAAGACAAGTGCAAAGTCTGCGAAATCTGCGAAGACAACCAGAAAGAATACCACATCAAAAGCTGTGCCGCAGGAAGAATCATTTCTTGCAACGGAGATTCTGATCTGGGTGACACTTGCGGTAGGGATTCTGCTCACAATCAGCAATTTCGGACTTGCAGGTGCATTTGGAAGAAAGATTGCAGCACTGCAGCAGGGAATGATGGGTTGGATGGCGTATGTATTTCCACTGCTTTTATTTTGTGGAGTCGCGTTTGTGGTTTCCAATAAAGGAAACAGGATCGCATATATTAAGACTGTTGCAGGCGTTGTATTACTGGTTCAGTGCTGTGTGCTCTTTGAACTGATTGATGAAAAAGGCGGATCTGTTGGAAAGGCAATTGCGGTCAGACTGGTGCCGGCAATCGGTAAAGTTGGTACATATGTTGTCGTGATCATTTTAATGGTGATCTGTGTAGTCCTTATCACAGAAAAGTCTATTCTAAAAGGAATGAAGATCGGCGGGGAAAAAGCGTATGACCGTGCCAGAGAGGACATGCAGAAGCGTAAAGAAGAGGCTGAGGAACGCAGGGCAAGACGGGAAGCTATGCGTGTTGATTATCAGGTAAGCGGCGTTTCCTTTAATTCGACAGTTGGAGGAAAAGAGAACGAGGCAGAAAAAGCAGAAGAAAAAGCCAGAAAAGAAGCAAAGGAAAGCACAGAAAAGAAAGCTACCAGACGCAGCCGGAAAGATATGAGCAGCGTGCTTGCCGGTGCAGAAGAAGCGGCTGCAAAGCACATTATGGAACAGACTGGGAAAATTGCACTGGATGATGTAGTGATCAATCGTGCGATGCCCCTTTCCGCTACAGAGCTGATCCCGGATCCGGAACCGGTTCCCCTTGAGCCGGTGAAAGAAAAACTCCCGAAGTTCTTAAAAAGAGCGATGCAGGAAGCAGAAAAAAAGACGGAGTCCGGTAAAGATATACAGACAGATGTGGCTGAAGAAAATTTATCAGCGGTGCAGACAGAAGACGGAATAAAAAGACAGGTCTCCGGAAATTCAAAAGTTAAGGCAGATATCCCAAAAGAGGTGGCTGCTGTTGCAGATACGATTGCAAAAAGTGAGAAACCGGTCAGGGAATACCGCTTTCCACCTCTTAGTCTGTTGAAGCATGGAAGTAAAACCTCCGGAGATTCGGATGCGCATCTGCGGGAGACAGCAGCAAAGCTCCAGAAGACACTTCAAACCTTCGGTGTGAATGTTACAATCACTAATATCAGCTGCGGACCTTCTGTCACACGCTATGAGTTACAGCCTGAGATGGGGGTGAAAGTCAGCAAGATCGTAGGACTTGCGGATGACATCAAGTTGAACCTGGCGGCGGCTGATATCCGTATTGAGGCACCGATCCCGGGAAAAGCAGCGGTCGGCATTGAAGTTCCGAATAAGGAAAATACTGCAGTTATGCTGCGTGATCTTCTGGAATCAGATGAATTTAAGAAAAGTAGATCACGGATCGCATTTGCGACAGGTCGTGACATTTCAGGTAAAGTGGTGGTATCAGATATCGCAAAGATGCCGCATCTGCTTGTCGCAGGAGCTACCGGATCCGGTAAATCTGTCTGTATCAATACGATCATTATGAGTATTATCTACAAAGCAAAACCGGAGGATGTGAAGCTGATCATGGTAGATCCAAAGGTGGTGGAATTAAGTGTATATAATGGAATTCCACATCTGATGATCCCGGTTGTAACGGATCCGAAGAAGGCAGCAGGAGCTTTGAACTGGGCGGTTGCGGAAATGAACAGACGTTATCAGCTTTTTGCCGAGTATAATGTCCGTGATCTGAAAGGTTACAATGATAAAGTCGAGAACATTAAAGATATTGATGATCCGAATAAAGCACAGAAACTTCCACAGATTGTAATTATTGTAGATGAACTTGCAGACCTGATGATGGTTGCACCTGGAGAAGTAGAAGAGGCAATCTGCCGTCTGGCACAGCTTGCGCGTGCGGCAGGACTTCATCTGGTTCTTGCAACGCAGAGACCATCGGTTAATGTCATTACCGGTTTGATTAAGGCAAATATGCCATCAAGAATAGCATTTTCTGTATCATCCGGTGTGGATTCCCGTACCATCATTGATATGAATGGCGCGGAGAAGCTGCTTGGAAAAGGCGATATGTTGTTCTATCCGGCTGGCTATCAGAAGCCGGTACGTGTTCAGGGGGCTTTTGTTTCTGATAAAGAAGTCCAGGCAGTGGTTGATTTCCTAAAAGAGAACAGCGGAGGCGCAGCCTACAGTGAAGAGATCCAGAAGCAGGTGAATAGTAATCAGAATGTATCTGCGGGAGGAGCATCTTCCGAGGACGACAAAGATGTCTACTTTGTAGATGCAGGAAAGTTTATCATTGAAAAAGACAAAGCATCGATCGGAATGCTCCAACGGGTGTTTAAGATCGGGTTTAACCGTGCGGCGCGGATTATGGATCAGCTTGCCGAGGCAGGAGTCGTAGGAGAAGAAGAAGGTACCAAACCAAGAAAAGTACTGATGTCTATGGAACAGTTTGAGCAATACATAGAAGAATCAGTTTAAGAAACGCAGAAGAAAAAAGGGAGGATATAATTATGAAGACAGACATTCAGATCGCACAGGAGGCAGAGATGCTCCATATTCGCGAGGTTGCAGCAAAGGTTGGAATTGAAGAGGAAGACCTTGAGTTTTACGGCAAGTATAAGGCAAAATTATCGGATGAACTGATGGAAAGAGTAAAAGACAGACCAGATGGAAAGCTGGTACTTGTTACTGCAATCAATCCGACTCCGGCGGGAGAGGGGAAGACGACGATTACCGTTGGACTTGGAGAGGCAATGGCAAAGCTCGGTAAAAAAGCTCTGATCGCTCTGCGCGAGCCATCTCTCGGACCTTGCTTTGGAATTAAAGGCGGTGCTGCCGGTGGCGGTTATGCACAGGTTGTACCGATGGAAGATCTGAATCTTCATTTTACCGGAGATTTTCATGCGATCACATCGGCAAATAACCTGCTTGCAGCTCTTCTTGACAACCATATCCAGCAGGGAAATGCTCTTGGAATCGATCCGAGACAGGTTGTGTGGAAACGGTGTGTAGATATGAATGACCGTGTACTGCGTAATGTAGTAGTTGGTCTTGGAAATAAAATGGACGGAATGGTAAGAGAGGATCATTTTGTGATTACGGTTGCGTCCGAAATTATGGCAATTTTATGTCTGGCAGACGATCTGGAAGATCTGAAAAAACGTCTTGGCAGAATCATTGTTGCCTATACATTTTCCGGAGAACCGGTTACAGCTGACCAGCTTCATGCAACCGGTGCAATGACAGCACTGTTAAAGGATGCGATCAAGCCGAATATTATCCAGACTCTGGAACATACACCGGCACTGGTACACGGTGGTCCGTTCGCAAATATTGCACATGGCTGCAACAGTGTACGTGCAACCAAGATGGCACTTAAGCTGAGTGATATCACGATCACAGAAGCGGGATTCGGTGCGGATCTGGGTGCAGAGAAGTTTATGGATATCAAGTGCCGTATGGCGGGACTGAAACCGGACGCAGTAGTTCTGGTTGCAACGGTACGTGCATTAAAATACAATGGTGGCGTGCCAAAAGACGAACTGAACAAAGAAAATCTGGATGCTCTTGCAAAAGGAATTGTAAATCTTGAAAAGCATATTGAGAACCTGCAGAAATTCGGCGTTCCGGTTGTGGTTACCTTGAATTCATTTGTCAGTGATACTGAAGCAGAATACGAATTTATCCGTAAGTTCTGCGAAGACAGAGGCTGCGAATTTGCCCTTGCAGAAGTATGGGGTAAAGGCGGAGACGGCGGAAAAGAGCTGGCAGAGAAAGTATTACAGACTCTGGAGACAAAAGAAAGCCATTATCATCCGATTTACAGTGATGAGTTATCAATTGCAGAGAAGATCGAGACAATCTGCAAAGAGATTTACGGAGCAAAGAGTGTTGTATATGAACCTGCTGCAAAGAAACAGCTTGCACGAATTGAATCAATGGGCTTTGGCAAGTTCCCGGTATGTATGGCAAAGAACCAGTATTCTCTGTCCGATGATGCGAAGCTTCTTGGACGTCCGGAGAACTTTGATATCCATATCCGTGAAGTCTATGTAAATGCAGGAGCAGGATTTGTTGTTGCTCTTACCGGAGCAATCATGACCATGCCGGGTCTTCCGAAAGTACCTGCAGCAAATGGAATTGATGTAGAAGACGGTAAAATTACCGGATTGTTCTAAAAGAAGTATGATACCAGAAGGAGACGAAAGACAATGAAATGTATGCACTGTGGAGCAGATTTGCCTGAAGATCAGTTGATTTGTCCTAGATGCGGCAGGGAAATACAGATCGTGCCTGATTATAACCCACTTGATGATATGCTGACTGCTCAGTTAAAAGGAGGCATTACACAGACAATGTCGCTTCATCTGGGTGAGCAGGAAAAGCAAGATGTCAGCTATTCTGGTGTGGCAAATCCGGTATATGAAAGACGGGAAAGTGTTGGAGGAGAGACCAGGTGTGTGGGAAATTCAGGAAGTGTTGGTCGTCGCCAGCAGGAAACTGTGACCAGGCGTGGAAGAGATGCGGTGGTCAGACGCAGTGATGTCAGACCGGCTACCGGACGTGTGGGTCAAAGAGAAGATGCGCGGGAACAGACGAGAAGAGCGTATGAAGAAGAACGCAGATTGCGGCGTATGCGGGCAGAAAAGAGAAAAGAGCGCGCCAGAAAAAAACGTCGGAAAATGCTGCTTATGTTACTGGCGGGGTGTATTGTTCTGGCAGGACTCATTTTCTTGTTTTATCAAAATTCATATACCGGAAAAGTAAAGAAAGGATACCGGCTTCTGGCAGCTTCCGAATATGAGAACGCACTCACTGTATTTGAAAAAGCAGCTTCTGGAAGTCCGAAGAAAGCAGAAGCTTATACAGGGATTTCAAAGGTTTATATTGCCAAGGATGATCTGGATCAGGCAGAAGAAGTTTTTACAGACGAGATTGCAAAGCAGTCCGGAAATGCAGAAATTTATCGTGCAGCGGTAGAATTTTATATTGATACCAAACAGGAAGAAAAGGTATCACCGCTTCTGAATGCATGTACCAGTGATACGGTTCTTGAAGCACTGAAGGATTATGTGTCAGGTGAACCGGAGTTTAGTCTGGATGAGACAGAGACATATGATGAAGTGCAGGCACTGGAACTGACCGGAAAAGGAAAAGCAATCTACTATACGACAGACGGCTCAGAGCCGACAACTTCAAGTACGAAATATACGGAACCGATCAAGATCGGTGAAGGTGAGACGACGGTGAAAGCAATTTCTGTTAATAAGAAAGGAATTCCAAGCCTGACAGAAAGTAAAACTTATAAAGTTGAGTTCCCGATTGCAGATGCGCCGGCGGTGACTCCATCGACCGGGCAGTATAACCATGTCCAATCGATCAGTGTAGTTGTACCGGATAAGTATACGGCATATTACACGACGGATGGATCAGATCCGGATCCGGAGAATAATTCTGCGACGCAGGAGTATACCGGGCCGATCGTAATGCCGGCGGGAAGTACGATTTTCAGCTTTATTCTGCAGGATCAAAAAGGCAGATTAAGTGATGTCACAAGAAGAAATTATGAACTGAATACAGATTAAAACCCGATTATAAGAAGAGAGTATGCCAAGCCGTCTGCTTGTCAGAGCATGACTGGTAAAGCGTACTCTTTTTCGATTACTTTCATTTTTGAAAAATTTGCGTAAAATATGTGAAATATATCACAAATCAATTATTTTATGAATAGGGTAGAAATAATATGGTTTATTAAAAATGTATAATTGTATGGAAATAAGTACAATTTATTTGTGGTAAAATGTTGCAAAAAGCATAGAATTGAGATACAATATGATTGTCAAAAAGATAACATACTTTAAGGGCAAAGGAGTGTTTGAAATGAGCAGATTTACATTACCAAGAGATATTTACCATGGAAAAGGATGTCTTGAAGAACTGAAGAACCTGAAAGGAAAAAAAGCAATCCTGGTTGTCGGAGGAGGCTCCATGAAGCGTCAGGGATTCCTCGACAGAGCTGAGAACTATCTGAAAGAAGCAGGAATGGAAGTAAAGCTTTTTGAAGGTGTTGAGCCAGATCCATCTGTTGAGACCGTTATGAAAGGTGCAGCAGTTATGCAGGAGTTCCAGCCGGACTGGATCGTAGCTATGGGTGGCGGATCACCGATTGATGCTGCAAAAGCAATGTGGGCATTCTATGAATATCCGGATGTTACATTTGAAGATCTCTGTATTCCGTTCAACTTCCCGGAACTGAGAACAAAAGCAAAATTTGCTGCAATTCCGTCAACATCAGGAACAGCAACAGAAGTAACAGCATTCTCCGTTATTACCAACTATCAGACCGGAGTAAAATACCCACTTGCCGATTTTAATATTACACCGGACGTTGCAATTGTAGATCCGGATCTTGTCATGGGTCTCCCAGTAAAGCAGGTTGCTTACACAGGTATGGATGCACTGACACATGCGATCGAAGCTTATGTATCTACCTTGAACTGTCCATTTACAGATCCGCTTGCACTGCAGGCAATCGAGATGGTTCTGGATTACCTTCCGGCATCTTACAAATGTGATATGGTAGCAAGAGAGCAGATGCATTATGCACAGTGTCTTGCAGGAATGGCATTCTCCAATGCACTTCTTGGAATCGTACATTCTATGGCACATAAGACAGGTGCGGCATTTTCAACCGGACACATTCCGCACGGATGCGCAAATGCAATTTACCTTCCATATGTAATTAAGTATAATGCAAAAGATCCGGTCGCTGCAAAACGTTATGCAGAAATCGCACGCAGAATGGGACTTCCGGGTACATCTGAGAAAGCGCTGATCAACAGCCTGTGTGCAAAGATTGATGCATTTAATGTAGAACTGAATATTCCGAAGACACTGAAAGATTTCGGTATTGACGAAGCAGAATTCAAAGAAAAAATTGCAAAGATTTCAGAACTTGCAGTTGGTGATGCATGTACAGGATCCAACCCACGTCCGATCGATCCGGCAGCTATGGAAAAACTTTTCAACTGTACATATTATGGAACAGAAGTAGATTTCTAAAAAAGAGAATACAGTTCTTACAGAGACAGACGGCCTCGATACTGACCGTCTGTCTCATTTTATATCCGGTCAGCAGGTACAAATTCGTGCCGGCACAAGATTTAATACGGTTGAAAAATTTGGTAACCGGAAGAATTTTGGCAGATTTATAGAAGAAATATTAGTACTTATAGATAAAAAAGATAGTTATATTTATGACATAAATAATTTTTTAACAAATTAAAAAGAAATACTTGCTATTTACTTTGCAATAATTTATCATAAAGAGAGTAAATATTTTAGGAGGCAATGCAATGTACAAGATAAGAAAAGCTGAAAAACTGGCTGATAAGATTTATCTTATGGATGTAGAAGCACCACGTGTGGCAAAGCACTGTGAGCCAGGACAGTTCGTAATTGTCAAGATGGATGACAAGGGGGAAAGAATTCCGCTGACAATCTGCGATTATGACAGAGAAGAAGGAACAATTACCATCGTATTCCAGACAGTAGGAGCATCTACTGAGAAGATGGCACAATTAAAAGCAGGAGACTCTTTCAGAGATTTCACAGGACCACTCGGATGTCCATCTGAACTGATTTCAGAAGATATTGAGAGTCTGAAGAATAAAAAGATCTTATTTGTAGCCGGCGGTGTTGGTGCAGCCCCTGTATACCCGCAGGTTAAATGGATGCACGCACATGGGATCGATGTAGATGTTATCGTTGGTTCTAAGACAAAAGATATGCTGATTCTCGAAAAAGAGATGGAAGCTGTTGCAGGAAATTATTACCCATGTACAGATGACGGTACATACGGACATGCAGGTATGGTAACAACAAAGATCGAAGCACTTGTTGCAGAAGGTAACAAGTATGATGTCTGTGTTGCAATCGGACCGATGATCATGATGAAATTCGTTTGTCTGCTCACAAAGAAACTCGAAATCCCGACTATCGTCAGCATGAACCCGATCATGGTAGACGGAACAGGTATGTGTGGCGCATGCCGTCTCCATGTAGGTGATGAAATCAAATTTGCATGTGTAGACGGACCGGAATTTGACGGACATCTCGTTAACTTTGATGAAGCAATGAAGAGACAGCAGATGTATAAGACTCAGGAAGGCAGAGCTATGCTGAAATTACAGGAAGGTGACACACATCACGGTGGATGCGGTCATTGCGGAGGTGACGAATAATGGCAGACGTATTAAAGAAAGTACCTGTAAGAGAACAGGATCCGAAGGTACGTGCAACAAATTTTGAAGAAGTATGTTATGGATATAATCAGGAAGAGGCAATGGAAGAAGCAAGCCGTTGCATCAACTGTAAGAATGCTAAATGTATTCAGGGATGCCCGGTAGGAATCAATATTCCTGCATTTGTTCATGAAGTAAAAGAAGGCAATATCGAAGAAGCATATAAGATTATCGGACAGTCTTCTGCACTTCCTGCTGTTTGTGGACGTGTATGTCCTCAGGAATCACAGTGCGAAGGAAAATGTATCCGTGGTATCAAAGGAGAATCTATTTCTATCGGTAAGCTGGAAAGATTCGTTGCTGATTACGCTCTGGAGCATGACATCAAACCGGTTGGAGCTGACAAGAAGAACGGACACAAAGTTGCCGTTATCGGTTCAGGCCCTGCAGGACTTACCTGTGCAGGCGACCTTGCAAAGCTTGGCTATGATGTAACTGTATTTGAAGCACTTCATGAACTCGGTGGAGTACTTGTATATGGTATTCCGGAATTCCGTCTTCCAAAACAGAAAGTCGTTGCAAAAGAGATCGCAAAAGTAAAAGAGCTTGGTGTTCACTTTGAGACAAACGTTGTAATCGGTAAATCTACTACAATTGATATGCTGATTGAAGACGAAGGATTCGAAGCAGTATTTATCGGATCAGGAGCAGGACTTCCAAAATTCATGGGAATCCCGGGAGAAAATGCCAACGGTGTATTTTCTGCAAATGAATACCTGACAAGAAGTAACCTTATGAAAGCGTTTGATGATTCTTATGATACACCGATCGCAGCTGGTAAGAAAGTTGCAGTTGTTGGTGGTGGTAACGTAGCAATGGATGCTGCAAGAACAGCACTTCGTCTTGGAGCAGAAGTTCATATCGTATATCGTCGTAGCGAAGAAGAGCTTCCGGCCCGTGTAGAAGAAGTTCATCACGCAAAAGAAGAAGGTGTACAGTTCGACCTACTGACAAACCCGGTAGAAGTCCTTGAAGAAGATGGATGGGTAAAAGGAATCAAATGTGTTCGTATGGAACTTGGTGAACCGGACGCATCAGGAAGAAGACGTCCTGTACCGGTTGAAGGTTCTGAATTCGTGATCGATGTTGATACAGTTATCATGTCACTCGGAACATCACCGAACCCGCTGATTTCTTCTACAACAGAAGGACTGGAAGTTAACAAGTGGAAATGTATCGTTGCAGACGAAGAACACGGAAAGACTTCTAAAGAAGGCGTATACGCAGGTGGAGATGCCGTAACAGGTGCAGCTACAGTAATCCTTGCTATGGGAGCCGGAAAAGCTGGTGCAAGAGGTATCGACGAGTATCTTTCAAATAAATAAGGGTTATGACCGCAGTTTCCTTTGATAGGGACTGCGGTTTTTGTATAGGTTGTGTAGACCACTTTGAAAAAAATAATCGTTCCAATTCAAGTTGTGCAAAGGGGAGAAAACTGGCGGTTATAAAGGGCGGAGAAATAGACGCTGGTTTGTGTGTTTTGGCTGATTTTAAAGGAGGTTTGGAGATTAGGGTTTCTGGACAAGAAGAGTTAAAAATGGTACAATAAAAAAAGTATTATTTTGTGAAAGAGGGTTATTATGAAGTATAAATATATCTTATTTGACTTGGATGGGACGATTACGGAATCGGGACCGGGGATCATGAATTCGGTGGAGTATGCGCTGAATAAAATGAACCGGGAGGTTGGTGAGCGGGATACTTTAAAGAAATTTATCGGACCGCCGTTGACGGAATCAATGGAGAAATATTATGGGATGTCTGAGGAAGAGGCACTGCTTGGAGTAAAGTATTACCGGGAATATTATGCGGTGAAAGGCATTTTTGAGAATTCGGTGTATGAAGGGCTTGCGGAGACGCTGGAATCCTTGAAAAATGAAGGATATATACTTGCAGTGGCGACTTCCAAACCGGAAGAGTATGCAAAAAGGATTGCAGACAAATTTGACTTTGCAAAATATTTTGCAGGGATTTACGGGGCTACGATGGATGGATCACTGATCCGGAAGGCAGATGTGATCCGGTATGCGTTGGATAACCTGGGCGTAGAAAGGGAGAATTACGATCAGGTCGTTATGGTCGGTGACAGAAATAATGATATCTACGGTGCAAAGGAGAATGGGATCCAGGTGATCGGTGTCCTGTATGGATACGGAGATCTTGTGGAGCTTCAAAGTGCCGGTGCAGATTACATTGCAAAGATGCCGGAAGAGATTGCACAAATCATCGGAAGATGTAATCATGAGAGGGTTTGAATATGAGTAACAGCGACGCAATGAACAGTGAGATTCGGTTTCTGGAAGAGGTTGAAGAGAAACTGAAGACACGCATTACCGAGATCAACGCATCGTTTCTTGAAGGAGAAAAACAGATTGAGAGCATGCATGATTATTATTGGGAAAACTATACGGAAATGGATGAGTATGGTTATGAAAATTATGATAATCAGCAGGCACTTCTCGGAGAAGTTAATGCGAACAATGAGCGTCTGATGAAAAAACAGCGCCTTAAGAAAATGATCGACTCCCCATATTTCGGAAGAGTGGATTTTCTCTTTGAGGGGGAAGAAGAAAGCGAAAGTTTTTACATCGGAATCGGCAATTTTGCGCCTAAGGCAGGAATGACGCCACTGATCTACGACTGGAGGGCGCCAGTGAGCGGTCTTTTTTATGATTATGACAGAGGACAGGCTTCTTATGAAGCACCGGGAGGAACCATTGAAGGGGAGATTACTTCCAAATGGCAGTATAAGATCAAGAAAGGAAAGATGGTTTATGCATTTGAAAGTGACACCAAGATTGATGATGAGATCCTGAAACAGGAGCTTGGAAGTAACGGGGATGTACAACTGAAGAATATTGTCCGTACTATCCAGAAAGAACAGAATGAGATCATTCGGAATGTAAAGGACAAAGTTCTGGTCATTCAGGGAGCCGCAGGAAGTGGGAAAACCTCCGTTGCACTGCACCGGATTGCATATCTTTTGTATCACGACAGGAAAAATTTAAAAGCATCGGATATCCTGATCCTTTCACCGAACAGCGTATTTGCGGATTATATTTCCCACATTCTGCCAGAGCTTGGAGAAGAAAATATCCAGGAGATGAGTTTTGATCTGTTTGCGTACAGAGAATTGAAAGGAATCGTATCGGACTGTGAGGACCGTTATGATTATCTGGAGAAGCTGATCCATTTTCCGGAGATGGGAATCCGGGAGAGCTATCTGAAGAAGCAGTCTGCCGGATTTGTCGGAGAGATGGAAGGCTTTCTGGCAGTTCTGGAAGATCAGCTGATGGATTTTAAGCCGGTTAAGATCCGTACTCTGGAAAAAACCGAAGAGGAGCTGATCCATCTGTTCTATTTCAAATTTCAGGATATTCCGATCCTTGCAAGAATGGATGCGGTGATGGAATATCTGGTGGATGAATACGAGACATTGTATAACCGGAATCTTCCGGAAGATGAGGTAGAAGAGATCCGGGAGAAATTCAACCGGATGTATGTCACCCGTGATATTTACAAAATATATAACTGGTTTTTGGAGGACAGTGGGTATGAGACACTGGCAAAAATTCCGTATGAGAACAGAAAACTCCAGTATGAAGACGTATTTCCGGTACTTTATCTCAAATACCGGATGCTTGGAGGAACCAGACATAAGCATATCAAGCATCTGGTGATCGACGAGATGCAGGATTATTCATATTTGCAGTACGTGGTACTGTCCCGGCTGTTTTCCTGCCGGATGACGATCCTTGGCGACCGGGCGCAGACACTGGACAGTCAGATGCAGGATGTACTGACATTCCTGCCGAAGATTTTCGGACGTACGATCCGCAAGATCATCATGAATAAAAGTTACCGGAATACCATTGAAATCGCAGAGTATGCAGCGAAATTTACCGGGGAAAAGGATCTGGAATATCTGGAGCGTCATGGCAAACCAGTGACCGAAAAGACATTTGATTCGGATGAGGAACTGTTAAATGAACTTATCCGGGAGGCAGATGCCGGAATGGATAAATATGAGACCGCCGCAGTTCTGACGGAGACGATGGACGAGGCGTATACAATGACCAGGATGCTTTCAAACCGTGGACTTCCGGTAAACTGTATTGACCGGGACAGCAGTACCTTTGAAAAAGGCGTGACAGTAACGACTTTCTATATGGCAAAAGGACTGGAATTTGATCAGGTATTCGGCGTGTTCCCGAAGAAAGAAAATCCGATGACCGGGCAGGCAAAATACATCTGTGCAACAAGAGCACTGCATGAGCTTTATATGTATGAAAGGGCATAATTGTACAGACTGATACAGCGAAAGAGAGGAAGGAACAGGATGAAGATAACCGTACTGACGGTTGGAAAAATAAAAGAAAAGTATCTGCGGGATGCGATCGCGGAATATACGAAGAGACTGAGCCGCTACTGCAAGCTGGAGATCATTGAGGTGGCGGATGAAAAGACACCGGACAATGCCAGCGAAAATGCAGAGGAAATGATCCGGCAAAAAGAGGCCGAACGTCTTTTGAAATATATCCGTGAGGATGCATATCTTATTACACTGGAGATAGGCGGAAAGCAGCTGACCTCCGAAGAATTTTCAGAGAAAATTGAAAAACTTGGCATTCAGGGAACCAGTCACATTATTTTTGTGATTGGCGGATCCATAGGGATCGGGAAGGCAGTTCTGGAAAAATCGGATTACGCACTTAGTTTTTCAAAAATGACATTTCCGCACCAGCTGATGCGTGTAATCCTGCTAGAGCAAATTTACCGTGGATACCGGATCATGTCGGGAGAACCCTATCACAAATAGAAAAGAGGTCATTAACAGTTAAATATAAATTATAAAATCATATAAGTAGATATTGAGTTTTATAAGATATT
>NZ_JAQFCE010000030.1:0-38183 GCF_027690675.1 Bariatricus sp. TF06-38A
ACCAATGATCTGACCCAGTACACGCTGGCAATCGACCGTCAGAACCAAAAGCTGGATGCCTTCTACGATCCACACCACCCGGCAGTCCTTGCAATGATCCGCATGGCAGCTGAAAATGCCCACGCAGAAGGCAAATGGATCGGAATCTGCGGCGAACTCGGAGCTGATCTCGAACTGACTGAAGAATTCTTAAGCATGGGATTAGACGAATTATCCGTATCCCCTGCAATGGTACTTCCGCTCAGAAAGAAGATCAGAGAGAGCAAATAGTTGCGGTATACAGCTACTATGAACAGTAATAGCGAATAAGAGTTAGAAATCAGAGAGAAAGTAATGTGTTTACTTTCTCTCTTTTTTTTGCTAAAATATTCTCTGCTACAAGAAAATAGTACGAGGATATTTTAAGGAGAGAGAGGGAATATCCAAGACAAACAGCAGGAGGAAAACAATATGTTGGAAAAGGTGTTTAAGCTTAAAGAAAATCACACCGACGTCAAAACTGAGATTCTTGCAGGTATTACGACATTTATGACGATGGCGTATATCCTGGCAGTAAATCCAAGCATTCTTTCCGCAGCGGGTATGGATCAGGGGGCAGTCTTTACTGCAACAGCACTTGCATCACTGATCGGTACGCTGTGTATGGCAGCATTTGCAAATTATCCATTTGCACTTGCACCTGGTATGGGACTGAATGCTTACTTTGCTTATACTGTAGTAATTGGTATGGGCTACTCATGGCAGACTGCACTGACTGCAGTATTTGCAGAGGGTATTATTTTCATTATTCTTTCCCTGACGAATGTCAGAGAAGCAATCTTCAATGCAATTCCAACCTGTCTTAAGACAGCAGTCAGCGTTGGTATCGGATTATTTATTGCATTTCTTGGACTTCAGAATGCGAATATCGTTGTCGGAGGATCTACTCTGGTACAGCTCTTCTCCGTAGATGCATATAATCAGGCAAATGGAGTGGAAGCAAGCTTCAATAACGTTGGAATTACTGTACTTCTTGCAATCATAGGTGTGCTGATCACAGCAATCATGGTGATTAAGAACATCAAAGGAAATATCCTTTGGGGGATCTTGATCACATGGATACTTGGAATCATCTGCCAGATAGCAGGTCTTTATGTACCGAATCCGGAGATCGGATTCTACAGTCTGCTTCCGGATTTCAGTTCCGGACTCGCAATTCCAAGCCTTGCACCGGTATTTGGAAAGCTTGATTTTAAGAATGTATTTTCACTGGAATTCGTTGTTGTAGTATTTGCATTCCTTTTCGTAGATCTTTTTGATACACTCGGAACTCTGATCGGTGTATCTACAAAGGCAGGCATGCTTGACAAAGACGGAAAGCTTCCGAGAATCAAAGGGGCACTGATGGCAGATGCGGTTGCAACTACAGTTGGAGCAGTACTCGGAACTTCTACAACAACAACATTCGTAGAGAGTGCTTCTGGTGTAACAGAAGGAGGACGTACAGGTTTAACATCCCTGACAACAGCGATCCTGTTTGGAATTTCCCTTTTCTTATCACCAATCTTTCTTGCAATTCCGTCCTTTGCGACAGCTCCGGCACTGATCATCGTCGGCTTCTATATGCTGAGCAATGTGGCAGGAATTAACTTCAGTGATTACAGCGAAGGAATTCCGTGCTTTATCTGTATCGCGGCAATGCCATTCTGCTACAGTATTTCAGAAGGTATTTCCATGGGAGTGATTTCTTATGTAGTAATCAACGTACTTACAGGAAAAGCAAAAGAAAAGAAGATCAGTGTACTGATGTATGTACTGGTGATACTGTTTATCCTGAAATATATTTTCTTATAAGATGAGGATTGCGGGAATTGTTTAGCAATGGAGCAATCTGATTACACCAGTGAGCGGCAAAATTTATTTTTGACACTCATATCATAAGATAAAAAGAATATGGGGATATGTGAAAGCACAGGGACTGTCCGGTAACGGATAGGATTTTGTGCTTTTTGCGTGTCAGAATCGGTGCCGGGTGAGATACTTTGGATTGACTAGGACCCGTACAAATTGCTATAATGGAAAAAGACAAAACAGAGAATCACAGGGGAAAATATATGAATTTACTGACAATGGAACATGTATCCAAAGCCTATACGGATCGTGTGCTTCTGGATGATGTGGGATTTGGAATCAATAAAAATGAAAAAATCGGTGTGATCGGAGTCAACGGAATGGGTAAATCCACTTTGCTGAAAATCGTTGCCGGAATCGAAGAAAGTGATGCCGGAACGATCAGCATGGGGAATCAGGTGAAGATCTGCTATCTTCCGCAGACGCCGGTATTTGAAGCAGGAACAACAATTCTTCGTGCGGCAACAGAAGGAAATTATGATGAGCTGAACCGCTGGACGATCGAGGCAGAAGCAAAGTCTATGCTGAATCAGCTTGGATTTACCGATTATGCTGAAAAGATTGAGCATATGTCCGGCGGACAGAAGAAAAGGGTGGCACTTGTCCGGGCACTTTTAACACCGGCAGACATTCTGGTCCTTGACGAACCGACGAACCATTTGGACAATGAGATGTCCGAATGGCTGGAAGAATATCTGATCCAGTTCCGGGGAGCGATCCTGATGGTTACGCATGACCGTTATTTCCTGGACCGTGTGGTAAATCGTATCGTGGAAGTTGATCATGGGAAATTATATAACTATCCAGGCAATTATTCCGAGTTTGTGCGTCTGAAAGCCGAGCGTCAGAACATGGAGCTTGCCACAGAACGTAAGAGAAAAAGCCTTTTGCGTACGGAGCTGGAATGGCTACACCGCGGCGCAAGGGCGAGAAGTACCAAACAGAAAGCGCATATTGACCGGATTCATGCTATGCAGGAAATGAAAGATATTCAGGAAGAAAAGCGAGTAATGCTGGATTCTGTGGCTTCCCGTATGGGGAATAAAACAATCGAACTTTCCGGAATCTGCAAATCTTATGGAGAAAAGAAGCTGATCGAAGATTTCTCTTATATTTTTCTGAAGAAAGACCGAATCGGAATTATTGGACATAATGGATGTGGAAAATCGACGCTGCTCAAGATTATCAATGGGATCATAAAACCGGATGTCGGAACTATTGAAATTGGACAGACAATCAAGATTGGCTATTTCTCGCAGGAGAATGAATATATGGATGAATCCGAGCGTGTCATTGATTATGTAAAAGAAGCAGGTGAGTACATTGCAACTTCTGACGGGAAAATTACCGCGTCCCAGATGCTGGAACGATTTCTTTTTGACGGGGCAATGCAGTGGTCGAGGATTGAAAAGTTATCCGGAGGCGAGAAACGAAGACTTTATCTACTACGTGTTTTGATGGAAGCACCAAATGTACTGATCCTGGATGAGCCAACCAATGATCTGGATATCCAGACGCTGACAATCCTGGAGGATTATCTGGATCATTTTGATGGTATTATTCTGATTGTATCCCATGACCGGTACTTCCTGGATCGTACTGTCAGTCGTATTTTTGCATTTAATGGAGGTGGGAAAATCCGCCAGTCGGAAGGTGGATACTCCGATTATCTGATCCGTGTGGAGCTTGAAAAACCGAAAGACGGACAGACAATTGCAGAAAATATGTCAGATGCAGCTTCTGCACAGACCGGTGAGTCTGACAGCAAAAAGACCTGGAAGCAGCGGGAAAAAAAGCTGAAATTTTCTTATAAAGAACAGCGGGAATACGAGACGATTGATGAGGATATCGCAAAGCTGGAAGAGAAGATCGAAAAGCTGGATCGGGAGATGGTTAAGAATGCCACCAATTCCGTGAAGTTGTCCGAACTTATGAAAGAGAAAGAAGAAACAGAGACAACACTGGAAGAAAAGATGGACAGATGGGTGTACTTGAATGATCTTGCTGAGCAGATAGAAAATCAGTAAAGTGATTGACCGATTTACAGATGATAAAGTATAGGTAGTGAGAATCATATCAATGTATTCGAAGGAGGAGAGGTATATGATGTGGAATAGAGCAGAACTTAAAATGAGAGGTAATATGGCATTTAAGAAGAATTATGTGTCAGCCGTTGTAGTTGCGCTTCTGATGGGAATCTTTGGCACAGTCTCTGGCGAATCCAGTGCAAGACGGGTAAGTGAGAATTCAGATATATATAGTGGAAATTTATTTAATGTGGGAATGATTACCGGATTGCTTGCAGGAATCGCAACGGTAGTAATACTGATTGTCCTTGTGGCAAAAGTATTTGTAGGTAATCTCCTGAAAATGGGTGGATACCGGTTCTTTATCCTGAACCAGACTGCACAGCCGGGAATCGGAACATTGCTTGACGGTTTCCGTTCCGGACATTATGTTAATATTGTTCTTACCATGTTTTTAAGAGATTTATTTACTACACTTTGGAGTCTGCTTTTGGTGGTACCTGGAATCGTTAAGCATTATGAATATCTGATGGTACCATATATTATTGCTGAGAATCCGGCAATGGATTACAAAGAAGCATTCCAGATCAGTAAACAGATGATGGATGGAGAAAAAATGGAAGCATTTATCATGGATCTGTCATTCCTTGGATGGTATCTGCTGAGTGCGGTTACCTGTGGACTTCTTGCAATTTTTTATGTAAATCCGTATGTACAGGCATCCTTTGCGGAGATGTACACATTCAATAAGCAGAAGGCTTATCAGGAGGGATATATCCGGTAAGAGTTTCAGAAGGATAAATTTTAAAATGTAAGAATAGAGCGCAGACGCTGGCTTAAAATGAAGCGTCTGCGCTTTTATTTAGTGGGCGGCCTTCTCCGCAAAGGTAGTCGTAACTAGTTCTTCATAAGGAACACGCTCTTTCAGCTCACCGGAGTTTTCCAGAATATCCTGCAGCAGATTGAAGCTTTCTTCGTTGAAGATCAGATTCGATTTCCAGGTGTCTTGTTCGTAGTAACGGCTGACAATGGTTGTAATTGTAGCGAGATCGGTTTCCTTGAACTGTGGTGCAATGACTTTTGCAATCTCTTCCGGAGTATGGGACTGAACGAAATCCATTCCTTTTTGCAGGGCATTGGTGAATTTCTGGATGATGTTCGGATTAGCATTCAGATAACTTGTTTTGGCACTATAGGCGGTGTATGGGACATAGCCGGAATCAACGCCGAGAGAAGCAACGACATAACCGGAATTTTCCGCTTCAAGGGCAGTAGCGCTCGGTTCAAATTCGATGGTATAGTCTGCCTGCCCACCGGAAAATGCAGCAGCGGTTGAACCGAAATCAATACTCTGGTTGATAGAAAGATCCTTCTGTGGATTAATTCCGTTTTTTTTCAAAATGTATTCAAAGACCATTTCCGGCATGCCACCTTTTCTTCCGCCAAGAACGTCTTTTCCTTTCAGATCATCCCATGAAAAATCCGGCATTTCTTCACGTGCGACCAGAAAGTTTCCGGCGCGCTGCGTAAGCTGCGCGAAGTTTTTGACGACATCATTTGCACCCTCCTGGTAAGTATAAATCGAAGATTCACTTCCCATAAAGCCAATATCTGCCTCACCGGAGAGGACGGCGGTCATAACTTTATCCGCCCCAAACGGAGTCAACCAGTTAGTACAAGACGCTATAAGAAATCAACAGAGTCAACGGTATGATCAGTATTCAGGTGAATCTCCCGGATAATGGAGTGCCAGAAAGCTCTGCGGTTTTCTTGGGTTAAATTGTAGTACATTGTTCTAAAGTCTGTATTCAGCAGCTCTTCCAGATAAGCATAATCAGGTTCTAATTCCGGAGCCACATTTAACAATTCATTCAGTTCGTTTTCAATCCGATCATATTCTTTGCTGTAATAATCCCATTCGATTCTTCCTTTCTGGAAGAGAAGATTTAATCGTTCTAATTCTTTCTGGAGCTTTTCAGGAGTCTGAATTTTCTTCTTTTTTTCTTGTTCCTTTTCAATTTTTTCACATTTTATTTTAAATTTATTGTATTCGTATTCCAGATGATCAATCAGGTATCGTTCTATAAGATTCTGACTAACCATATGTCTGTAAGAACATTTATGATCGATGAAAGCTTTATTGCATCGGTAATAGCAGTATACTTTTTTGGCACCGGTTTTCCTGTTGATAATGGACGAACCGCCTCTTGCGCTAAGCCTGCGTCCACAAATCGGACAATTTATCATGCCGCTGAAAAGATAAATCCGGCCAGAAGGAGCACGCTTAACATTTGCGTTCTGTATTTCCTGCAGATTGTTCCATTCAGATTCTGTCAGGTAAGCAGGGCAGTATGGAATCCCGCGATAGGTTCCTTTGTAAAATTCACTCGACAGCAGTGTTCGCATATTCGCCCATGTAAAATCCGGATCATAATTTTCCTGAATATAGCGCATGGAAAGCCCTTTTGCATGGTGCTTAAAGAAAAAACGATAAAAGGCATTTACAGTGTCTTCCCGATCTGGATCTTTTACCATGCGTTTTACTCCATCAATGATTCCAGATTTGTAGCCGTACCCCATATTCACATCACCGAAGATCAGTTTTCCCTGCCGGATAGATGCTTCATTTACGAATTTGATACGTTCGCTGGTAGTATCCACTTCATTCTGGCCAATAGACAGGACTACATTCAGCTGCAACCGTCCATCCCTGGTTTCCATATTGATTCCCGGTTCACTGGTGCTGATCCAGTGGACGTTGTTATCGTCAAGGACTTCCTGGACCTTATAAAAATCAGACAGATTACGGAACCATCTGTCAATCCGCCAGAAGATGATCACATCAATTTTTCCGGCTTTTACGTCCTCAAGCAGGGCATGTATGGCTTTTCGCTTTTTTAATTCTTTACGGGCAGTTTTACCCTCGTCAGCATAAACTCCAGCAACGGTCATATTATGTTCTTTGGCGTAATTGGTCAGGTATTGCTTTTGCGCTTCCAAGGATTTACCATGCATCATCTGTTCAGCGGTAGACACACGGATGTAAATGGCGCAGCGTTCAATTTTACTTGGCATATTATATCACCTTTCTCTTCAATATACGTAAAAATGAGTATAAAAATAACAGCCTGAGAACTTTTGTTCTCTTGCGATGGCTGTCCGAAGATGATACAATATATTTGCAGTTTGAGTATCTCTTCGGAGAACTTAATTAGAAACATATTGGCGTATGTTTCATCGCTTGACCGTTCCTGTTGGCGCAGGAGCGGTTCTTTTATTTATATTATTCTGTCTGATCAAGGGTTATAGTTTTTGTTATTCCGGAAACTGTTACCTGATAGGTAATCTGCTTGCTTGAATCGGAATAAGAAAACTCTTTTGTATCGTCCAGAGAGGCGAGAAGAGCGGAATCGGTTGCTTCTTTGTCTCTGGTAGATGTCCAAGTATATTCTTCAGAATATTCTGTAGGAGCAGTATAGGTTCCAACCCAGTAAACAGCAGTTGTATTCCCCTCATCCATAATCCAGTTTATTGTGATGGTATCTTCTGTAATATCTGCCTGCATCCAAGTACCGTCATCATCTTTGTACTCCCATTTTCCAGTAAGCACAACAGGATCTTTGACTTCTTCCTTTACTTCCTCTTTTGGAGTTTCAGCAGATGCTTCTGTTTTCTTGGATGATTCCTTTGCTTCTTTTGATGAATCGGAGCTATTGCCACAGGCTGTAAATGACAGTGCCATACTTCCAATCAGAACCAATGCTACAAGTTTCTTTTTCATAATTTTTCCTCCTCATATAAAGTGTTTCTATATAATCGCATATGCGATTATACCAATTTCATCATCGACAACTGCGGTATAAAATACACCACATAATTATCTAACCGCTTACAAATCCCGTACTTATTCCTGTAACATTCAATACATTCTTCCAGAAATTCTTCTGTCACTTCCAGGTATTCAGCGATTTCAAACCGGTTCTGACAGCCATGCTCAAAGGCTCGTACCAGTCCGAACAGACCGATCTGCTTGTTGTACGCCCAAAATCTTGCCTGACGTTCCTGTTTTCGGTTGGCAGCAGATGTCATATCGAGGATATTTCCGACAGATGTTTCGTGATGCCCGAGTTCTTCGGCAAGAGCACAGGTCTTTTCCGGAATGGTCATGTCTTCTCGGATGGCTACAACACCATCGCAATACAGTCCTTTTATGTTATTGCTTTCAAAACGGTAATTTAAAACATCGACACCATCTTGATAAGCTACGTCTTCCAATTCTTCAAATTTATTCAAATTAGCACCTCCCATAAGTAAATTTAGAAAAATGCCAAAGTCTATTTTCTTTTGTTTTTCACAAAACTAGCGAAATTTTTGATTTCTTCCATTTCCGCTTCTGTATATTCTTCTCCGTCAAAGTGAGCGGCGAGAGTGGTTGCTTCAGACGGAGCACTCGTAAGTTCATCTAATACATAGCGAATATTTTTCTCATTTAGCATACGTAATGATTCAGGTAAATGATTTAAGTCATATGAGAAAAATAATGATACTAAATCTTCTTTTGGCTTTTTATATTCTTTAGAAAGTTTTTCAAATATTTTATTCAGCTCAGATCCAAGTAAAATAGGTTGTGATTCTTGAATATTACTTGTAATATCCCATCCCATTAAATACGCAGGAGAAACATTTCCAAGTTGAGCGGCCGCTTCAATCTTATCAGATGGAATGTTTGTAATAATATTATTTTCATATTTATAAAGTGTTTGTTTAGATACATTGATTTTGTCAGCAAACTCGACTTGACTCATGTTAAGCTTAGTGCGGAGTTCTTTTATTCTTTCTCCAACTGTCATATATTTTTCCTCCTTTTATAAAGTAACTTAATAATAGCACAAAAATGTTATGAATGCAACAAAAATAGCTTGACAAGTTACATAAATGTGATATACTAAAAGTAACTTTTAAAGATACGGAGGTGAAAATGTGATTAAAACTGATGAATTAAGAGGGATAATCGCAAAAAATGGATTATCTCAAACAGATGTTGCAAGAATGATAGGTATTACACCAAAAACATTCTATGAAAAGATGAAAAATGGCGTGTTTGGTAGTGATGAAATTCAAATTATGATTGATGAATTACATATGGACGATCCAATGTCTATTTTTTTTGCACATGAGTAACTTATAAAGATACCGAAGGAGACGTAAATGAAGGGAGAGAAGAACCGTACCGGTAAATAGCAGTTCAGAGTAGGAGGTGAGAAAATGCCTGAGACAGTAGAAAGGAAACCTTTCAAATCAATTCATATCGACATCGATAAAGGAATTTGCTTATTAAATGGTGAGGCACTTTCAATGGTGAGCCGATGCAACTTGGAGTTCAACAATGGGAAATGGTCACTTTTAATCACGAGGGATGAACTTTATAGTCAGAAAATAAGCGAGAAAAACTAATGTAGCATCGATACAATTTTGCTGATTATGTCAAAAATTAGATTCACTTTATTTTGTAAACGATTTTCCATGTAGATAATGGCAGAATCTTTCAGTAAAAATCCAAAATCAGAATAAAGTTTTATCAAACCGTTTGTGGATAATTCGGTAAGGGCATCAGCAATATCGTCTTCGAGAATTCCTTGAAGAAATTCTGTTTGAAGAGCAGAGGGATAAGAAAAGAGAATAGCCTCTGTTTTAGACATACCGATTTTTCTTCGGTTTTGATATTCATCGTAGATAAGACGAAGAATTCTGTATGTATCGTTTGTGAGTTGCATCATAGTGTCTCCTTTTATAATTACTCAGCATGGCGGTGCCGGTATTTAAAGT
Organism: Bariatricus sp. TF06-38A; assembly: GCF_027690675.1. NCBI lineage: Bacteria > Bacillati > Bacillota > Clostridia > Lachnospirales > Lachnospiraceae > Bariatricus > Bariatricus sp. TF06-38A. Next base: position 9,744 of record NZ_JAQFCE010000030.1, read on the forward strand.
ATAGGAGAAAACTGAATTATTTGCAACAGATGAAGAGAGAGTGCAGATTACTTTGGCGTAACCGTGGATTATTTTCTGGAAGAGTAAGGAGGGATGAGATGGAAATAGTGGTTGTCCTGTATATTGTTGGAATTGCTTTAATAATGGGATACCTGATAAACAGATATCCCAGAGAAAGAGTAGCTATTATATTCCTTTGCGCAATCGTTGTATTACAAGTTATCCAAAAATGTCTTCATCAAAAATAAAAAGAACAATGCATATGTAACAGCTAAAAGACGTGGAGATGCGAAACCGAGTAATAGGCTAAAAAATGCAATTGCTGGTAGTTCAATCCATATAAGAGCGAATATCATACGAATTTTTGAACGATATTGCCTGTAGTTAATCCGATAAGAAATACTGCGAACAGGGAGATGAGCTTGTTTACATAGTTTGTCATATGTTTTGGAAATCTGATCGCAAATTCGGAACCATTGATTATAGCCATATTTATCCTCTTGCAGAGCAGATGGTTTTTCAAGCCAGCGAATCTCTTGACGTAAAACAGGATCAATAAGAAGAGAATGTGAGTTTTCTAATTCATAGTATTTAGAAAGAAAAGCATTTATGTCGTTAAGAGATACTTTTTTGTATAAAAAAGGTTCGATTTCTAAAAAGAGTGGATGGTATACCTTATCTAGTCTTTCACGAGCTAAAGTAGATAAATTAGAGTTTCGACTAATTAGTAATGTAAAGATGCCAAGAGTAAGAGTGACAGATGGCTCTAATAAAATATTTATAATTTTTTCTAAATCGATATTTGATACAAACGAAAGCATGATGATTATCCTTTCATAATTTGATACGGAAATTATACCAGACAACAGTAGGACAAATCAATAAGTACAACCAGCACCGCATAAACTTCAATAGAAAGTAGGTGGTAAGCATGAAACCCGATATCGAAAAAATCATACAGGTGATGATTTCTTTATTGGAAGAACAGGAAAAAGTGAAAATTACATATACCATTGAGAAAACCGCGTAAGCGGTACCAGTTGGACAAGCAAAGGAGGGATGAGAGATGTTCTATAAGGCGGCGAAGCTATTAAGCAAAACAGCGATTGTATTTGGATTTATGTGCATGGTTGGTGGGTGCTCGGTAGAACAACAGGAGTTGTTTTACCTATATGAAGTGCTCGGACTTGCTGTGTTTGCAGTTGGAGCATATGCGCATGAATACTTCCGGATGTTGGAATATCGGAACAGGAAAAGAAAGATAAGGGAGGCGAGAGAGCATGCCAGAAGAGAAGCAGCGTAAGAGCATCAGAGTAGGCGAGATCGATAAGATGATCAACAAACTGCAGTCGCTGGAAAGGGTTGACGGTACATCCGAGTATTACAAGAATAATGCGATCGCATACTTGTCGGATCTGGCAAATTATTTGGATAGGATAGGCGTAAAAACAATAAAAGTGCGCCCGGAAGTTGCAGCTTCCAGTGGCGCACATAACAAAAAACTCAACTAAATTATAGGAAAATCGGAGGAGAAAGTCAATGATCAAAGTTGAAAATGGAGTATGTGAAATCAAAACATCAGAGGGAGTGCCTGGTATGATGACAGATCTATCAATTGCTGTCCGGAGCGTTAAAACAACGATAGTGGAGAAAGGCGAACTCAACGAAGATCAAGCAAAAGATTTGATTAGTCATGCGGTAAGACTTGGACTTTTAACAAATGGAGAGGTTGCAAAGGAAGCGATGGATATGGCAGGAAAAGCCATGATGATACTTTTGAAACATATGCCATTTTAGAAGAAGATGTGTACCTAAAGGGGGCGCAATGATGGAGAAGAAACCATTGATTATTCGATGCTCTGATGGGTGGATCTACGGCTTGTTCGGTTATTACGAGGAAGCGGTAGAAGTGGCAGAACAGCATATAGACGGAACAGAACATACATATATCATCATATGAAAAGCGTGAGGAAAAGATGGAACCTTATAAAATCTATGATTTTGAAGATGAAAAAGCCTGGCTGAAGGGGCGGTTAAACGGAATCGGCGGAAGTGATGCAAGTGCTGTGGTTGGAAAGAACCCATACAAAACAAATATTGAGCTGTTTGAAGAAAAGACTGGCAGAAGGATTGCACCAGACATTTCAGAAAAGCCTTATGTGATCTATGGGAAAGAGGCGGAGCAGTTCATCAGGGAGCTGTTCCGCCTGGATTATCCACAGTATCAGGTCACACACCATGAATTCCGGATCTTGCAGAGTCTGGAGTATCCGTTCATGCAGGCTTCTCTGGATGGGGAGCTAGTTGATCAGGACGGCCGGAAAGGGATTCTGGAGATTAAGACCACCAACATTCTGCAGTCTATGCAATATGAGAAATGGAAGGACCGGATCCCGGATAACTATTACATTCAGGTGCTGCATTATCTGCTTGTTACCGGATATGAGTTTGTTGTCCTCCGGGCGCATTTGCGGAGCAATTGGGGAACAGACGTCCGGACACAGGTGAAGCATTATTTTATTGAAAGAGCAGAAGTCCAGGCTGATCTGGATTATCTGCAGGATGAAGAAATGAAATTTTGGAAGTATGTGGAAAGCGGGCGCAAACCGCCGCTGATACTTCCGGAGATCTAAAAAAGAAGGAGGAGCGTATGGAATTACGGATTACAAATCCGCAGGAAAGCTGGCTGACAGAGCAGATCCTGTGGAACAACGAGGAATTAAAGGCTGCGATTGCTGAGAAGGTAAAGGACTATAAGACGATCGCCTACACAGAGGATTCGCTCAAGGACATGAAAGCGGATCGAGCAGATCTGAACAAGCTGAAAAAAGCTTTTGAGGACGAACGGAAGCGTGTCAAGAATATCTGCATGGAGCCGTACACCAAGTTTGAGCAGCAGGTCAAGGAAATCACAGCTCTGATCGATGAACCGATCGGACTGATTGACTCCCAGATTAGAGAGATTGATGAACGCCGCAAGGCTGCAAAACGGGAAGAGATTGAGGAACTGTTTACGTCCATCGGTTTCCAGAGCTTTGTGAAGTTGGACATGATCTGGGATGAAAAGTGGCTGAATGCAACGGTTACACTGCCAAAGATCGAAGAGCAGATGAAGAGCCGGATGTACCAGATCGGTACGGATGTGGTGACGATCAGCAAGCTTCCGGAGTTTAAGTTTGAAGCAATGGAAGTTTACCGGAAGACACTGGATATGAACCAGGCAATCCAGGAAGGACAGAGGCTTGCCGATATCCAGAAGAGAAAGCTGGAAGCAGAACGCATGGAGGCAGAGCGGAAAGCAAGGGAAGCGGAAGAGGCAGCGAAGCAGCAGACTGCAGCTGAACAAAAGGAAGAACCTGCAGCAGAGAAGGAAGCAGTATCTGGAGCTGTACCGGAAGCTTCGGCAGAGGAAACAGCTTCAATTCCGGAAGAGGAAGAACCGGTATTCCAGCTTGACTTCCGTGTATGGGGAACCAGGGAGCAGATCATGGCACTCCGTGAATATATGTTAAAGAATCAGATTCGATTCGGAAAGGTGGAATAAGACATGGCAGTAAATAACAGTCTGGCAAGACAGGATCAGTCAATGAAGTTATCAGTTTACCTGCAGAACGATGCAGTAAAGAAGCAGATCAATCAGGTCGTTGGTGGAAAGAATGGGACAAGGTTCATTTCCAGTATTGTAAGTGCGGTGCAAAGTACACCGGCGCTGCAGGAGTGTACAAGCCCGAGTATCGTAAACGCTGCATTACTCGGAGAGGCACTGAATTTATCACCGTCCCCGCAACTTGGCCAGTTCTATATGGTTCCGTTCGACAACAAGAAAAAAGGCTGCAAGGAAGCACAGTTCCAGCTTGGATATAAAGGATATATTCAGCTGGCAATCCGTTCCGGTTACTACAAAAAGCTCAATGTGCTTGCAATCAAAGAAGGGGAGCTTGTCCGGTATGATCCTCTGGATGAAGAAGTGGAGGTTAATCTGATTGATGATGATATCCTCCGGGAGGAAGCTCCGACCATGGGATACTTCGCAATGTTCGAGTATGAGAATGGTTTCCGGAAGACTTTGTACTGGTCAAAAAAGAAGATGCTGGCACACGCGGAAAAATATTCCTTTGCATTTTATAAAAACGGTGGGGCAAGATCCCTGGAATTATTGGAACAGGGCAAGATTCCGGAAAAGGATATGTGGAAGTATTCTTCATTCTGGTTTAAGGATTTTGACGGAATGGCACTGAAAACCATGCTCCGTCAGCTGATCAGCAAATGGGGAATCATGAGTATTGATCTCCAGAATGCTATTGACAAGGATATGGCAGTGATCCATGAGGACGGAAAGACAGACTATGTGGATGCAGCGAAGGCGGAAGATGATGGAGTGGTATCCGATCAGGAGTTACAAGAGGTCCAGGAAGACCAGCCGGCAGCGGCAGGAACGCAGCAGCCGGATCCGAAGGGTATTGAGGCATCATTTTTTGGATAGATTTAAGAAAGGGGAAAAGAATTATGCAGCACATTAACTTAGAAACATTTGCAAACGGAGCATTTACCGCACAGGTAAACCGGGCGATTGAAGAGGTAACGAAGAACATCCAGGATCCGAACACGGATGCCGGCACAGCGAGAAAGATTACGGTAACGATCGCATTTAAGCCGAATCAGGAAAGAAACTTCATTGCAACCGGAGTTCAGACGAAGACAACCCTTGCACCGGCACTCGGAGCAGTCACTGCATTGAGCATGGGAAAAGATCTCCGCACCGGCGAAGTGGAAGCAGTCGAGATCGGCAACCAGATTCCAGGACAGATGTCTGTACAGGACGTTCCGGGAGTTGTACCAGAAGCAGGAACTACAGTGGTAGATGGAAAAGTAATTGATAAAGCTACTGGAGAAGTTGTGGCGGATTCAGTTCCGGAACACGCAGGCAAAGTCATTGATTTAAGAACAGCAAAACAGGCATAGGAGGAGTAAAAACGATGGAAGGATTAAAAGAAGCAATTGAATTTATCACAAATCTGAAAGAAGGCAGCATGGAGCCGAAGGTGCTTGATATCAACGGTAATACATACTGTAATAAAAATCTTACAAGATACCATTATTTCCCGAAGGCAGATTCCCTGAGTGTCAACACCCTGACATCCATTGTGGACTATATCAAGGGGAAACCGGAAGAACTCCGGGAGACCATGATTCTGCATGTAATCAGTCCGACAGAAGTAAGATTGTATTCCGGACTGGTGGACGAACGCAACAGGGAGGAGCTTATGAGGGCAGATGCCATTGTAAATGAATTCCAGTTTGACCGTTATTATGACCAGGAACGTTTTCTGATCGAGCTGCAGGCAAACTTCATTGAATCCGATGATCTGACTGTCCTGAAGCAGGTTGCCGGAAATATCGAGTCAGGAACAACGGCGAATTATGATGATGATGGTGTCAGCCAGAAAACCACGATCAAGAGCGGGATTGCAAATAAGACGGATGTGATCGTACCGAATCCGGTGAAGCTCAGACCGTATCGTACTTTTGCAGAAATCGAGCAGCCACAGAGCAGTTATGTATTCCGGATCCAGGACAGTGACCGTGGACCATCCTTCAAGCTTGTGGAAGCAGACGGCGGTTTATGGAAGAATGCAACCATGAAGAAAATCAAAGAATATCTGGCATATGAACTGGCAGAGGAACTTGAAAAGTACAACATTACGATTATCGCGTAGAAAATAACATCTCCTTAAAAATAATATATCACACGTAACCTGATAACAAGAAAGCAAGCCGGCATTATGCAGCATCTGTTGTGTAAGTGCCGGCAGAAAGGACAAAAGGGAATGACATCGGTAATGTTTACAGTTCCGGGCAAGCCGCAGGGAAAAGCCAGGGCGCGGACGTATTATAATGTATCGACAAAGAAGCACTGTTCCACTACGCCGGAGAACACGGTTCTGTATGAGAACTTCATCAAAGATCGGTATCTGCAGATGGCAAAGGGAGCGTTCCTGGAAAGAGAAAAGCCTGTGACGCTCCGGATTATTGCAAGGTATCTTCCGCCAAAGAGCGTATCGAAGAAAAGGAAGCTTGATATGCTAGAGGGAAGAGAGCTGCCGCTGAAGAAACCGGATATGGACAATATTGTGAAGGTGGTAGCAGATGCACTGAACGGGGTTGCTTATCACGATGATACGCAGATCGCGCTGGTTCAGGCAAAGAAATGTTATTCGGCGGTAGAAGGACTGGATGTGACAGTTGAGGAGTATACCGGATAAAAAGGAAGGAAATGTAAGAAGTGGCAGGACGACCAAAACAAGGAATTGATTATTCCGGATGGTCGGTTGACATATTCGATGGCGATAAGAAGATAGACAAACTTCTTGATGCAAAAGGATGGAAGGGATTCGGGATCTACTTCTTTTTGTGTCAAAGGGCATATAAAGTAAATGGATATTTTTATGAATGGGGCTATGACGACTGTGCAACGACAGCAAGGCGGATGGGCGGCGGCATCAGTTCCGGTACAGTAAAAGAGACTGTGGATTACTGCCTGCAAGTGGATCTTTTTGATAAAGGGTTATTTGACAGGTGGGGGATCTTGACCAGTAGAGGTATCCAGCGTCGTTTTTGGGCGGTACTATCCGAGCGGCGGAGTAAAACAGTATATGGTGAGTATTGGCTTTTGAAACCCGAAGAATGCAAAGGTCTAGTTAAAGTCAGCTTATTTTCGGATGTGCAACCGACAAATGATGATGTGCAAGGGACAAATGAGGATTCGCTTTATAGAAAGGAAAGTAAAGTAAAGAAAAGTAATGTATATAAGGGCGCTTTCAGCGATTCTTCCCTTGAATCAGCTTTTCAGTTCTATCTCCTTGTCCGATCACAGAACTGGGGAGAGATCTCTGAAGAGCAAGTAAATGCTTTGAGAGAGGATTTATTATCATTGTCCTCTGATCTGGCTGAACAGAAAGCAATCCTGAATAAAGCTGCAGCTGGCGGATGGAAGAACCTGTATCCGGTTCAGAAGAGAAAGCCGAAAGTAAAGAAACAGCCAGAGAAACAGGGAAAGTTTAAGAATTTTGAAGAGCGTGAATATGAGGACATGACAGATCTTACAAGGAAGTTGATGCAGCGATGAAAAAGAAGAATGGGAAACGGAGTACGTTCCTGAGAACTGGAAGCAGGAAGAAACGGAAGATTATTAAGCGTGGGAAGTAGGAGGAATGATGATACGCAGGAGCAATTGAGAATAGCACTAATTGATGTAGACGGACACAATTTTCCCAACCTCCCATTGATGAAATTATCGGCATGGCATAAGAAAAATGGAGATCAGGTTGAGTGGTATGATCCGCTGACTGCATGGCTAAATCCACCAGACATGGTATATATGAGCAAGGTGTTTTCGTTCACCCTTGATTATCCGCATCCGGTATGTGCCGGAGAAATAATCAAGGGTGGTACAGGATATGAGCATCCGTCTGGAGGGAAGCCGTTGCCGGACGAAATTGAGCATATCTATCCAGATTACAGCTTGTATCCGGAGCTATGTAGAGATACCGCCTACGGATTCTTGACAAGAGGATGTCCGAGAGGCTGTGACTTCTGTATTGTGAAAGAAAAAGAGGGACAGAAAAGCCATAAGGTAGCTGATCTGTTTGAGTTCTGGAACGGACAGAAGAATATCGTACTATTGGATCCGAATATGTTCGCTTGCCCAGATTGGAAAGATTTGAGTCAACAGCTTATTGATAGTAAGTCTTGGATAGATTTCTCGCAAGGTTGTGATATTCGAATTATGACAGAAGAAAAAGCAGAATACATCAAACGAATGAAGATCAAGCAGATTCATTTTGCATGGGACAGATACCAGGATAAGGACATTATTGTACCGAAATTCCAGATGTTTCAAAAGCTGACTGGATGGGACAGGCGGAAAATGACGGTGTATGTCTTGTGCGGATTTGATACAACATTGGAGCAAGACCTTGATCGGATATATACGCTTAGAGATTTGGGATATGCACCTTACGTGATGATATACGACAAATACAAATTAAAGAAGCGTGATCCGCTGAAAAGAATGCAGAGATGGGTAAATTCCAGATACGCATTTATGGCATGTGAACGGTTCGAAGATTATACAGCTTAGAAATAAACAGCACCTTGACAATTGAACATTGATGGTTGGAATGGTATAATTTTCGTATCGACAAAGGAGACATACAAGAATGTTAAGAAAAATTATTCATTTTTTTGAAAAACATCCGATAAAATTTTTTATATTAATATTTATAGTAGTATTGGTTGTTCCAACAACGATTATCCATATTGTTTATATAATTCCTACTGATTCAAAATGGACTCAAGTGACAATTCCAGCAGGAAATATGTTGGCATACGTAGGGACTGTATTGACATTTTGTGCTACTTTTATGCTTAGCATAACTGTATATTTATCTAATAAGGAACAAAGTGAAAGAATGCAAATTGCGGAAAATAAAGCAATATTAATAGTGGACGAGTCTTATGATGTAGTTGTTGGATTGTCAAATCCGAAGAATATAGAAAGAGACGATTTTTTTATCAAAATGAAATTCAAGATTTTATCAAATGCTCCGATAAATGAAATGAAAATCACAGGGTTATCAATAAAGGGTATGAGTTATCCGGGTTCAGAAAATAAAAAAATTATCCAAGATTATGAAAGTGAGAGGAATGTGAATTTTCAGTATGAAGATAAGGGAAATGTGATCATAAACTTTGACATAAAAGACGAACAATTACAAAATATGTTTAAGAAATTTAACTGCATAGAATTAAGAATTGACATGGAAGTACTTTGCAATAATGTGGAAACAAAAGTTGTTGTAGATACTCTTTTTGATGTTGACAAACATATAGGATACAAAGACGGAATAACATGTAAAGAATGTAAGATACGCAATTCAAATACTTTTTGCAATAATGCTTATTTGTGTTAATTTTTACCAACCATCAATATTCGGTGGTTGGTATTTTTTTACGCATTTTTAAGGAGAAAGGAACGAATTATAATGGCTAAATTTAATATTGAAGTGGAACTGGACTGGGTAGACGAGGAAGCCGGATACACAATTGATGAAGAAATTAAAGAACAGGTTGTAAGAGGTGTGAAAGATGCACTTCTTAGAAAAGCAACAGATGAAGCAGTACAGAGAGTGGATAAGGCTATTGCAGATAAGATTCTTGAAGCAGAAGAAACAATTCAAGATACTGTAGATAAATTTGTTAAGACTGTATCGGAAGAAAAGATTGCAAATATCATGATTCCGATAAAAACAGGTTCATGGAGCAGTGATGTAAAATACATTCCATTGTCTGAATATGTTGGAAAGAGATTCGAAGCATTTTCTACGGAAAAGAGGTATGACAAGCACGGGAATACTTCCACTTATTCGAGTGACAGAGTGTTGTCTATGGCAGAACTTCTTACAAGTAAATATCTTGAGAAGGAACTTGGTACAAAAGTAGTAAATATGATTGCTACTGCAAAAAGAGAAGTGGAAGAAAGTCTTGTGAAGTCACTGGAACAGAAATTAAAGGAAAATCTTGCGAAAGAAACGATCGAGAGAATGAATATTCCTGATGTTTTGAAGAGGTTCAGTGAGATGTCGCTTGAAGATAAAACGGAATAGACAGATACGATTTTGCAGAGGATTACCCGGATTATGTAAAGGAGGATGAAAATGAGGAAAGAATCACTTGTTCATAAAATCCTGAGGAAACTCGGATTTATTAAAGACATTGAGGATGATAGGGAATTTAAAATGGAGATGTGCAGAAGAGCAATAAAGGCAAATGTATGTCCTGAGGATTGCGACATTTGCGCATGGGATGCGAAAGGTGGATCAAGTTATGAGAATCATTAGTCAGGATAAAGAGTTTGAGTTACCTTATGAGGAAACAACGATTCGAGCTTTCGACAATGGAACAGTAGCTGCATTTTCGTTAACCGATTTGGAAAGTAATGATTTTATTATAATGGCGAAATATTCCACCAAAGAGAAAGCAATTAAGGCTATGGAGACGTGCAGAAAACAGTATATGGACGGTGAATACAATCGAAATTCACTATCTGGAGTTGCTGAGAGCATTGGACGGTTAAGTGAGGGACTTGCTTCGGTTTTTAAAGAGGGCGTTTGTCAAACATTTGTTTTTAAATTTCCGGCAGATGAAGAGGTGCAAGAGTATGGAAAATAAGAAATTAAAAGAATATCTGGATGAATTCAAGGATGATGCAGCACTCCACGTTATTGTCGCAAATCCACAGGACAGAAAAATATATGTACCGTATGAGTTAAATATGATCTGTGATAAGGGACAGAAAGATCCGGTGTTATGTATTGAAGTTGGGCAACCTCAGGATATGGATGCAGAATTGGTAGAAGCAGCTATGGAAGATGAGAGGGCGGCACAGCCGGAACTTCCAAAACTCAAAAACAATGAGGAGAGAAAAGAGTTTCTGGCGAAATACCGGGAGTGGCCGGTATGGTTTGAAGTTCCGCAGGCAGAGGAAACTTATTATAGATATATTCTTCCAGATGGATCAGCAATCGTTATCTGCGGGTATAAGCATTATAACGAGTGGTGGGAGAACAAATATGTTCCGGGAGAACCAGAAGGAACGCTGACTGTAGAGTATCTGCTTGAACCGGGATATAAGCATCTGCATAATTGCAAAACAAACCAGACTGCGTTGATCAGAAAGTTGATGGAGGTGCAAAGAAATGGGCAATAGATGGATTCCAACAACAGAACGTCTTCCGAATCAACGGGAGTTCATAGAATCATATGTCAGAAGTGCATATGTAGCGGAGTTCCTGGTTACGATCGAGGGAGCAGATAAGGCAACAACATTGTATTATTCCCAGACAGGTGTCTGGTTCGATGAACAGGGAGAACCGTATAAGGTTGTGGCGTGGATGCCGCTTCCGGAAGTGTTCAGAGGATAGAAGGTGATAATTTGCAGGAGAAACGAAGCAGAAAAGAGCAGCGGAGGGACAGGCAGCAGCATTATGAGGAACTGGAGAGCCGGCATGATGCAAAGGCGTTGGAGCGATTTAAACGACCGGCTTACCAGAGCGTAAGCGTTGCGGAATATTTGGCGAAGAAGTATGACATTACAGCGGAGGTGGATACCGGTGGACAAGGGCATTTTGATTGAGTACGCGGATATGAAAGAAGAAATTAAGGATCTGCGCCGGAGAATTGAAAAAATCCAGAAAGAATTGGATAAACTGCATGGACAAATTGTTGTGGATTCGGTATCATGTGGCAAGAAGGGCAAGAAGCCACTTGGCACGGTGAAGATCACTGGCAGACCGGTTGGTGTGATCTCCAGAAAAGAGCAGTTGTTGAAGAAGAGAACCAGAAGGCTTGAAGAGCTGGAAGAAGAACTGCTGGAAATGACAATCCAGGTGGAAGAGTACATAGAATCCATTGAGAAGAGTGAACTGCGGATTATCTTTCGGCTTTATTTTCTGGATGATTTATCGTATTCAAAGGTTGCAGATCAGATGAACAAAATGTTCCCGAAGCGCCGGATCCGGTACACGGACGAGAATATCAAGAAAAAAATTCAAAGATATTTTGAAAATGTCCCACAATGTCCCGATAAAAAGTGATAGAGTATAAACTGGAATTGATGAAATGTAACAAGGTAAGACATTTTTGATGGTTCCTCCGATCGTAAGTATTTAAAACCATGAAGAGACACTTGGGTTTGCTGGGTGTCTTTTTCGTTGCGTAATGTCGAAAAAAGAGATATTATAGAAATGAATTTTGCTTGCAAGGAGGAATATATCTATGAAAGAGATATCTGATATTATAAAAAAGTATAAAACGTATATATGTTGGGGTGTTGCGATAGGCTTTATCGGAATTCCTTTTCTTGCATACATACTTTCAGAAACAAAAGTTTTACCTGTGTGCGGAAATAATGACTGGGCTGGATTTTGGGGGAGTTATTTTGGAACAATTATTGGTGGTGGAATAACTTTGTCAGTTATGTATGCTACTGTTAAGGATAATCAAAAAAATTTGGACAAAACTTTAAAGTTTGAGAAGGAGAAGGTTCGACGAGAAGAAAAGCGAATATTCAACAATGAATTATTAGAACAAATGGCAAAATATCAGACTTATTTGCTAGATATATATAGAAGTATAACTAGCAGGGATATAAGTCCAGATTTTGACGAAAAACTTAAAGAGTCAACAATACTGTCAAAAATAATAGTTATAAAGTTGGATGTGATACAAAAGGATGTTGAATATTTATATGCAAAAGAATTAGAAGAAAGTGTAGTTCAGACGACAGAAAGTTTTAATAAATTAGTAGATATGTTAAATAAAGAAATTAAAGGAGAGACAATTCCCCAGATACCTGAACAGAAAAAAGAAACAAAAGAAAAAATAAATAATTTAATGAATGATATTGAAGAATATTTTAAAAAAAATGGAAATTAAAGCACCCTTCGGGGTGCTTTTCTAATACGCAAAATTCGGATCATTAGTTCAGTGGTAGAACATTCGCCTCATAAGCGAAATGTCACAGGTTCGATACCTGTATGATCCATTAAAATAAACCAGAATTGAAGGTGGTGAAGTGGCAGGATATGAAAACATAAGAGATAAAGGATTTGACAAGCGAAGTACGGAAGAACTACGGGAGATACAATCTCGCGGAGGGAAAAGAAGCGGTGAAGTCAGACGAAGGAAAGCAGACTTCCGGAAGACCTTAAATATGCTTCTTACCGCCAAAATAGATAACGAAGAATGGAAGCCGGTTTTAGAGTCACTTGGTGTTGAATGTACTCTGGAATCGGCTTTGCTTATGGCGCAGATCAAGATGGCACTGGCGGGAGACACACAAGCTGCGAAGTTTGTAGCACAGTATTCCGGACAAAGCGCCAGAGCCGAGGAAGATCTGGAAAATAAGAAAGCAGATACAGAACTGATCAAGGCAAGAAAAGAAGCTATTACTGGTGAAAATGAGAATGATGAAGCACTTGATCGGCTGGATCAGATCCTGAAAGAGGTGCGGGATAATGCAGTTAAGCAAGAAACAGAATGAGTACATTGTGAACGCAACTCATAGATGGAATATTAAGTCTGGTGCGGTACGTTCTGGAAAGTCCTACGTTGATACGGCTTTTGTGGTTCCTTTTCGTATTCGGGAAAGAACTGGTAAACCGGGACTCAATGTTATTCTTGGTGTATCCAAAGAATCGATTGAGCGAAATGTGCTGCAGCCAATGCGCGAGATTTATACAAACAAGCTGATCGGACAGATCAATAACCGGAATATGGCGCATATTTGTGGTGAAGAGGTGTATTGTCTGGGAGCTGAAAAGGTCAGTCAGGTGGCGAAGATTCAAGGTTCCAGTATCAAGTATTGTTACGGCGATGAGGTCGCTAAGTGGAACAAGGAAGTATTTCAGATGTTGAAATCGCGACTTGATAAGCCGTATTCGTGTTTTGATGGATCTTGCAACCCAGAACATCCGACACATTGGCTGAAAGAATTTCTGGACAATGATAAGTTAGATATTTATCTGCAGAAATATACGATATTTGACAATCCTTTTTTACCTCCGAAATATGTAGAGGAGCTCTGCAAAGAGTATGAGGGGACGATTTATTATGACCGGTTAATCCTCGGGCTCTGGAAGCGTGCAGAAGGAGCGATCTATAAACGTTTTGCAGATAATCCGGATGCTTACAGATGTGAGGTGCTGGATGAACTTGCAAGTGAAGCAGAATATAAGCAATTCAAAAAAACAGATATTGTATCGATAGAGATCGGACTTGACTTCGGAGGAAATCAGTCCGGTCATTCTTTTGTTGCCAGAGGATACACAGATGATTATGCGGATGTAATTTCAGTAATGTCTAAGAGAATTATGGCAAAGGATGCAGAGGAAGATATTGACAGTAATAGGCTGGATGAGCTGTTCTGTGATTTTGTTCAGGAAGTAATAGATAAATACGGAGTAATCGCAAAAAGCGGTAATTACGTGGAGTATTGCAACGTAGAATCTGTTTATTATGACAACGCAGAAACCGTCCTTGGTAATTCTATCCGGAATGCGGTAGAAAAAAGGTTTCCGTGGATCACAGTCAGAAAAGCAAGGAAAGCAGCAATTATTGACCGGATCCGTTGCACAGTAAGGCTTATGGGAGCGGGAAGATTCTGGACAACAGACGATAGTAAGTCCTTGCAGACGGCATTTTCAGATGCAGTATGGAACAAAGATGTAACAGACAAGGATGAGCGCCTGGATGATGGAAGCACCGATATTGATAGTCTGGATGCGTTTGAGTATACGATAGAAAGAGATATGAAGGACCTGATAGAAGAGGTGGAAGATGTTTGATGGATTAAAAAGACTATGGGGAAGGATAGTGAGCATGTTTAATCACACGACATTAAAAAATATAATCGGCAAAGACGTGGCGCTGTCACAGCCCATGATTGATGCCATCAACAAATGGAAAAAGATGCTGGTCGGGAATGCGGACTGGTGCGGTGATATCGTAGAGTCACTGAAGCTGGAGGAGGGTATCTGCCGTGAGTTCGCGGATTCTGTGCTGGTGGAGATGGAAGCCAAGATCCTGAATAACGACAATATGGATGCGGTTCTTCAGAAGAGTCTGTCAGATATGAACAAGAAGCTGCAGACCGGTCTTGCACTTGGAGCAATGGTCCTCAGACCGTTGGGTCCGGATAAGGCAGAGTATGTTGCAGCGGACAAATTCATTCCGATCAGCTTTGATGATAGCGGTACTCCGAATGATATTGCTTTCCTGGTAGTGAAGAGTGTTGGTGAAAACGACTATTACACCAGAGTCGAGAGGCATTATTTTACCAATGGGAACCTGACGATTGAGAATAAATGTTATCATTCGCAGAGTCAGAGCGATATCGGGCAGATCTGCGGTCTGGAAGAGGTGGTCGAATGGGCGAACATTCTTCCGGGACCGGTTATTTATCCAGGGATGGTTCAGATGGATTTTGGATATTATCAAAACCCGATTGAGAATAGGGTGGACGGATCCGCTTGTGGTGTATCGATCTATGAGTCCGCAGAGAACCTGATCAGAAAAGCAGATATTCAGAGCGCTCGGCTGGACTGGGAGTACGATTCCGGAGAACGTGCAATCCATATTGACGAGAGAGCTTTGAAGAAGAGCGGTGGAAAGACCTATTTACCGAGATTAAAGAAACGCCTGTATAAAGGGCTGAATCTTGATGATGGAAAAGATAAGGAACTGTATAAAGAATATTCTCCAGAGATGCGAGATGAAGCCTTCCGAAGAGGTTTGGAAGAATACAAACGGGAAATCGAATTCAATGTAGGCCTTGCCTACGGAGATCTTTCCGATGCACAGGAGGTAGATAAGACAGCTACTGAGGTGCTTGCTTCAAAGACAAGGAAATACAATCGTGTAACTGCAATTCAGGGGAAATTGGAAGAGTGCCTGAATGGATTTGTAACTGCTTTGGCATTCTACAACGGTTCTTATATGTCCGGTGTGGAATTTACCTGTGAATTTAATGATTCCATTCTGGCAGACGAAGAATCGGAACGACAGCAAGATCGGCAGGATGTAAGCATGGGGGTTATGAGTCTGTTGGAATACCGGATGAAATGGTACAACGAGGATGAAGAAACTGCAAAAGCAAAACTACCAGAGCAGAATCAGGTGATGGAGTAGGATGCGGGATGATTACAAAGAAAAGATTGCCAGTAAGATTGCAGCGCGGTACATAAGCCTGGAAGAACGGATTCTGCAGGACATTGCCCGACGGATTAAAAAGGTCGGTGAGATCACAAGTACAGCAGACTGGCAGATCAATCGGTTACGGATTCTGGGATATTCTTCCGAGGATATCGAAAGAGAGATCAAGAAAACACTGGATGCGTCTTATCCGGAAATGTTTGAGCTGTACGATAAAGTGATCGACTGGGAATATGTCCGGAACAAGGACATTTACGAACAGATCAATGCAGAGTTTATCCCGTATGAGGAGAACAGGCAGCTGCAGCAGATCACGGATGCGATCATTCAGCAGTGTCTGGAAGATCTGGAAAATGTAACGAAGTCACTTGGATTTTATCTGGATTACAATGGAAGAAAGATTCTGACGCCACTATCGCAGGTTTATACAAATTATCTGGACAATGCCTGCTTTGACGTTGTGACTGGAGCATTTGACTATGGCAGTGTATTACGCCGGGTGGTTACGCAGCTGACAAACAGTGGGCTTCGGAAGATTGAGTATGGATCCGGATATGCAAGCCGGGTAGAAGTGGCTGCCAGAAGAGCTGTGATGACTGGTGTGGCGAATCTTACCGGAGAAATAGCAGACTACAATGCCAAGAAGCTTGGAACAGAGTATTTCGAGGTTGAATGGCATGCCGGAGCACGACCTGCGCATTCGGTATGGCAAGGACGTGTCTGGACAAAGGAGCAGCTGTATTCGGTCTGTGGACTTGGTACCGTGACCGGACTTCTGGGAGCTAACTGCTACCACACATACTATCCGTTCTTTCCGGGAATATCGGAACGCAACTGGTCGGATGACTGGCTCGAAGAACAGAACCGGAAGGAAAGCAAGCCAAAAGAGTTCCAGGGCAAAGAGTACACCCTGTATGAGGCAAAGCAGAGACAACGCCAAATGGAAACGGCAATGCGGGCGCAACGTGAAAAGGTACAGATGCTTCAGGACAGCGGTGCTGATCGGCAGGAAGTTATGCTCCAAAAAGCCAAATATCAGGGACAGCTTAACGAATATGCAGCATTTTCTCGGAAAATGGGATTGAAAGAGGAAAGAGAGCGGATTTATATTGATGGACGAGGAAGAATTGCCACCAATAGTAAAACGCAGAATAAGCTATTTCCACCGGAGATGATCCAAAACGCTTCAAAAGATATCGCACAGTACAAGCGGTACAAAGAAGTTCTGGGAGATTCCGTTGGATCACTTGTAAAGTTCGGTCAGGTGAAATATAATGACAGTAAGAAGTGGGAGCTACTTCAGACCTACATGAAATCGGTTAAAGAAGGAATGATTTCCCCGATGTCAAGTTTTGAGAATTATGTTAAGCTTCATAAGGAAATTGAGAAGACGGTGGTTGGCATTAAGACATCAAATGGCGTAAGAATTACCGGTCAGAGTAAACATTTTCTGGAACGTGTAATCGGAACGATGGAAGATCCGAAGACGAAGAGATCTCGATCAGGGGTAACGATAGAGGAAATCATAAATGCACTGAGAAGCCCACTTGATTTGAAAAATCCAAAAGCTGATAGGAACGGAAGAATAAGCCAGAGATATATCGGTGAGAAAGCAACTGTTTCGATAAATCCGGAAAACGGGATGTTGATTCAATGTAATCCGACGGATAAGGCTTTGGTAAGGAGACTGCACAATGCGTAAATTTGAACTGAGTCAAGAGCAAATAGATTTTTTAAAAAAAGAATATGCGGACAATCCGTTAGTTCAAAAAGTATTAACATCTGAAAACAATAGGGTATTCGAGGTAGATATAGATACAAAAATTGATTTTATGGATTACATTGAAGATGAGTCCGTATACTGGATGGGAAAGGATTATGAGGCTACCCCGAAAACGCATATGCTAGAGTCTATAAGAGATGATATATATTATCAAACGAACTAGGAGGTACGTTATGGATAATTTTAAAATCATTTACAAGATACTTTCTGCATTGGAAAAATCAATGGATCTGGAAGAATGCAATTTGGATAGTATTAGTTCGGAGACGTTGAGAATATCCAATGAACGTTGGAATAAATATATTGAGATGCTTTTGGATGCCGGTTATATCAAAGGGGTAACAATCCAGAAGTATATAACTGGAGAGACAAACGTTAATGCGGAAGATATTCGGCTTACTTTAAAAGGTCTTGAATATTTGAGCGAAAACAGTATTATGCAGAAAATGTATAAAGCAGCAAAAGGAATAACGGATTTGATTCCATAGTTTTTTGCCACCAGTCAAAATGACCGGTGGTATTTTTGTACTCATTTTTAGGAGGTGGTCCAGATATCTCCCTTTGAGACGCAGGGTTAAGCGTCTTATTTTTATGCCCTGTCATATGGCATTAAACTGGACAACTACCCTGCCAGAGGTTTAGATGGCTATACCCGTACCGCTGAAAGAGCGGTTAATAAATAATTTTAGGAGGAATGTAACTGTGAAAAACATCTATGAGATTATGAAGGAGTATGGATTGGAAGTTCCAGAGGATAAGAAAACGGATTTCGATAAGGCTTGGAAAGAAAATTACCGTACCATAAGCGATTATGATAAGGCGGTTTCCCAGAGAGATAACTACAAGGCTTCATTGGATGACGTAAACACCAGGCTGAAAGAATTTGAAGGTGTGGATGTGAAAGATCTGCAGGGACAGATCACAAAGCTTCAGGGCGATTTGAAGGCGAAAGATGATGAATATGCAGCAAAAGAAGCCGACCGTGTGTTTATGGATTCTGTTAAAGAAGCAGTGAAGGTTGCTGGCGGAAGAAATGAAAAGGCAGTTATCGCTATGCTGAATATTGATGCTCTGAAAGAATCAAAGAATCAGTCCGATGATATCAAGAAGGCGCTTGAGGATGTAAAGAAGTCTGATGGATATTTGTTCGGAGCAAATGAACCAATCAATAATCCGGTTGGCGGTACAAGCGGCGGTGGCGGTGCAGATCCGGGAGCGGATGATGTTGCTGCACTTCGAGCTGCTATGGGACTGCCGGAAAAATAGGAAGTGAGGTAAGGAAGAATGGCAAATACGATTGCACTTAGAAAACAGTATTCAACACTTTTGGATGAGGTGTATAAATTATCATCATTAACAGCTGTTCTGGATGGACCGAATGAGCTGGTAAAAGAGGGAGCAAACGCAAATGAGATCCTGATCCCGAAGTTGTCTATGCAGGGGCTTGCGGATTACAGCAAAAGCACTGGTTATGTAGCCGGTGACGTGACTCTGGATTATGAGACAAAGAAATGCGCTTATGACAGAGGCCGTATGTTTAATGTGGATGCAATGGATAACATTGAATCTGCGGGAATTGCATTCGGACGTCTTTCAGGGGAGTTTTTAAGAACCCAGGTTGTACCGGAACTTGATGCATACAGACTGGCATCTTATGCACAGATTCCAGGTGTTACAACAGTAAAGGCTGCTCTTGCAACAGGAAAAGAAGCTTTAGCAGCGCTCAGAACTGCAAGAGGAAAAATTGAGAATGCCGAGGCAAATCTTAGCACATGCTATTTGTTTATCAATCCGACAGTATATGGACTGATTGAGGACTTGGATACAACTGCATCCAAGAAAGCAATTGAAGGATTTGCAGGAATCATCAAGGTTCCGTCAGGAAGATTTTACAACAAGGTAAAACTGAATGCTTCCGGTGCCGGAGGATTTACAAAAGATACCGGTGCAGTTGCAATGAACTTCCTGATTGTTGATAAACAGGCTGCAATTCAGTACCAGAAACACACTGTATCTAAGGTTATTTCTCCGGATCAGAACCAGACTGCAGATGGATGGAAATTCGGATACAGAACTGTTGGAATTGCAGAATGTAAAGACAACAAAAAGGATGGCATTTATGTTCATACTATAGCAGAGTAGGATGTGATCAGGTGAATGTAACATATGAGTATTACAAGGATTCTTTTGGTGGCTCTTTGATTCCAGAGAGCCACTGGAAATCCATTGAATTGAAGATGAGTGCCAGGTTGAACAGATATACGTTTGAACGAATGGAGGAAGGCGCTTGGCCGGTACAGGCGAAGACAGCACTTTGTGAGATGTGTGATTGTGCATACAAGTATGATCAGCGAGATGGAATAACATCCGAGAACAACGATGGGTATTCAGTATCGTTTGATGTAAGCCGATCAGTAGATTCGATGCTGTACAGGATTGCAGAAGTATATCTGGTAAATACAGGACTTATGGATCTGGTGGTGGATGATGATTACGAATAGTGATATTACAATTTATAACAGAATAAGCGGTGATTCCACACATTACGATACCTGGATCCGAACCGTTTTGCATGGTGTCCACGTCCATGTGGACCATAAGACTGCAGTTACGGATAACGGACTGAAAAGTGCGGAGGTTTACAAAATCCGGATTCCCGCGGATATTCCGGAAGCAGGGCAGTATCTTCCGCCGGATCAGTTCGCCTGCTGTGGCGGTTATGGATACTGGACCATACAGAATGATGATCAGATTGTCCTGGGAGAGTGTCAGATTGAGATTGAAAGACCTGCAGATCTGAAAGCCGTGTTCCAGAAGCACTGCAAGGTGACAAGCTGGTCGGACAACCGGTTTGGTACGACTCCGCACTGGCGGATCGGAGGCGAGTAAGATGGCAGGAAAGAAAGAATTCCGGATCACAACTCCGAGAGGCAGCGTATTTACGGTGACTGGTAAGAATGGTTCTACCACGGCACGGCTGGAATGGGCGCCTGGATTCGCACAGAAAAAAGCGGAGGGATTTTCAAGGGCGCAGGCATTTGTGGATTCCGAGTGTCTACGCTACATGAATCCATTGACACCGAGAAGAACCGGGATGCTGATTAAGTCCGGGACACTTGGTACAGTGATCGGTTCCGGATCCATTGAATATCTTGCCCCGTATGCCCGCCGGCAGTATTATGAGCATAAAACTAAGGCAAGATGGTTTGAAACAATGAAAGCGAGCCATAAAGATGCCATAAGGGAAGGAGCTGAGAAACTTGCCGGACAGTAAACGGAAACCGATTATTGATAGTATCCGGGAGTATGTAAGGACTTATCCAGACATCGATAACCGGAAGATCAATATTGATTATCTTGGTGATGGAATGGAATATTCCATTGATCCAATCGGCGTAGATCCTATCTATAAGAGATATGTGGATGGGGGTTGCCTGAAGCAGTTCCAGTTCGCTCTGACAAGTAAGGAAGCCTATGATGGGGACGCCAGAACCGGTATTGCCAACAGTGGTTTTTATCAGAACTTTGAAGAGTGGACAGAACAGAATAACTTGAATGATATTGTTCCAGAGCTGGACGGGCACGATGCTATAAAAGTTGAAGTGCTGCAGTCCGGCTATTTGTTTAGTGCAGAGGCCGATCTGGGACGGTATCAGATGATTTGCAGATTGATTTATAAGTAAGGAGTGTGAAGAAATGGCAAGTGAAAAAATGTTAGTTGGCAGACATAAGAGAGTGGCTTTTATGGACGCTGATGGATCAGGAAAAACATTTACCAGAATGACGGGATTTACATCGCTGTCGGATGGAAAGAACTCGACAGAGTACAGCCGGCAGTATGTGGATGAGGCGTCTGAAAGAAGTGACGTAGTCGGTTATGCGCCGGCGATCGATTACGAATTTGACCGGTATACCAATGATCCGGTACATGAAAAGATTGCAGCAATTACTGACGATGAGATTCTCGGAACAGAAGCGCAGGTTGATATTGCGGTGGTAGATCTGTTTGAACAGAAGACATCGGAAACAACTTGTACCGCACGAAAGAGAACATGGAGTGTAATTCCGGATACAGAAGGGGACGGTACGGATGCCCTGATTTACAAAGGCAGCTTTAAAGCGGCCGGAGAAATCACAAAGGGTACTGCAACCACCACAGACGGATGGAAGACCTGTACATTCACTGCTGGCGGAGAATAAAGAAGAAATGGGAGAGTGAGCCTATGAGCCTTTGGAAATTTGGAAATTTTGAAGCAGAAGTGGATTTCACGGATGCGGATTTTTTGGATGTGTTAGAGGAAGCAAAAGCAGAAATGTTTGAAGCAGGGAAAAAGGTTCCCATAACCGGAAAGCAGAGTGATATCATCCGCGCGCAGTGCGCGTGTTTTTATGTGTTCTTCGATACCCTTTTTGGTGAGGGCGCAGGGGAGAGAATCCTTTGCGGAAAGAACAGCATCAAGTTGTGCACTGAAGCGGCAGAATCACTGTTAGACTTTGAAACAGCGGAAACAAAGAAACTGGACGATAAATATGATAAGTATGTACCAAATCAAAATACAACGCAGCAGTTCCCGCATCCGCAGCCACAGCCAAATGGAAACCGTCAGCAGAGAAGAAACTACCAGAAACAGTATGGTAAAGGAAAATATTCCAATACCGGAAGGTAGCAGAGCATGAATATTTTATATGAGCAGTTTCCGGAAGAAATCAAGGTGAACGGGGAGTACTACCCGATCGTGACAGATTTCCGTGAATGGATCCGTTTTACGGAGCTGGTTGAAAACGACTCGGTTCCGTGGCAGATCAAATGTGGACTTCTGTTGCAGTGGTATCTGGATCAGGTTCCGGAAGATATTGAAGCTGCGATTTATGCACTCGGAGATTTCCTGATGTGCAAAAGGATGTACCAGGATGATCTGGAAGATGAAGAGGAAGAGCAGCAGAAAAGTGGGAAGCCGGTATTTTCTTTTTCGGAAGATGCCGGCTGTATTTATGCAGCGTTCCGGGAGGCATATGGAATTGACCTGCAGCAGATCGATTATATGCACTGGTGGGAGTTCCGGAGCTTGTTTGACTGGCTGCCGGATGATACCGAGATTAAACAACGGATTATGTATCGTTCGATTGATCCTGGAACAATCCGGGATAAGGACGAACGTAAACGGATCAAGAAGATCCAGAGAGCTGTTGCGCTGAAAAAGAAACAGCGAAAGCTTGATGATTATGAGATTGGAGATATGTTCTCATGATGGAAATTAAAATACCGACACGGCGTGAGTGGTATCCGTGTCCGTACTGCGGTCAGCATCTGCTTGTTTACGCAGATACTGCAGTGTGCAGCGGACTGTATGTAAAATGCCGCAAATGCCGACGGGAGGTGGAGATAAAAATTAAGAATTAAGCACTTGTGAGCCCCTGAGCCGTGCTATCAGAAAGGATGATAGTATGGCAGATGGATATTTGAATTTTGATACCAAAATCAATGAGAGTGGGTTCAACAAGGGCATTTCAAATCTGAGTAAGATTGCGACTACCGGATTAGGCGTTGCCGTAGGAAATGCGATCACCAAGGTTGTCGATAAAGTTGGATCAATCGGAACTGCAGCCGTCAAGGTTGGAATGAACTTTGAGGCGGAGATGTCGAAGGTTGCCAGTATTTCAGGAGCAACCGGAGATGAGTTCCAAAAGCTGATCGACAAGGCAAAGGAGATGGGATCGAAAACCAAGTTTTCAGCCACAGAAAGCGCGCAGGCTATGGAATACATGGCTATGGCAGGCTGGAAGACGCAGGACATGGTAGATGGTCTGAAAGGGATCATGGACCTTGCCGCTGCATCTGGCGAAGACCTTGCATTGACATCCGACATCGTAACGGATGCTCTGACAGCTTTCGGGTTGTCTGCATCGGATTCTACCCATTTTGCGGACGTTCTGGCAAAAGCTTCATCAAATGCCAATACAAACGTGGCAATGATGGGAGAAACGTTCAAGTACGTTGCACCGGTAGCCGGGGCGCTGGGATATTCCGTAGAAGATTGTTCGGTTGCCATTGGTCTGATGGCAAATTCCGGAATCAAAGCAAGTCAGGCAGGTACTTCTTTGAGGCAGATGCTCAGTCGGATGGCAAAACCTACTGATGAGGCACAGGCTGCAATGGATAAGCTTGGCGTGTCGTTAACGGATTCAGCGGGTAATATGAAGTCGCTGGATACCGTCATGGGCGACTTGCGAAACGGATTCAAAGGTCTTTCCAAAGCGGAACAGACACAGCTGGCAGCCTCGCTTGCCGGTCAGGAAGCAATGTCTGGTCTGCTGGCAATCGTAAATGCATCGGACGGAGATTTTGATAAGCTGAAGAATTCCATCTACAATTGCAAGGATGCAGCAGCGAACATGGCTGCAGTTGCGCAGGACAATCTGGCTGGTCAGATCACCAGTTTGAAGTCCAAAGCAGAAGGTCTTGAAATTGCATTCTACGGATCCATTCAGGAACCGCTTAAAGAGCTTGCATCTGTTGGCGTGAAAGCCCTGGAAGATCTGAATAATGCGTATTCTTCCAATGGATTTGTCGGTTTTATCAATGAGATTGGCAATAAAGTACCGCTTTTACAGAGCTTTACTGATGCAATAGCCGGACTCGCAGAGAAAACGAAGGGCATGAGCACGGATGAGCTCATGAATCTTGGCAAGACTGCAGCAGTGCTTGCAGGAGCTGGACCGGCGATCTCATTATTCGGATCACAGATCGGTAATGTACAGTCAGCCGTATCCGGATTCAGTGGAATTACAACAGGTGTTTTGTCTGAGCTTGGAAAGCTTCCGAAGGGATTCAAAAGTGCAACAAAATCGGCTGCGAATTTCCGGAAAGATTTTACGGGTAGCCTGAAAGGGTTCGGTAGCGCTGTTACAGGACCGTTTCAGGTACTGACTCCGAAATTGTCAGCTACTGTCGGAAAAATCGGCAAAGTAGTTTCCAGTGTTCCGGGAAAAATCGGTGGGGCAGTCGGCAAAATCGGTTCTGCAATCGCATCAAAAATCCCCAGAATTACAAGCGCGTTTTCACTACTTGGAGATACTGCCGGTTATCTGGGAGCATGGGGCGGACAGATTGGTTCTGCTTTGCAGGGAGTTCTTGGAACAGTAGCCGGCTTTATTCCGTCATTTGTAGGGTTGATGAATTTCGGTGCAGTTGCAGCCGTTGTGGTAGCCGGTCTTGGACTGGTTTACAGTCAGTTTGGTACACAGATTGACCAGATCCTGCTTCTGGCGCAGACCAAAGGACCGGAGATCATATCCAACTTTGGAGCAGGAATCACAGCAGCACTTCCGGGACTGATTTCATCAGGTGCAACCCTGATACTGGGATTGATGAATGCGATTACAGCAAATCTACCATCGCTTATTTCTGTAGGCGCAAGCATCATAGCAACTCTGGTAAGCAGCCTGGGCGCACAACTTCCGCAGTTAATTCCGGCAGCGGTACAGATGATCCTGACTCTGGTTGAGTCGCTGATCAGTAATCTTCCGCAGTTAATAACTTCCGGATTACAGTTAATGGAAGGCTTGGCACAGGGAATTGCAAACGCGATTCCGCAGGTGGCAGCGAAAGCACCGGTTATCATCGGCAAGCTGGCATCTACGATTATCACGAATTTGCCGAAGATCATACAGACTGGTGTGAAGATTATCACGCAGCTCGCAGTCGGACTGATTCAGGGAATCCCGGCGTTACTTGGTAAGATTCCATCCATGATCAGCCAGATCAAAAATGCATTTACCAGTGTAAACTGGGGCAGTGTTGGTATGAATATCATTTCCGGAATTGCAAGTGGTATATCCAGTGCGGTAGGAAGCCTGATCAGCGCGGCAACATCTGCGGCAAGTAGCGCATTAGATGCAATCAAGTCAAAACTTGGTATTCATTCTCCATCGAGAGTATTCCGGGACCAGGTTGGTAAGATGATGGCTCTTGGTATGGGAATCGGATTTGAGAAGAATATTCCGATCGGATCCATGAATGCCGGAGTACAAAAAGCAGTCCAGAGTCTGCAAAGAAGTGTGCAGCTTACAACATCCGTTAATCCGGATAAAACGGTAGGCGGAATAAAGAATAATCCGATCTTTAAGGATCAAGGATTTGATTACGACAGATTTGAACGTATCCAGAGGAAGATTGCAAAAGAAAATGGCAATAAGCCGGTATTCCTGGATACGAAACGGATAGACAGACCATTACCGAAAGGAGCAGTGCCACAGGTATGATTGTGTATTATGAAAATATGAATGGCGAAAAGCTGAATCTTTTGAAAGCTCCTTTTCGTACAACGAAGACTGACTGGTTCGATGCGGACTGGTCAGAGTCTTCGGACGGATATGAAAAAACAGTAACGATTGATGTGTTTGGAAAGCGGGAAGAATTTCAGGCGAATATGGAGCAGCTATACCGGATCATTGCGGTTGATGCAGAAAATGATACCTACGGGAAGCTGTACGTGAATGGTGCATATTTAAGATGCAAGGTGTTGAAGTCAGCGAAAGAAGGATGGAAGGGATATGTGTATTCGGAAGTGGAGATCACCTTCCAGGCTCCGGAGCTTGTATGGGTAGTAGAAGCGACAAGGCAGTTTTTTCCACAATTGGAAGAAACGGCAGCATCCGGAATCGACTTTCAGTATGACTATCCGTTTGATTTTGCCGGAAAAAAAAGAGGAATCGCAGCATGGGATGTTGATCACATCATTCCAAGCGAGTACCGGATGATCATTTACGGACCATGTGTAAATCCGAAGATTCTGATCAACGATTATCCTTATGAGTTTTTCGTGACGCTTGAAAGCAGGGAATATCTGATTATAGACAGCCAGAGAAGAACGATCCGAAGGTATTTGACGAATGGAACGGTACAAAATTTATTTAATCAGAGAGCACAGAAACAAACTGTTTTCGAGAGAATACCATCCGGGCTTTTAAATATTAACTGGTCCGGGGATTATGGATTTGACCTGACTTTATTTTTGAACAGGAGGGAGCCGCCGTGGTAAAGGACATAATTCTTGCAGATAGTGATGGAAGAGAACTGGGAGCGATTTTGGACTCAAATATCACAGTGGATACGAATGGCGAGTACGAATTTTCTGTACAGATTGCAAGGTCGAACTGGTATCCGGAGCTGACCTTTTCAAGCTATGTCTATATTACGGATACGGAATATGGAGGCATTATCGGAGAGGTGCTGACAGATACAACGCTGGATTATGTGGAGCTGAAGGGAATCACATGGCGGGGAAGACTGCAGTATAAGGTGATCGAGCCGTCTGCCGGATCGGATTATAAAACAGTATCCGGAGAACTGAATCAGGTAATGAAAACACTGATTGAGCCGGAGTTTGATGGATTATTCAGAGTTTCATCAGAAGACACGGGTATATCTGTAAAGAATTTTCAATTTGACCGGTACTGCACATTACTGGAAGGTCTTACCAAAATGCTGAAAAGTGTTGGATACCGCCTGCAGATCCGGTTGATCAAAGAACAGGATGAACCATGTTATATTCTGATTGAAGCAGTTCCGATTATTGATTATTCTGCGCAGATTGAATTGTCACAGGACAGTCGAATGAATTTCACGATGGATGATAAACAAAATGGCGTAAATCATCTGGTCGTAACCGGAAAAGGGGAAATGCAGGAGAGGAACATATTCCATCTGTATGTGCAGAAAGATGGAAGCATTGGAAAGACGCAGTATTACAAAGGACTGAATGAGATTTCAGCAGTATACGAAAATACGAGCACAGAAACAGCAGAGCTGGAGAAAACGTCCGCGGAACAATTGCAGAAGCTGATGAATAAAAAGACATTTCAGATGGATGTTGCAAAGCTTGGAATCGAGGTTGGGATTGGAGATATTGTCGGTGGCAGGGATTACCTGACTGGGATGTATATGTCAAAACCAATCGAAAATATCATTTATGAGATTACGAATGATGTGGAATCAATTACTTATAAATTGGAAGGAGAAGATGAAGAATGAAAATTGTATCTGGAAGAACCGGATCACCACATGTGACTTCGCAGCAGTTCCGGCAGATGCTGGAGGGGATTATCGGGCAGGGGAGTTATATTATAACAAGCGGAGAGAATCTGAAGCCGGAACTTAGCAGTAATAATCTGCTGAAAATCCGAAGTGGGATGATGGCGCATCACGGCTGTATATCTTGCGTGGATATTGGTACTTATGATGAGGTTACACTGACAAATGGTAGTCAGGGAATGAAAAGGATTGATCTTATTGTAAATCGGTATACCAGAAATGCAGAGACAGAGGTTGAAAACTGTAGTTGGAAGGTGATCCAGGGAACACCGGTTGCAAGTAATCCGGCAGTACCGGCATATACTTCGGGAAATTTGCAGGATGGAGATCTTGTGGATGAATGCCCGGCTTTTGAAGTGCATTATGATGGAATCAATGTTACAGAAGTGAAGAGTTTGTTGAGTGTGACGGATGGACTTTCTGAATTAAGTAGCAATTTATTAAATGTAAAAGCAGATTTGATAAAAGCAAATAATAATATTGCAATCATAAACAGTAATCTGATTTCAATCGTAGAACGCGGAACCAAAAATAACTACAATTACACAAAATATTCCAACGGCGACATGGTTATGTGGAGTAAATATACTTGGAATACCAATCTTGCAACCAGTTGGTATAACTGGTATTTTGCTTCTAGTGCTGCAGTTGGTTTTCCAGTAGCATTCAAGGAAGCTCCTTTAATTATAGTATCTCCGGCAAAGACTAACGAACTGTATGGTCTTGGAGTTACCGAAGTGACTACAACCGGGTACAAGCTTACAGCATACAGTCCAAAGCAAGGAATGTGTTA
>NZ_JAQFCE010000030.1:38193-39818 GCF_027690675.1 Bariatricus sp. TF06-38A
ATAAAAAGCTTTATTTGTATATGCTGCAAAATATCCTAATCGAAGTTGGGAGATTCCATTCAAGGTTGTGGTTTTTCCAAGAATCATAACCCAATCGTCACTATTTTGAGTTATTGTACAACCTCTTAAAGATTTAAACGGTTTTGGAAATGTTGATTGTTCTATTTTGGTACTTACACCCGTATACCCAGTGCCATTTTTTTGCAATGAGGCATATACGTGAATTGTTCCGGCACATATTTGAATCCTATTTTTAGGGAATCGTATACAAATGCTTTTTGTGGATGAATCTATATAAGTTTCATATAAATTGCTACTTAATTCAGTACGCCAGTTGATATACTGAAAGCAAAAAGGAGCAATGTATGGAAGCGAAAATAATGGATGTATTGCGAAGAATGCAACCGGTTTTAGATGAAATGCAACTACGTGAGCTGAAAGAAGTGCTACAGATGACATTTACCGGGTGCAGAGTAATCCAGGAAACGGACCTGCAGGTTGTAGACAGGAGCTGGGAAGTGGATCTGGAAGAGTTTCTGATGAGTAAAGCACTGGAAGGAAAAGCATACAATATCGGTATGAACTGGTTCGGTTACTGACCTATATCAATAAGCCAGTGAAGGACATAGATTCTGGAGATATTTCTGGATTCATGCGGGCTTATAAAATGATCCGCAAGGTAGCAAACCAGACGCTAAAGAACGTCCGGGCGGTGTATAGCAGCTTCTTCGGATGGCTGCGAGATCGTGACCGGATTCGGAGAAATCCGATAATGCTGCGTAAATGCAGCAGTCTTCGGGATAAAGCGTTACTAGAATTCCTATATAGCACAGCAGTCAGAGTATCGGAGCTTTCAGAGATTAACAGAGAAGATATCCGGTATGCGAATAAAGAACTGATTGTATATGGAAAAGGAGCGAAAGAAAGGACGGTGTACATCAATGAACGAACCAACATGTATCTGAAAGAATATCTGGAAAGCAGAAAAGACAATGATCCGGCGCTATTTGTCGGAAGCAAGAAACCGAATAGCCGGCTGACGAAAACAGGAATTGAGGATATCATCCGGCGGATTGGAGGGAAGGCGGGCGTAGAAAATGCGCATCCGCATCGATTCCGGAGGACGGCTCTGACAAATGCATTGAACCGCGGAATGCCTCTGCAGGAGGCTATGATATTTGCGGGACACGCAAAGTCAGAGACAACCATGCGATATTGTACAGTGAATCAGGAAGGTGTACGGTATCATCACTTTAAATATTTAAGCGCATAAGTAAATAAACTTATTTATTTACACTCGGCATTGGTCGGGTGTTTTTGTTATGCGCTTTTATATATGTAACTTTATCAACCAGTCAAAGGAGGGATTCTGAACTAAGTAGCAAATTAAAAAATGCAGAGACAACGATGAACAATAATTTAACTGTTACGGAATGTTCTTTTGCATTAAATTCATCAAATATAGATATATCACCAAAAAAATCAAGAGTTCAGTGTTTTAAAATTGGACACATAGCATTTATCAATGGTGTAATTAAAATCAACAAAGCAATTAACGCATATTCTCCATTGCAAATCGGAACGGGATTTCCTAAATTACATTCCTCATACTCATATAATGCTTA
>NZ_JAQFCE010000031.1:0-39743 GCF_027690675.1 Bariatricus sp. TF06-38A
AATGAAACATAGAAGTTTGTAACTTTTTATAAGTTTTCAGTAACGGAGTTACAATGCCAATAATAAAACCAATTACAGATTTAAGAAATACAAATGAAATATCTGAAATATGTCACAAACAACAGCAACCAGTATTTATTACAAAAAATGGTTATGGAGATTTAGTAGTTATGAGTATGGAAACTTATGAAGAATTACTCAGCACAGATCAGATTGATAAGGCAATTTTTGAAGCAGAACGGGAAGTCGCAGAAGGTGCAGAATTATTAGATGCACGTGAGGCATTGGGAGAACTCAGGAGGAAACATTTTGGATAAATATACCGTAAAAATGTTTCCACAGGCATATAGAGATATTGATAAGATATACGGGCAGGCACTTCTTGTTAGTAATTATGATGATAATGCAATTGCACTGGCAGAAAAACTTGAAAAAGCAATTTTAAGTTTGGAAGAACAGCCATATCGAAGGGCAGAAAGAAAATATGGATTTTATGCTTTTAAAGGATATAGGCAGTTGATTGTAGAAAATTATATTATCATTTATGAAGTGTTCGAAAATGAAAAAGTTGTTGCAGTGGTAACTGTAAAATATGGAAAAAGTGAGTTTTGGAATCAAGAAATCTCACTGAAATATAAAGGGTACTAAAAAACGTCACAATTTGTGGCGTTTTTTTAGTGCAGGAAAAAGGAGACCAAGAGTGTCAGAAATCAGATTTTCATCAAAGGAAAGAAGCTGATATCTTATTTGAAAAAAGAGAAGAACCATTTAATATTTATGAATATTGCAAAAAGTAGTAATTTTTTATACTAAAAAAGACATCATCACCAAATCCAGATACCCCGTCACCATCTTCAAGAACCCAAGAACCGCCGCACCTTATGCCATCTTTTACCAACCAGCCGAAAAAACAACTTTCATGGAAGTTCAGGCAGAGCCGGACATGATAGGCAACTACATCGAAATGTACCACCTTGCTCCGGCAAAGCACATGGATCAGAAGCACTGGTTGGCAGTTCCGCTGGACGGTTCTGTCAGTGATTCAAAAGTCCTGGATCTGCTCGATATGAGTTACGACCTCGTAGACGAACAGGCAGAAGCAGATAGCCAGACAGAAGCAGATAGGCAACAGACAGTACAACAGAAGAAAAAGATTGACAATTCCAAGCACACATTCCATAATGACGATAGTGGTTCGAGAGAACTAACAGGAAAAATGGGAGAGACAACATGAAGAAAAAAAGCTCATACCGATGGCTGATATGGATCATTTTGGCAGTGGTTTTAATCGGGGTAGCGCTTTGGAATATCCTGCCCCCATACATCGACCGATGGAAATCTGCCAGAGATTATGACAAACTTGCCGAAGAGTATGTAAATGATGAGTCCGAACCAGATGATGGAAAACAGAAGAAAAAAGACTGGTGGGCTACAGATGTAAAAGTAGAATTTGACAAGCTGAAAGCCGAGAATCCAGATGTCATCGGATGGATAAGATTTGATAATCAGGACGAACTTGGCATCAATTATCCAATTCTGTATTCAGGTGACAATCAGAAATATCTGAGAACCGACTTGCATGGCAACAGCCACATCGCAGGGTGTATCTTTTTGGAAGACCTTAACAAATCTGATTTTTCGGATTATTACAACATTATCTGCGGTCACAATATGAATGACGGAAGCATGTTCGGGAGCCTGAAAAAATATAAGGATGACGGATTCTGGAAAGAGAATCAATACTTCACTGTATATTCCGAGACAACTGCCTACCGTTATCGAATCTTCTCTTATGAAGATGCAGTCAATGGCGGTGATGTGTACAAAGTAGGATACCAGCCGGGTGAAGAGTATCAGAAATTTATCGACCAGATGATAAAAGATTCCGATGTTGATACAGGAGTAAAGCCGCAGACCAGTAATAAGATACTGACACTTTCTACCTGTACAGGGAACGGATACAGCAAGCGGCTTGCCATCCATGCAGTCTGTGTTGACGCACAGACTACGGATGAGTCAAAATTAAAGGAAACAGGAAATTAAGAGTGAAAATATCCAAAAGTATGTGAAAAAAGAAATAAAAACATATTTTTGGATATTTTTATATGGAATTATAATGTTGTAGTGGAAAATGCATTGACAAACCTGAAAAAAGGACAATATAATTAAAATTACATAGTTTGAGCAAACTAACCAAAGCGTAATCGGTAAACAAAACAGAGGAAAAAAGTAATGGAAACAAAGAAAGTGGCAAAAGAATACCTGCAAAAAGATATTCTGCGGACGATTTTTCAGATGTGGTATTCCTTTTACACCACAGAGATTGGAAAAGAGAGAAAAGCAGCTATCGAAGATATGCGGTTTGAACGGGCTGGCTGTACATAGAGCCTTGGGAGATTTGGTTGGAACTAACGGAGCATCCGGAAAATGAGGATGACAGAATAATCTGGTATCAGAACATGCATGGAATCTGGAAGAAGGCAGAAGTAAATGATCACAGTATCAAAATTCCTGCCACAGCATTTCACATAGAGTACGAACAGCAGTGGTTGAGTGAAACACACTTTACCTGTAATCTGGGATTTGTCGCAGAGAAAAAGAAAGGCTCCAAGAAAAAACGATATGCTTACTGGATGGAAGGCTTTTGCAGAAAATACCGGATATCGTGTAGCGGATGAATATATAAAAAAGACAGGTGGGAAAGGTAAAATGGTAAAGAAGATTGAAAACAGAAATATTGATGTGACAAAAGCCAGAGGCGAATTAGAAGAAAATCTTCTGGAATATGTCTACCGGACATGGAGGCAGGGCAGACAGATCACATCGAAAGAGTATGCCAGAGAAGTGAACATAACCGGATATGAAGCGGCAGGCCTGGTGCGGAGTCTGGTGAAAAAAGGATTTTTGTGTGAGCCGGAAAACGGACATCTGGAACTGAGCGATAAGGGAAAACTGGAAGGTATGGAGTGCCTTGCACGCCATGAGAAACTGACACAGTTCTTCCAGATGGTAAGCGGAATGGATCAGCAGAGGGCGCAGGAAGATGCCTGTAGAGTGGAACATTATATCAGTCCGGAAGGATTAAAAGGAATTGAAAACTTTCTGCAGTACGGTGACGTATACGATCGAATTTATGACGATATGGACTTGTATACCTTTTATGAGGATGGCGATTTCCCGATGGCATTCGGACTGTATGAACCGGAGCGACGCAATCCGAGATTCCTTGCAACAGAGTATGAGAAACTGGAACACTCCGTCATATTGAGAGTGAAAAAGTCCCAGAACTGCTTCCGGCTCAAGACAAAAAAAGATGAATCTATCGGATGTGTATGGTACAGAAGAGACGAAGAATGGATACAGGCGAAAGAAGAAAAAGGTGTTTATCAGTTGCCGACAGACATCTTTACCTATACTGCGAATACAGGAATTCCGGTCACAGAAGCAGTGGCAATTATTGCGATTACCCGTTTTGAACAGAAGCCATTGCCAATCGATTATCGGGAATTGAATATTCATGTATGGTGACGAAGAGAGGACAAAGAAAATGGAAAAAGGTGAACATCTAAAGAGACAGAACAGACCTACAATGCTGCAACTGCAATATTTACAAGGTCTGTCAAAAGTAGAAAAGAAACGTGGAGCTCAGGGAAGTATCGCAGAATATTATGGCGTGAACCGTTCAACGGTGAACCGCTATTTTAAGAACTGCATAGAAAGAGGAATTCTGACAGAATCACTGGAATTTACTCCTGCAGGAGAAGAATGGCTGGAACGATATTCCAACCTGTATGAGAATCTTGAAAAATATCTGGAAGAAATCGGTGCAAAACCGGAAGAAATCGAGGAATCACTGGATGTTATGGTGGAGAATATCGACATCCACATGCTGGAACTGATGATTAACGCCTATGCAGAGAAAAAATCAGTATACAAGAAAAAAGAGAATGAACTGGATCAGGAGATACAGCACAATTTGCAGAAATGTGAAAGGCATCCGGTAGTGTTCCGGCTTTACCGGATGAATAAAAAGCAGGGGCAGGGAAGAGACTCTATGGCGATGAGAGGATTTGAAGATATAGCCGAAATCGTTCAGGAGAATGGAGAAAGCTATCTGGAATTAAAGCTGAAAGAGATGGCTGCACACTCCAGAGTGAACGGTGAAATGATGGCTGGAAAACTGAAAACATTAAAGTATGAGCATAATGAAGTTTTGGAAGAAGCAAGAATAGAGAATAATATTGTGAAAATCCCGATGGAAGCGTGTAGAATCCACCGATGGACGGGAATCGGCACAATGGGAATTGTACCAGTCACCGTTACCTGTAGCGTAGGACCGGTTCACATGCCGGAAAGCACTGCACTATTATATTTTTGGGTATAAATGAAAAATGAGAAAAATTATCATTTGCGCATACCATGTAACAAAATAAGAAAAAATTTCAATAAGGTGCTGTTGTTGATAAAATGCTATCAATAACAGCACTTTTGCGTCTGTTGTTGTCTGAATAGCAACAAAATCAAAGGAAATAACGGCTCATTTGTTGCAATTCAGGCAACAAACTTGTGCGAAAATGGTGTTGACATCAGATGGCAAATTATGGTATCTTTCAGACATGGAGTTAGGAACGAGTAACCGGAAATATTCTCATAGAACTCTAAACATCATAACTAAAGATTTATTAGCAAAAAGCTAATGGAAATAATAGTGGATTGAATATCAGCAATCTTGCAGATGGTGTATATTCTATTACCGGAAATATGGTGAAAGTTGATAAAACAACAGCTTCTATGTCGGATGCAGCGATTGATCATACTATTAAATTGACTGTAAAGAATGGTAAATATTATATTACTTTGAACTTCAATGGTTTGACGGTGGGACAGAAACTTGGATATTTAAGTCAGCTGAAATATTTCACAACAAGTTATACACTTGATAAGTATGGAAATCCGCATGGAACACTTGCTGATGTTACAGTTACATTCCTGTTGGCAGATACCATCGGAAGAACGATAGCCGCTCCGTATGAGGTATCTGCATTCATCATTATGAGTGTGGTCGGAGGCCCATTCTTCATCATTCTGTTAAGGAGGTCTAAGAAGTATGGGAAGTAAAGAAAAGAATATGGATTTGACTTCTATACAGGGTGAAGCGGTTCTGAACGATGTGCTTCAGGACAACTCGACAGATAAAGTTTCTGAAAAAAATCATTTGGAGAAAAAGAGTTCAGCGAAGACTGTTTCAAAAAAAGATAAGTGGGCAGACAAGCCTGCGATGGAAGTCAGAGACCTGCATTTTTCCTATGGAAAAAATAAAGTCTTAAAGGGCGTATCCCTGAAGATTGAAGAAGGTAAAATAACAACGATTATGGGAGCAAACGGATGAGGTAAGTCCACATTGTTTTCTCTGATGACAAAGAACCTCTATCTGAGAAAGGGAAACATTTTCCTCAAGGGTAAAAACATCCAGAACCTGAACTTAAAAGAATTCGCCAGAAAGGTTGCGATTGTTCAGCAGTATAACAGTGCATCAGACGATATCACTGTTGAGAATCTGGTGGCATTCGGGAGAACCCCTCATAAGAAAATGATGCAGGGAGACAGTGCCGAAGATGAGCGTATGATCCAGTGGGCATTGGAAGTAACCAATCTGACAGAATATCGTGACAAGGGTTGATGGCAGAGAATTTGTATTGGCGGTGTAAGAAGATGAAAAATCCTTTAAAAGTAGTATGGATCGTGCTTGGATTTCTTTGCCTGGGACTTGGTACGATAGGAATTGTACTTCCTATCCTGCCAACCGTTCCGTTTTATATGGCAACACTGCTTTGCTTTGCAAAGAGTTCTAAGAAGCTGCACGACTGGTTCGTAGGAACAAATTTATATAAGAAACATCTGGACAGTTTTGTTCAGAAAAGAGCCATGACAATGGGAACAAAATGCAAGATTATCGGAATGGTAACGGTAGTCATGGCAATCGGCTTTATCTGCATGAAGAATGTACCAATCGGAAGAATCTGTATCGCAGTTGTGTGGGTATGCCACCTGTTATACTTCTTCTTAAGAGTTAAGACAGAAAAGCCTGAAGCTGAAATGGCAGAAAGCGTAGAGTAAGATGGACAAAGTAGAAAAGAAACGGCAGAAAGAACAGTATGTCGTGGAAGAGATGATCCGGCTGTATTGCCGAAAAAAACATCCGAAAGAAAAAAGACAGGAAGGGCAGATGTGTCCTGACTGTCAAAGACTTTCGGATTATGCAAAACAAAGAAGTCAAAAGTGTCCATTTATGGAAGAAAAGACGTTTTGTGCGAATTGTAAGGTACATTGTTATAAGCCGGAGATGAGAGAACAGATCAGGCAGGTTATGCGGTTTTCAGGACCAAGGATGCTGTTGTATCATCCGGTGCTTGCTATCTGGCATCTGGTGTGTAGCAACAAAGAGAAGAAAAAGTAAGGAGTTACTTATGATTAAAACAAGACTGGTGGGGCTGTTGTCCCACGCAAAAAAGTATATCGTGTATACGATTTTGTGGCAGTGGGCAGCCCTCCTGTCGCAGGTATTGGCAGTCTTTTCTATCGCAGATTTACTGGAACGGGTAGTATACCGGGCAGTAACCGTACCGATCATTGAGCGGACAATATTGATTTTAGTTCTGGTTGTGGTGATCCGATTTATCTGTGAACGGATGGGAGCAAAGTCTTCCTATCTGACGTGTGTGGATGTAAAGCGGATTCTGCGTGAAAAGATTTATGAGAAAATGTTAAAGCTGGGAGCTTCCTACAGTGAGCAGGTATCCTCTTCGGAGGTCGTACAGGTGGTGGCAGAGGGTGTGGAGCAGTTGGAAACATACTTTGGAAAATATCTTCCACAATTATTTTACAGCCTGATCGCACCACTGACCTTATTTATCATTCTTTGCAGAGTGAGCCTGAAAGCGAGTGTGATCCTGCTGATCTGTGTACCGCTGATCCCGATTTCTATCGTGGTGGTACAGAAGATTGCAAAGAAATTACTGAATAAGTATTGGAGCATCTATACTGGACTGGGAGATTCGTTCCTTGAAAATTTACAGGGACTTACCACACTGAAGATTTATCAGGCAGACCAGCAGAAAGCAGATGAGATGGATGTGGAATCCCAGAATTTCCGTAAGATTACGATGAAGGTGCTGACCATGCAGCTCAATTCCACAAGCGTGATGGATATTGTTGCCTATGGTGGAGCTGCGATCGGTATGGCAGTCGCGGTGTCCGAATTCTTAAAAGGAAATATCAGTGTGGCAGGAACGTTATGTATCGTTCTGCTTGCCAGCGAGTTTTTCCTGCCGCTCAGACTGCTTGGTTCATTCTTCCATATCGCAATGAATGGTATGGCAGCGAGTGATAAGAGTTTCAAGATTTTAGATCTGCCGGAACCACAGGCCGGAGAAAAAACACTGCCGGATGGAGCGTTAGATGTTACATTAAAAGATGTGCACTTTTCTTATGAAGAGGACAGAGAGATTTTAAAAGGAATAGGCTTAAATCTTCCGGCAGGAAGTTTTGTATCACTGGTTGGTGAATCCGGATGTGGTAAGAGTACGATTGCCGGAATCCTTGCAGTAAAGAACCGGGGATATAACGGAGAAATCACCATCGGTGGCGTACCGCTTAATGAAGTGAATGAAACCAATCTGATGCAGAGGGTTGTTCTGGTTCGCCATAACAGCTACCTGTTCAAAGGTACAGTAGAAGAAAATCTGAAGATGGCAAAACCGGACGCAACGAAAGAAGAGATGGAAGCAGTTCTTCAGAAAGTGAATCTCTTAGGGTTCTTACAGACACAGGATGGCTTGCAGACACAGTTGCTGGAAAAAGCAAGCAACCTGTCCGGCGGTCAGTGCCAGAGACTGGTGATTGCCAGAGCATTGCTTCGGACAGACAGTGCAGTTTATATTTTTGATGAAGCTGCATCCAATATCGATGTGGAAAGTGAAGAACTGATCATGAATGTGATTCACGAACTGGCAAAAACAAAGACGGTGCTTCTGATTTCCCACAGACTGGCAAATGTCGTGAAGTCTGACAAGATTTATTTCTTAAAAGACGGAGAAATCAAAGAAAGCGGAAAGCATGACGAACTGATGAGCCGGAATGGTGCATACAGACATCTGTATGAAAGCCAGATGGCACTGGAAAACTATGGAAAAGGAGGAGTGGCATAATGAGTGAAAATACGAATACAACAAAACGCAGAAGTGCCCTCCAGATCATGGGAAGTCTGATTGGTCTGGTAAAACCCCTGCTCCATATCATGCTGGCAGCAATCATCCTTGGAACATTGGGTTATTTATGTGCAATCTTCCTGACGATACTGACAGGACAGGTCATCGTGCATGGTCTTCTGACAGGAGTAGCCGGAATGATTGTTCCGGTGGACAATATGTGGCTGGTATTTACTCCAGTAAAAACGATTATCACAGTCATGATCGTAATTGCAGTGCTTCGTGGAATCCTGCATTATGTGGAACAGTATTGTAATCATTTTATCGCATTTAAGCTGTTGGCAATCATCCGCCATAAAGTGTTTGCAGCACTGAGAAAGCTCTGCCCTGCAAAACTGGAAGGACGAGATAAGGGAAATCTGATCTCGATTATTACAACTGATATTGAATTACTGGAAGTGTTCTATGCACATACCATTTCTCCGATTGCGATTGCTACACTGACCTCGATTATTATGGTGATTTTTATTGGAAGATATCACTGGATGGCAGGAGTGCTTACACTGGCAGCTTATCTGATTGTCGGTGTAGCCATCCCGATGTGGAATGGAAAACGTGGCAGTCAGAAGGGAATGGAATTTCGGACAAACTTCGGAGAACTGAACAGCTTTGTTCTGGACTCTTTACGAGGATTGGACGAGACCATCCAGTACGGACAGGGTGAAAAGAGAAAAGAGCAGATGTCTGAGCGTTCCAAAAATCTTGCAGGAATGCAGGAGTCATTAAGCAAAATGGAAGGCTCACAGCGTTCCTTTACGAACATGGTTATCCTGCTTGCATCTTTTGGAATGCTTGCACTGACGATCTGGCTGTACGACAAAGGTGCGATGGGATTCGAGGGAATCTTAACCTGTACCATTGCAATGATGGGTTCTTTCGGACCGGTCGTAGCATTATCAAGCCTTTCCAACAACCTGAACCAGACACTGGCAAGTGGTGAGCGTGTTCTTTCTCTTCTGGAAGAGACACCGCTTGTGGAAGAAATTCCGGGTGACGTGGAAACTTCCGGTGCAGAGAGCATGGAACATGAATTTACAGGAGCAGAGGCAGAGAACGTAACATTTGCTTACAAGATGAATGGCTCCGAAGGAGACAGACAAGGGGAGCCCGCTAGGGCGGGAAGGTGCCCTGGGGCAGAGGACGGCCTGGGTTATGATAATGAAGTTATTTTAGATAACTATTCACTGAAATTACAGCCTGGTAAGATCACAGGGATTCATGGTGCGAGCGGTTCCGGAAAATCTACGCTCTTAAAACTGCTGATGCGGTTCTGGGATGTGCAGAACGGAAGCGTATCGGTAGACGGTACAGATGTCCGCAAGATTCCAACCAAGCATTTAAGAGATATGGAAAGTTATGTCACACAGGAAACGCACCTGTTCCATGATTCCATTGCAAACAACATTGCCATTGCAAAGCCGGGAGCATCCAGAGAAGAGATTATGGAAGCCGCAAAGAAAGCGTCTATCCACGATTTCATAATGACACTTCCGAAAGGATATGATACAGAAGTCGGAGAACTGGGTGACACGCTGTCCGGCGGTGAGAAACAGAGAATCGGAATTGCAAGAGTATTTCTCCATGAATGCCCCCTCATTCTACTCGATGAGCCTACATCGAACCTCGACTCTTTAAATGAGGGAATTATCTTAAAATCATTGAAAGAATCGGTCAAGAAGAAAACAGTTGTCCTGGTATCCCACAGAGTATCCACAATGAACGTGGCAGATGCGGTATATGAAATGGAGAACGGCAGAATTTCTTAACAGCAGGAATGGAGAAGAAATACTTTCCGAAAGGGGAGAAGGTAGTAGATGAAACTTGGAGAATCCAGAGAAGATTATCTGGAAGCGATGTATATCTTGAAACGTCAGAAAGGATATGTCCGTAATTTTCTGCTTTGTAATTATCTGAACTATTCCAAAGCAAGTGTTTCAGTTGCAATATGTGGATTGGTGGCAGAAGGATATGTAATAAAAGATGAACATGGCTATGTTGAACTGACGGCGGAAGGGAAAAAGATTGCTAAAAAGGTTTATGCAAGGCATTTGCTTTTGGAAGAATTCTTAGAACTGATAGGAGTATCTCCGGAAACTGCAAATCACGATGCATGCCGGATGGAACATACAATCAGTGAAGAATCTTTTCAGAAGATTCAGGAGCTGGTGAAGAAGATAAAAAAGGAAAATGCATCGAATGAACAAATGCAATTAACGAATTAAATCAAAAACAGGAAAGGCGGTGGAGAAATTTCACTGCCTTTTCTGTTTTGAAAATGAAGTAACGTAAGAAAAGGGATACAAAAAAAGTATTGATTGTTGCGGATGAGGTAGATAAGTGGAGTCGGCTTTGTGAAGGGTTACAAAATGAGTGGGAATGTACGACCGTTAATCTGGATGCATTTGAAAAATTCCATACCATAGCGGTTTATGACGCAGTATTGATAAGAGAAAAGCAGAAGAATAGACATTTCGTTACGAATCTTAGTACGAATTTTTGGCTGATAATGATCATAGTAAAAGTCACAAATGGAGGGATTTACCATGAATGCAGAAAAAGGACATTCGCAATCCGCTGACAATAGTCAGCTACTTGCTCATAAAAGCAGCCCGCAGGGCGGACATGCCGGATGATCCCCATACCACAACGGTATGATTGTAGAACAAATTTAACATGGTCTCTGATAGCATAGAAATTATGCATATCACAGTTATAGAGCATACCATTAGTCAAATCTATTGTATTTACAAGAATATGGACGTGAAGATGACTGTTATTTTCATGAATCGAAAAGATAACCTGGTACTGAGCATTAAAAAACTCAAACGGAAAAAGTAGCAATTCCTCCGGAACTGTGATATACTGTGATCGTTTGGAAGATTAGTGGACTGAAATGTAAGATCCCCAGAGCATGAAGTATAAAGAGGGCAGAAACGGGGCTCGCAGATATATGGCAGAAGAGCTGTATGTCGAGAACACCGGGTATCCGTATCTGACTTCATGTTCTGGGGATTTTTTATATTCTGTACGCGGATTTTCCGAATGTATGCAAAAGAAAAACAATAAAAAGGATAGGAGAGGAAAAGATGTTTGAATTATTTGAAAATCTGACCAATTGGCTCTGGGGACTGCCGCTGCTGATCACGATTCTCGCTACAGGCGTATATCTGACAGTACGTTCCGGTTTCTTCCAGTTCCGCCATTTTGGTTACATTGTGAAAAACATGTTCAGTAAAGAACGCCGTCAGGAAGGCGGAGACGACGGAAAGAGCCTGACACCGTTCCAGGCTATTTCTATTGCGATCGGCGGTACTGTTGGAGTATCCAACATGTCCGGTGTTGCAACAGCCATTGCAACAGGAGGACCTGGTGCATTATTCTGGCTCTGGATCGCGGCGCTTCTTGCTATGGTCATCAAGATGGCAGAGGTAACACTTGCTGTGTACTACAGAGAAAAACAGCCAAACGGTGAGTACCAGGGAGGCCCGACCTACTACATGCAGAAGGGTCTTGGCGGAGAGAAAAAGCTTCCCTTCTGGAAACTTTTTGCAGTACTGTTCGGCGGCTGTATTTTTATGACATGGTTCATCACCTTACAGAATTATACAGTATCAGAGGCTGTCGGAAGTACCTTCCACCTGCCGTACATCGTGCCGTCACTTCTGTATGTGGCAGCGATCTACCTGATCATCATTGGCGGTGTAAAGAAAGTCGGTGTGATCTCTTCCTATATGACACCGATCATGTGCATGCTTTACATTGTAGGATCTCTTGCAATACTGGTAGTGAATTTTGACAAGCTGCCGGAAACCTTTGGACTGATCTTCAAGGGTGCATTTACAACACAGGCAGCAGTCGGCGGATTTATGGGAGCCGGTGTTGCAACAGCTATGCGTCTTGGATTTGCCCGTTCTGTATACAGCAACGAGGCAGGCTGGGGAACCTCACCTATGATCCATGCTTCCGCAAAAACAGACCATCCTGTAAAACAGGGACTGATGGGAGCATTTGAGGTATTTGCAGACACCATCGTAGTCTGCTCCATGACAGGTCTTGTTGTTATCACCACAGGCTACTGGAATTCAGGACTTCAGGGATCAGAGCTGACACTGACAGCATTTGAGTCCGGAATGGGCTCTGTTGCGAGAGCACTGATCGCGATCAGTATTTTCCTTTTCGGACTGACAACATCAACCGGATGGTTCACCTATTACAGCGTGATCCTGAAGCACTGGCTGAAAAACAATCAGAAGGTTCTGAAGATCGCAGAGAAGGTTTTTATCCTTGGAACGCCATTATGGGGTCTTCTGGTCACAGTGCTTACTCTTTACGGAAACGGAACACCGGCACAGCTGTGGGTAATTGCAGACTTTACAACCGTATTCCCTACATTTGTAAATGTTGCCACATTATTTATCTTAAGTGGTACCTTCTTTAAGCTGCTGAAGGATTATAAGGCGCGTTACATGGGAATCGGAAAAGTAGACAAGGATATGGCACTTTTCTACGAGGATAAAAAAGAAAAAGAGGAAAAATAAACAGTGGATACGATTTTTTTTAACGGATGTATAAGAACACTGGATAACAGTGAAAAAGTGGCAGAGGCTGTGGGAATCGAAAATGGCCGGATCGTTTTTGTGGGAACTGATAAAGAAGCGGAAGCTTTTTCCTGCAAAAAACGGATTGACCTTAAGGGAAGGCTGATGCTGCCCGGTTTTGTGGATACACATATGCATATGTTGCATTATGCATTTGTGGAAAGATCTGTGAAACTGTTTGACTGCACAAGTGTTGAGGAAATGCTTGCTGCAGCAAAAAAAAGACTGGAGGAGAGTAAAGGTCAGAAGCTGACCTGGCTCTACTGCAGAGGCTGGAATGAGGAGCATTTTGATAAGCCGCGCTATCCGCATAAGGATGAGCTGGATGCACTCTCAACGGAAATCCCCATCATTATGGTGCGTGTCTGCGGGCATGTGGCTGTGTGCAACAGCTGTGGTCTGGAGCTTCTGAAAAAAATCCCGGAGTTTCCGGAGATTGAGAAGGAGGTTGATCTGGATACCGGACTTCTGAAGGAGAATGCAGTACAGTTTTATTCTTCCGTATTGGAAGCACCATCCCAGGAAGAAGTGGAAGGCTACATCAGATACAGTGCGAAGAAGCTGAATGAATGTGGATTTACAGGTGTACAGTCCGATGATCTTGCCTCCCTTCCGGGAAAAAACTGGCGTCGGATCATGGCCTCCTACAAGGCACTGGATGCCAGAGGAGAGCTGAGTATCCGCCATTATGAGCAGTGCCTTTTTGAGCGGGCGGAGGATGCGAAGGCTTTTATCGAGGAAGGATATCGTACCGGGCAGAGGGGAGATCACTTTACTGTTGGACCGATGAAGCTGATCCAGGATGGTTCCCTTGGTGCAAGAACAGCGGCCATGAATGAGCCTTACGAGGATTCGCCGGAAAATACCGGGATCATCACATTCAGTCAGGATGAGCTTGACGATCTGTTTGCTTTTTTTGACCGGCATCAGATGCAGGCGGCGGTACACTGTATAGGCGATCGTGCCATGGATATGGTCATTGAGGCAGCTGCGAAATCTCCTTACCGGAAGGATAACAAAAAGGGCAGACATGGTATCGTGCATTGCCAGATCACCAATCCGCGTATTTTGCAGGGGATGAAAGACCAGGATCTGCTGGCATATATCCAGCCGGTATTTATCGATCTGGATATGAACACAGTGGAACCTGCCATCGGCGCACAACGTATGGATAAGGTGTATGCATGGAAGAGTATGCTGGATATGGGAATCCATACGTCCGGCGGCTCGGATGCTCCTGTGGTAAGCTTTGATGCAATGGAGAATATTTATTTTGCAGTTACCCGCAAAAATATCAGCGGTCAGCCACAGGAAGGCTGGATCCCATCCGAAAAAATATCCGTAGACGAAGCGGTGAAGCTTTTTACAAAAAACGCAGCTTACGCTTCCTATACAGAAGACGAGAACGGAACCATCGAAGTGGGAAAAAATGCGGACTTCGTAGTTCTCGAGAAGAATATCTATGAGATCGACCCGGATGAGATCAAGGCCACGAAAGTGGATATGACAGTTCTTGGCGGTGAGATCGTTTATGAGAGAGAAGTAGAAGAATAGCGGCAGTATAAAAAGAAAAAAGTGAGAGGCAGAGTCTGAGTGGAGCAGGCTCTGCTTTTTTTTGATTTCAGTAAAAATATAGAACAAGATGTATACCATAACGGTGAACAAAATTCGTCGAAGAAAGCAGTAACATTGTTACATGGAAAATATTGATTGAGAAACGAGGGTAAACTGGTTATAATAAAATCAAGAAATTTATAGTATTATCAGCAGAAAATGAGGTGATGATGTATGCCAAAGATTATGCAGGATTTAATTAAACAGTATGTGGAAGCGGTCAAGAAGATTTATGGTTC
Source organism: Bariatricus sp. TF06-38A (assembly GCF_027690675.1). NCBI lineage: Bacteria > Bacillati > Bacillota > Clostridia > Lachnospirales > Lachnospiraceae > Bariatricus > Bariatricus sp. TF06-38A. The sequence continues at coordinate 14,719 of NZ_JAQFCE010000031.1, forward strand.
CCATGTACGCCAGATAATCCTTTATGGTTCTTATGCAAGGGGGGACTTCCGCCCGGATTCTGATGTAGACATTATGATCCTGGTGGATATATCAGATCTGAAATTAAAGGCATATGCACAACAGCTCTCGTACATGACCTATGACTTTAATATGGATCATGACACGGACATAAAGCCTATTGCAAAAAGTGAAGCACATTTTAACAAGTGGATTGTGAACTATCTATTTTATTCCAATATTCATAAAGAAGGGGTAGTTTTGTATGGAGCAGCATGATCAGGAATCGGTACTAGGCGGGATCTGGTGTTATATCGTCGGGAAACAGCCCGAAATGATCTGAAATCAGCAAGAGCATTATTTTTTATTGAAGATTATAAAGGAGCTAATAACAGAGCGTACTATTCCATCTTTCATGCAATTAATGCAGTACATGCAGTCAGCGGTAAAGCATATAAAAGACATAAAGATGCTGTGGCAAACTTCAATAAGGATTATGTGAAGACGTCTGTGTTTCCAAGGGAAATGGGAAGGAAAATCGGTCAGGCAGAAGAGATTCGCCATGCCAGCGATTATGATGATTTTTATATTGCAAGTAAAGAAGAATCAGAACGGCAGATTTCAGTTGTAGATGAATTTATAATTCTGGCAGAAAAATATTGTCTGGAACAGCTTGAAGAACAAAAGGAATACTGAAATGAACGAGGATGAAAAGATAACGGCATTCAGAGAACTGGTGAAATCAATTAAAGAAAATTCAAAATATCTATCAGAAGACTTCGATCCAGATACAGAGCTGGAAAAGGGAAAAAAGAAAAATATTCAGAAATAGTTTTTTGAATAAATAATATAGAAAACGTATAAAGTACAGAACGAACATTCGCTTGTTCTGTACTTTTTTTACTCTGAATGATATACTGTAAAAATTTGTAATATGTGTATGTTTAGAATATGTAATTATAGTGGGGGTTGTAATTAGTGTATATGCTAATTTGTATGTGGCATATCATAATAACGTATATTTTGCGTTTCAAATGAATTTACTTGAAATGCAAGGTGAAAATGTCTCTTTACATAGAAAGAAAATAGAGAAAAAAATTGATGGAAAAACGTGGAGTGTGAATGGGAATTATGATGAACAAGATAAAGAAAAATTGTGTCCGTTAGACATTATGATACAAAATAAAAACGGAAAAATAGGCATTATAGAACCAGATTTAAATATTGCTTTAAATGAAGATAATATGGGTAGTGCCAATAATGAAAAATATATTTATTTTAGTTTTGTGTCTTTCTTTTCGTCGGGATATGGAGATATTTATCCTATTTCATCTATTACGAGAAACTGGGCAGTGCAAGAAATGATAATATCACATATGATTATGGTGGTGTTGATTCCGATATTGCTTACAAGTGTGCAAGAATTCATACAAAAACAAGAACCAGAAGTAAAATGAGAAATAAAAATTGAAACCATGTCACAACATGCCGTAATTTTTTTACGGCATGTTGTTGCGAACAGAGTGAAAATTGGTTATACTGTAAGCATAGAATTATACATTAATAATTTTTTGAGAGGATGGTATAAGATATGCTTAAAAAATTCACGTTAAAGAATTACAAAAATTTTAAAGATGAAATTACGATAGATTTTGAAAATATTGCAGGTTATCAGTTTAATACAGATTGTCTTTCAGATGGTATCATCGGCAAAATGTTGATTTATGGACGTAATGCGACTGGTAAGACGAACCTTGGAAGAGCAATTCTTGATATTGGTTCAACAATGTTTGGCGGAACAAGATATGCGAGTAATGGAATTTTACTCAACGCAGATTCCAAAGAAGATGCAGCAATGTTTCAATATGAATTCAGATTTGAAGATACAGAATTAAGTTACAAATATTCGAGATTATCAAATCAGGAATTACGTGAAGAAGAATTATCTGTAAATGGAAAAAGCATTTTTAAATGTAATTTTGGTTTGCGAGAATACAATTTTGATAATTTAGATTATATTGATGCAGAAACTGCCAATATAGATCGTTATTTACAATCTTTGGAAGTTGGAGAAGATGATGAGATCAGCGAACCCAAACTTCCATTTTTGAGATGGCTGATCAGTAATGTGGCTTTGAAAAATGATTCAGCTCTTATCCGGTTATCGAATTATGTTAGAAGAATGATGATGATTACAGTAGGAAATGGGATGCAGTATCGCTTTGGAAGAATGAATCAAAGTTTTTATGAGAGTCTGGAAAATCCGGAACATCTGAAGAATTTTGAAGATTTTTTAAATGCAATGGGTATAGAATGTAAATTGGTATTAAAAAAATTACCAGACGGACAAAGAGAACTGTATTTTTCACATGAACAATTAGTTCCATTTTATGAAAATGCATCAAGTGGTACATTGGCATTAGCAGAGTTATATCGGAGACTGGTTCCGAAAGTATGGGATGCGTCTTTGATCTATTTAGATGAATTTGATGCGTTTTACCATTATGAAATGGCAGAAAATGTGATTCGTTTCTTTAAACAGAAGTATCCAAAATGCCAAATGATTATGACATCGCATAATACGAACTTGATGACAAATAGAATTATGAGACCGGATTGCCTGTTTATTTTATCAAGAAAGGGAACATTAACAGCTCTTTGTAATGCGACTCAACGGGAGCTGAGAGAAGGTCACAATCTTGAAAAGATGTATATTAGTGGGGAGTTTGAAAAATATGAATAATTACGCAGTAGAGACAAGGTGGCGTAGCCGGAGCTTACTGGTTGTAGAAGGAAAACATGAAAAGGATGAATTATTTTGGCTTATTTTCAAATGTTTTCCAGAAATGAATATTGATATAGATGATGTATGGATTTACGGTACGAACATTTATAAGTTATATGAGGATATTGTAAAAGCATACGGAAATGATTGGGCAAAAGATGAAATGGATGTTGATTTACCGTTTGTAATCAGTAAAAAGGAACATCCGGAGACAATCTATTATAGAAATGATTTTACCAATATTATTCTTGTATTTGATTATGAACGGCATGATCCGGCATTTTCTGAAGAAAAGATTTTAGAAATGCAGCATTGCTTTGAGGACTCGACTGATATGGGGAAATTGTACCTGAATTATCCAATGATTGAATCATATTTGCATTTAAAATCTATACCAGATGAAGAGTATATAAATCGGAAAATTCCGGTATCATTGCAGCCGGGAGATAAATATAAAGGGTTGGTAAAGTCAGAAAGTATTATTGAAAAGGCGGTTGAGTTGCCACATAGAATTGATGATTTACTTGCAGGAGATAGATATCGGGTAAGTGATGTTGAAAAAAGAAATGGATGTTGTGATGCAATATTGAAAATTTCTACGAATGAGTTAGAGAAAAAATTGGAAGAAATATTGTGTATTGTAGGAGATGAGAAGAAGGAAAAGACATTAAAATATCAATTAAAAGATTGGATTACAAAAATTGGATATACATGTGAGAATCGAACATATTGGGAGCATATGAGAAAAGTTTTACAAGAGATCGTATGTCATAATATTCGCAAGGCAGCTAGAATTCAAAAGGAAGATGCAAATGAAAATGATCTTAGAAAGCAATTTGAACAGATGGATTTATCTGAGATACTGAATGTACAAAATGAAGTCAGCAGAAATTTTGAAAAAGGATTTATATGGGTGTTGAGTACATGTGTATTATTGATTCCGGATTATAATTTTAAATTAATTAAATAAGAAACGGATTAAATTCATAGGCAGATCACATGTAATATTGGTTGGATTATTGAAGAAATTTGGAAGAATAATGGAATTTAGAAAATAAAAAAGTACAGAACAAACATTCGGTTTTGTTCTGTACTTTTTTTATATTGAATGATATACTAGACAAGTAACAATACTAGAAATAATATTACTACATTCCAAAATAAATTAGATTCAATCAGGAGAAATCATATGGATCATTTTGAATTAGTATCAGAATATAAACCAACCGGAGACCAGCCGCAGGCAATTAAAGAGCTGGTCGAAGGTTTCAAAGAAGGAAACCAGTGTCAGACGTTGCTTGGCGTTACTGGATCTGGTAAGACATTTACCATGGCGAATGTTATTCAACAGATGAACAAACCGACATTAATTATTGCACACAATAAAACACTGGCAGCGCAGCTGTATGGGGAATTCAAAGAGTTCTTTCCGAATAACGCAGTGGAATATTTTGTCTCCTACTACGACTACTATCAGCCGGAAGCTTATGTTCCGTCATCCGACACTTACATTGCCAAGGACTCTGCCATCAACGATGAGATCGACAAGCTCCGCCACTCTGCGACAGCAGCGCTTTCTGAGCGGAATGATGTTATCATTGTGGCAAGTGTGTCCTGCATTTACGGACTGGGTTCGCCGATTGATTACAAGGAGATGGTGATTTCACTTAGACCGGGCATGATCAAAGACAGGGATGAAGTTCTGAAGAAGTTGGTTGAGATCCAGTATGACCGCAATGATATGGATTTCAAGCGTGGAACCTTCCGGGTGCGAGGAGATGTGGTTGAGATTTTCCCGGCGTATTCGGAAAAAATTGCATACAGAGTTGAATTTTTCGGTGATGAGATAGACAGAATAACAGAGATTGATACATTGACCGGTGAAGTGTTGAATGTGATCGGGCATGTGGCAATTTTCCCGGCATCTCATTATGTAGTGTCCAAGGAGAATATGGAGCGTGCCATCGGGGAGATTGAAGAAGAACTGGAGCAGCAGATCCGTTATTTTAAAGGGGAAGATAAGCTTCTGGAAGCACAGCGTATTTCTGAGAGAACGAATTTTGATATAGAAATGATGCGAGAGACAGGATTTTGTTCCGGAATTGAAAACTATTCGAGGCATCTGACTGGGCAGAAAGCAGGGGAGCCGCCATGTACATTGATTGACTATTTTCCGGATGATTTTCTGATCATGATCGACGAGTCGCATAAGACGATTCCACAGATTGGAGCCATGTATCACGGCGATCAGTCGAGAAAGACAACACTGGTAGATTATGGATTCCGTCTGCCGTCGGCAAAGGATAACAGACCGCTCAGCTTTGGGGAATTTGAAAGTAAGATTGACCAGGTACTGTTTGTATCGGCGACACCTGGAGAGTACGAGGAGTCTCACGAACTGCTGCGGGCAGAGCAGGTAATCCGACCGACAGGTCTTCTGGATCCGGAAGTAGAAGTGCGTCCGATCGAAGGACAGATTGATGATCTGATCAGTGAGGTAAATAAAGAAACAGCGAAGAAGAATAAGGTACTGATCACAACGCTGACAAAGCGTATGGCGGAAGATCTGACCGATTATATGCGGGAGCTTGGCATTCGTGTGAAATATTTACATTCGGATATTGATACTCTGGAAAGGACAGAGATCATCCGGGATATACGTTTGGATGTATTTGATGTACTGGTTGGAATTAACCTGCTTCGAGAAGGTCTGGATATTCCGGAGATCACACTGGTAGCGATTCTGGATGCGGACAAAGAAGGTTTTCTGCGTTCGGAAACTTCACTGATCCAGACCATTGGCCGTGCGGCGAGAAATGCAGAGGGGCATGTTATCATGTATGCGGATAACATGACGGATTCGATGCGGATGGCGATTGATGAGACGATGCGCCGTCGTGAGATTCAGATGAAATACAATGAAGAACATGGAATCACGCCACAGACGATCAAGAAGTCGGTGCGTGATCTGATCAGTATTTCAAAGAAGGTTGCAGCAGAAGAGATGAGGCTGGAAAAAGATCCGGAATCCATGAGTGTGGCAGAGCTGGAGAAGCTGATCAAGAAGCTGGAAAAGCAGATGAAGAAAGCGGCAGCAGAGCTGAATTTCGAGGCGGCAGCAGAGCTGCGTGATAAGCTGATCGAGCTGAAAAAGCATTTGAATGAGATGGAGTAAAGCGAAGAGATAGAAGAGGAAGAACAGATGGCTGAAAAAAAGAAAGAACTGATAAAGATCAGAGGTGCGAACGAGCACAATCTGAAGAATCTTGATGTAGATATTCCGAGGAACAAACTGGTAGTACTGACCGGTCTCAGTGGTTCCGGCAAATCATCCCTTGCATTTGATACAATTTATGCAGAGGGACAAAGACGATATATGGAATCTCTGTCTTCTTACGCAAGACAGTTCCTTGGGCAGATGGAGAAGCCGAATGTAGAAAGTATTGAAGGGCTTTCACCGGCGATTTCCATCGATCAGAAGTCTACGAACCGCAATCCGAGATCCACAGTCGGAACCGTGACGGAGATTTACGATTATTTTCGACTGCTGTATGCAAGAATCGGGATTCCGCATTGTCCGAAGTGTGGAAGAGAGATCAAGAAGCAGACGGCAGATGAGATGACCGATCAGATCATGGCACTTCCGGAAGGAACAAAGATCCAGCTGATGGCACCGGTTGTGCGGGGGAGAAAAGGAACCCATGTCAAGCTTCTGGACAGAGCAAAGAAAAGCGGTTATGTCCGTGTAAGGATTGACGGAAATATGTATGAGCTTTCCGAAGAAATCTCATTGGACAAGAATATCAAACATAATATTGAGATTGTTGTAGACCGTCTGGTTGTCAGACCGGGGATTGAAAAAAGACTTGCAGATTCCATAGAAAGTGTATTAAGTCTTGCGGAGGGGCTTCTGGTTGTGGATGTGATCGGAGGGGAACCGCTGAATTTCAGCCAGAATTTTGCCTGCCCGGACTGCGGAATCAGTATTGATGAGATCGAGCCGAGAAGCTTTTCATTTAACAATCCATTTGGTGCCTGCCCGGTATGTTTCGGACTCGGATATAAAATGGAGTTTGATGAAGACCTGATGATTCCGGACAAATCACTCAGCATCAATGAAGGAGCAATCGTGGTGACAGGATGGCAGTCCTGTACCGATAAGAGCAGTTTTACTCATGCGATTCTGGAAGCACTCTGCAAGGAATATCATTTTGACCTGGATACGCCGTTTGAACAGTATCCGAAAGAAATCCAGGATGTTTTACTTCGTGGGACTAATGGAAAAGAAGTCAAGGTCTATTATAAAGGACAACGCGGGGAAGGGATCTATGACGTTGCATTTGATGGACTGATCCGGAATGTGGAGCGAAGATACCGTGAAACGGGATCGGAGACTATGAAAGCAGAATATGAGAGTTTTATGCAGATCACACCTTGCCGAGAATGTGGCGGACAGCGACTGAAAAAGGGTGCACTTGCGGTAACGGTCGGAGATAAAAATATTTCAGACGTAACAGCAATGTCGATTGAACGACTTCAGCGGTTTATCAGCAGTCTGGAACTGTCAAAGACGCAGCAGATGATCGGCGGACAGATATTAAAAGAGATCAAAGCGCGCCTGCAGTTCCTTCTGGATGTGGGTCTGGAATATCTGACACTTGCCCGTGCAACAGGAACTCTTTCCGGTGGAGAAGCACAGAGAATCCGGCTTGCGACGCAGATCGGTTCCGGTCTTGTGGGTGTGGCTTATATTCTGGATGAGCCAAGTATCGGTCTGCACCAGAGAGATAATGGCAAACTTCTCGCAACACTCAAGCATCTCCGTGATCTTGGAAATACACTGATCGTGGTTGAGCATGATGAAGATACCATGTTTGCGGCAGACCAGGTAATCGATATCGGACCGGGAGCCGGAGAACACGGTGGAGAACTAGTTGCCCAGGGAACGGCACAGGAGATCATGAAAGTAGAACGGTCGATCACAGGTGCATATTTAAGCGGAAAGATCAAGATCCCGGTTCCGGAAACCCGCGCAGTTCCGACCGGCTGGATCAAAGTTGTAGGTGCAGCAGAGAATAACCTGAAAAATATTGACGTGAAGTTCCCACTTGGCGTGATGACCTGTGTAACCGGCGTATCAGGTTCCGGTAAGAGTTCATTGGTGAATGAAATCCTTTACAAGAGTATGGCGAAAAAGCTAAACCGTGCCCGTGTGATTCCTGGAAAGTATAAGCGGATTGAAGGACTGGAAATGCTGGACAAAGTGATCGACATTGACCAGTCTCCAATCGGAAGGACGCCAAGATCCAATCCGGCGACATATACCGGAGTATTCGACCTGATCCGGGATCTGTTTGCGGCAACCGCGGATGCGAAGGCGAAAGGCTATAAAAAAGGAAGATTCAGCTTTAACGTCAAGGGCGGACGCTGTGAAGCGTGTAGCGGAGATGGAATCATCAAGATCGAGATGCATTTCCTTCCGGATGTATATGTGCCGTGTGAGGTATGCGGCGGAAAACGCTACAACCGTGAGACGCTGGAGGTAAAATATAAAGGAAAAAGCATTTATGATGTTCTGAATATGACGGTAGAAGAGGCGCTTCATTTCTTTGAAAATGTACCGAGTATCCGTAGAAAAATGGAGACACTTTACGATGTAGGACTTTCTTATATTCGTCTTGGCCAGCCGTCTACAACCCTTTCCGGCGGTGAAGCACAGCGGATCAAGCTTGCAACTGAACTGAGCCGGAGAAGCACTGGGAAGACAGTGTACATTTTGGACGAACCGACAACCGGACTTCATTTTGCAGATGTGCACAAGTTGACGGAAATCCTGCGCAGACTCGCGGCAGATGGCAATACGGTTATCGTGATCGAACATAACCTGGATGTGATCAAGACAGCAGATTATATTATCGATATCGGACCGGAAGGCGGTGACAAGGGGGGAACAGTTGTTGCGTGCGGTACACCAGAAGAAGTGGCAGAAAACCCGAATTCATATACAGGAAAATACATCAAAATGATGCTGGACAGAAAATGATACAGAAATCTTAAAAAATCCTGAACTTGAAAAAAAGACTTCCTATTTACTAGAGATTTGATTATAATAAGGTGAGTATGTGAAAGGGGAATCGTGATGTCAATAGATTTAGGAATTGATTTAGGAACAGCAAGTATCCTCGTTTATGTGAAAGGAAAGGGAGTTGTACTGAAAGAACCTTCAGTCGTTGCCTTTGACAGAGATACCAATATGATAAAAGCAATCGGTGAAGAAGCAAGGCTGATGCTTGGAAGGACACCGGGGAACATTGTTGCGGTAAGACCTCTCAGACAGGGCGTTATTTCCGATTACATTGTCACAGAAAAAATGATCAAATATTTTGTTCAGAAAGCACTGGGAAAGCGTACATTTAAGAAGCCGAATATCAGTATCTGTGTGCCAAGCGGTGTTACAGAGGTTGAAAAAAAGGCGGTAGAAGAGGCTGCTTTTGCAGCCGGTGCGCGGGAAGTACATTTGATTGAAGAACCGGTTGCGGCGGCAATCGGAGCCGGAATAGATATTTCAAAACCATGTGGCAACATGATCGTGGATATCGGTGGTGGTACATCCGACATTGCGGTGATTTCCCTTGGAGGAACTGTTGTGAATACATCATTAAAAGTTGCAGGTGATGATTTTGATGAAGCAATCGTCCGTTATGTCCGGAAAAAGCACAATCTGCTGATCGGAGACAGAACAGCAGAAGATATCAAGATCAAGATCGGAACGACATATCCTCTTGTAGAAGATGAATCAATGGAAGTAAGGGGACGAAACCTGGTAACAGGATTGCCAAAGACGGTCACGGTAACGGCTTCTGAGACCGAAGAAGCCCTGCATGAGACTACAAGTCAGATCGTCGAAGCGGTCATTGGGGTTCTGGAGAGAACACCGCCGGAACTTTCCGCGGATATTCTGGATCGTGGAATTGTACTGACAGGTGGAGGTGCGCTGCTTCGCGGGCTGGAAGAACTGATCGAAGAAAGGACAGGCATCAATACGATGACAGCGGAAGACCCGATGAAGGTTGTTGCAATCGGTACCGGTCAGTATGTGGAGTTTATGAACGGAAAAAAAGATTTCTAGTGATAAGCACATGAGAAGGCTGTTTCTGTAGAGAGACAGCCTTTTTAAAAAGGAAAAAAGTATGGAAACAGTAAAAGGTTATGTAGAACACATTGTATTTCGCAATGAAGACAATGGATATACCGTATTTAATTTGAATAATGATGATGGCGATCTGACCTGTGTCGGAAACTTTAACTATTTATCAGAGGGAGAGCTGGTTGAGGTGAACGGAGAATATGTGGTTCACAGTGTATATGGAACACAGCTCCGAGTGCTGAATTATGAGATCAAAGCACCGGAAGATCTGCTTTCGATTGAACGCTATCTGGGATCAGGGGCAATCAAAGGGGTTGGTGCATCTCTTGCCGGCAGGATTGTGAAAAAATTCAGGGAAGACACCTTCCGAATCATCGAAGAAGAACCAGAAAGACTTGCGGAGGTGCGTGGGATCAGCGAACGTATGGCAAGAGAGATCGCTGTACAGGTAGAAGAGAAAAAAGATATGCGGAATGCAATGATCTATCTTCAGAAATTTGGGATTTCGACGACACTTGCAGCAAAGATTTATCAGTTTTACGGTCCGAAGACCTATCAGGTACTGGAAGGAAATCCATACCAGCTTGCAGATCAGATTCAGGGGATCGGATTTAAGATCGCTGATGAAATCGCAACGAAGATCGGCATTCATTCAGACTCGGATTTCCGTATCCGGAGTGGTATTTTTTATACCTTACAGCAGAGTGTTGCCGAAGGGCATGTCTATCTGACAAAGGACGTGTTGCTTCGTCGGGCATCTGCACTTCTGGAAGTGGAGATTAAGAATATTGAGAAATACCTGATGGATCTGTCGATGGAAAAGAAGATCGTACTCAAAGAATCTGAAGAAGGTCTGCGGGTATACGTGTCCCACTTCTATTATCTGGAACTCAATACCGCGAAAATGCTGCATGATCTGAATCTGGAATATGAAGAAGCCAATGTAGTGATCGAAAAAAAGATCCATCAGATTGAAAAAGAAGCCGAAATGCAGCTTGATGAGAAGCAGGAAAATGCGGTCATGGCGGCTGTACGGAATGGAATTATGATTCTCACAGGAGGTCCTGGAACCGGAAAAACGACGACGATCAATGCCATGATCGAATATTTTCACAGTGAGAATATGGAAATTATGCTGGCAGCACCAACCGGGCGTGCCGCAAAAAGAATGACAGAGGCAACCGGATGGGAAGCGCAGACGATTCACCGGCTTCTGGAGGTGAACGGTAATCCGGAGGAGGATGAGAACCCGAACCGGAACGGATTTGCAAGAAATGCAGACAATCCACTGGAAACCGACGTGATCATCATCGATGAGATGTCTATGGTAGACCTGCCTCTGATGAATGCACTTCTTACCGCAATTGTACCGGGGACAAGGCTGATCCTGGTAGGGGACTGTAACCAGCTCCCATCAGTAGGCCCGGGAAGTATTTTGAAGGATCTTATCGCATCGGAATGTTTTCCGGTTGTTATGCTGACCCGGATTTTCCGACAGGCACAGGAGAGTGATATTGTGGTAAATGCACATAAGATCAACCGGGGAGAACCGGTCCTTTTGGATAATAAGAGCCGGGATTTCTTCTTCTTGAAAAGACAGGATCCGAATGTGATCATCAGTGTTCTGCTGACACTGATCCAGAAGAAGCTTCCTAAATATGTCAATGCAAAACCATATGATATCCAGGTACTCACACCGATGCGGAAAGGACTGCTGGGAGTGGAAAGGCTGAACAGTATTTTGCAGGAGTATTTGAATCCACCGGAGCCGGGAAAAGCGGAAAAAGAATATGGCGATCACAAATTCCGCGTGGGCGACAAGGTGATGCAGATCAAGAATAACTATCAGCTTGAATGGGAGATCACAACCAAGTATGGACTGACGGTGGATAAAGGAATGGGGATTTTTAATGGCGATATGGGAATTGTCACCGAGATCAATACATATACTGAAACACTGGAAGTTGAATACGATGAAAAGAGAAAAGTAAAGTATCCGTTTGAATTGCTGGAAGAACTGGAGCTTGCCTATGCGATCACCATTCACAAGTCGCAGGGAAGCGAATATCCGGCGGTTGTCATCCCTCTTCTGAGCGGACCGAGACAGCTGTTTCACAGGAATCTTCTTTACACGGCAATCACAAGAGCCAGAAAATGTGTGACAATTGTCGGAAATGACCAGACCTTCCAGGAGATGATCCGGAATACCAATGAACACAACCGGAATACCAGTCTGGCAGAACGGATCCGGGAGTTCTGCGGATAGTTACACAGAAAAAGTAGAAAATCAAATTCGAAAAGCGGATGGAAAACTTAAAAAAGGTCAAAGAAACAATTCTGGAACTAATTTATCCCTCAAAATGTCCGTTTTGTGGAGAAATTGTAAGTGCAGGAAAGAAACATTCTACGGAACACAATGGAATCTGCAAGGCGTGCCGTGAAAAACTTCCTTATATTGGTGAAGTAAGATGCATGTGCTGTGGAAAGCCTTTGACGGATCCGGCTGAAGAATATTGCTATGACTGTACCAGGCAGAAGCATCTTTTTGCTGATGGCAGAAGTCTCTGGGTGCATAAAGATGCAGTGGAAAATGCAGTTTATGCAATGAAATATCAGAACCGGAGAATTTACGGACAAACGTTCGGAAAAGAAATGGCAGAGCATTTTCTTTCTTATCTATGGGAAAGAAAGATCACCTTGATCGTGCCGGTTCCGCTGCATTCCCGGCGAAAAAGAAAGCGGGGATTTAATCAGGCAGAAATTGTAGCAAAGGTATTATCAGAAAATACCGGAATTGCCATGGATGCAGGTGCTGTTAAGAGAATTAAGGCGACCAGTCCTCAGAAAGAGTTGGGCGATAAAGGGAGAAAACGAAATATCAAGGGAGCATTTGCAGTGCAGAAAAATGTAAAAGGAGAAAATATCGTTTTGATCGACGACATTTATACGACAGGAAGTACCTTAGACGAGGCGGCGAGAGTGCTGAAAAAGGCAGGAGCCGAAAATGTATACTTTTTGACGGTAAGTATTGGACAAGGAATCTGATATTTGTTATACTGAAAGTAATGCATATACGAATAAAACGTATGAGGTGACAAAATGTTAAATGAAAGCAAAGTTAAGCTGATGACAAGGATGGCGATGTACGAAAGCAAACAGGGAGAGGAAGATTTTAAAATCAGTTCTTATTATAAGAAAGATTACCGGAGCTTTCACACCATTGCTACGATCATATGGGTCACGGTCGGCTATGCTGTTGCAGTGGGAATCGGAGTTATTGCTTTTCTGGATGAACTGATGAAAAATCTGAATATGCAGTTTCTTGTGATGCTTGCGGCAGCTGTGATAATTGGATATCTGGTACTTGTTATTTTTTATGGAATCGTTGCTTCCCATTTTTACGGAACCAAACATGAAAAAGCAAGAAAGCGTGTGAAACAATTCAATCACGATCTTACAAGACTGAACAGAATGTATGAAAGGGAGAAACGATAATGAATGATCTGATAGTATGGAGAGATAAATTACAGGAATTATACGCGATGAAATCAATCTATATTGATAAAGCTGTGCAGTTTGTTCTGGCACTGGTCACATTTCTTATGATCAACCAGAATATTGGACTGATGAAAGCGGTGGCGACACCGGTTGTAGCGGTGGCACTGGCAGTGATCTGCACTTTTCTTCCACCGGTTGTAACGGCGTATGTAGCGGCAGGACTTGTAATTGTGCATCTGTTCAAACTGTCTATAGGAGTGGCAGCGGCAGCGGCACTGATCTTTGTGGTAATGTTTATCTTTTACTGCAGATTTACTCCGAAAAAGGCACTTCTTCTGCTGGTCACACCGGTAGCATTTATGCTTCATGTTCCGTATGTGGTTCCGGTTGCCTGTGCGCTTGTACTTGGACCGATTTCAGCAGTACCGGTTGTATTTGGAACGATCATTTACTATATGATCGAATGTGTGAGAACTTCAGCAACAGCGATCACCAGTGCGGATGGAATTACCAGGCAGATTTCGCTGTTTGTGAAGACGGTATTCCAGGATAAGACTCTGTGGATCACTGTGATCGCATTTATTATCTCTATTTTTGTGGTATATACAGTGCGCCGGCTTTCGGTAGATCATGCGTGGAAAATCGCAGCAGCATCCGGTGCGGTTGTGAATATTGTTGTAATTGTGATCGGAGATATTGTATTCGATATACATACCTCTTATAATATGCTGATCATTGGAAATATTGCAGCAGTCGTGATTGGTTTTATCATGGAATTTTTCCTGTTCTCGGTGGATTATTCCAGAACAGAACGTCTCCAGTTTGAGGATGATGAATATTACTATTATGTAAAAGCCATCCCTAAGATTTCGGTGACAGCTCCGGAGAAGACGGTCAAACATATCAATGAGCGGAAAGAAACAGGTGAGATTGCGGGAACAGAGCCGGAGAGAAGACAGAGGTCGAAGAGTGGGCAGACGAAAAAACCGGCAGTACGCAAAACAAAAACGGCTTCTAAGGTAAAACGACCAAAGAGTCCGGCAGTTCAGCGACCGACAAGAGTTGGGGGCAATACAGATGAAATCCTTCTTGCACAGAGCCTGAAGGAAGAACTGGATATTCAGAGCATTGTGGAAAATGAACTGAATAGCGATAATAAATAGGGAAATATTATAAAAAACAGGGGTATAAATAACGGATAGAAAAGGGGGTACATTGTTGAACACAGTATTAACACAGGTTTTAAAAAGATTTGTATCAGAATCGTGGTACTTCCCGCAGATCCGGGTAGTAGATGCTGTTGAGATACTGATTATTACATTTTTATTCTATCAGATTATTCTCTGGATAAAGAATACAAAAGCCTGGATGCTGCTGAGGGGGATTCTGGTTGTTGCATTGTTTATTCTGGTGGCTGCAGTTTTTAAAATGTATACGATTTTGTGGATTGCACAGAATTCACTTCCGGTCATGGCGACCGCAGTCGTGATCATTTTCCAGCCTGAGCTCAGAAGAGCATTGGAAAAACTGGGGGAAAAACAATTTGTTCCCAATATGGTAGCACTGGATAAAAGAGGAAAAGATAATGTACGTTTCAGCCAGAAAACGATCGATGGAATCGTAGAAGCATCCTTTGCGATGGGAGCAGTGAAGACAGGAGCACTTATCGTCGTAGAGCAGGCAATCATGCTGACAGAATACGAGAGCACCGGAATCGCGCTGGACTGTATTGTATCACCGCAGGTATTGATCAATATTTTTGAACACAACACACCACTTCATGATGGCGCGATCATTGTCCGTGGAGACAGGATCGTATCAGCGACCTGCTATCTTCCATTGTCAGACAATATGGGAATCAGTAAGGAGCTGGGGACCAGACATCGTGCAGCAGTTGGAATGAGTGAGGTGAGTGATGCTCTGATCGTCACCGTATCAGAAGAGACCGGGTATGTATCTGTAGCGATGGGTGGACAGCTTGTGCGCAATGTTACACCGGAATATCTGAAAAAACGTCTGGAATCTATCAGTAAGAAGAGTGTGGAGATTGGACGTTTGAAAAAAATATGGAAAGGATGGAGATCGCATGAAAAGGGCGTTGACTAAAAACTGGGGTCTTAAGTTGTTGGCATTTGTATTCTCTGTCCTTTTATGGATAATTGTTATGAATATTGAAGATCCGGTGGACGAACGGACATTTTCCGGAATCCAGGTGACAGTGACACATCCGGAAATCGTAACAAATCCGGGCAATACATATCAGATTCTGGATGACAGCAGGACGGTATCCGTAACAGTAAAGGCAAAACGTTCTATTTTAAATAAAATTAAAACTGATGATATCAGGGCAACAGCGGATATGAAGAATCTGGATGTCAGAACCAGATCCCTGATCCCGATCGATATATCGATCCCTTCTTATGCAGGAAGGTTTGAGGCGACTGCCAACCCGATCAATCTGCGAGTAAGCATTGAACTTGGAAAATCAGAGACTTTCCCGATCACAGCAACCAGTTCGGGAACACCGAGAGACGGATATCAGGTGGGTGAGCTGAAAGCAAATCCGGAGAAGATTAAGATCAGCGGGCCAGAATCAGTAATCGATTCAATCGATAAGGTGGTAGCACTTGTCGATGTTTCAGGACAGTCTAAAGATGAGGAAAAAGAAGCAGAGCTGATTCTTTATGATAACAATGGAAAGATCATAGATTCGACACAGATTGAGAATAACCTGGGAGACGAAGGACTGAAGGTAAAAATCACCATGCTTCAGACAAAGAGTATTCCGGTAGAATTTGATACTTCACTGATCGGTACTGCGAGCGGATATCATTTCAGCGGAATCAGTATCCAGCCGGAAAGCATTCAGATCGTAGGCACAGAGGAGCAACTGGAAACGGTGGATTCTATTGAAATTCCGGCAGAAGAGCTGGCAGAAGATGGTCTGGACCAGACAATAGAGAAGACAGTAGATATCGCCAATTATCTTCCGTACTGGGCAAAGACAGACCAGGACAGCGCAGGAGGCGTACCGATCGTTATAAAGATCCAGGTAGAGAAATTCGGAACTAAGACAGTCGAATTCCCATACAATTCCATTGCGCTGCTGAATGCACCAAAGGATTACAAGGTGTCATATGCAGAACAGGGCAATCTGGAAATTGTTGTGCGTGGTTCGAAAGAGGATCTGGATGATTTTACTCTTGAAAAAGGAAACGTGTCAATCAATCTGAACGATTGCAAGACAGCGGGAACCTATAATGTTCCGATCCAGGTTACACTTCCTGACGGAATTGAACTTGAAGATACGATCAATGTACAGATCACATTGACAAAGAGCAGTGGAGGAGAAAATGATCAGTAAAAAGGTAACGATCAAAAATCCGACGGGATTGCATTTGAGACCGGCAGGACTTTTCTGCAAGATGGCACTGGAATATGAAAGTAAGATCACTTTTCATTACCGGGATACGGAAGGAAACGCGAAAAGTGTTCTGAGCGTGCTTGGTGCATGCATTAAGTCCGGAGATACGATTGAGATCGTGTGTGAGGGAAAAGATGAAGAAAAGGCACTTGAAGCGATGGTAGAACTGGTGGAGAGTGGGATTGGAGAATAGCAGGAAAAGCGAATCAGGAGGTATAGAAAAGATGAGCAAAGCTACATTAGTTGTTATGGCAGCAGGAATTGGAAGCCGTTTCGGAGGAGGAATCAAGCAGCTGGAGCCGGTAGGACCAAATGGTGAAATTATCATGGATTATTCGATCTATGATGCAATGGAAGCCGGATTTGATAAAGTGGTATTTGTTATTCGAAAAGATCTGGAAAAGGATTTTCGTGAAATTATCGGAAACCGGATTGAAAAGAAAGTTGAAGTTGCATATGCATTCCAGGAAGTTGATGATATTCCGGAAGCATTTAAAGAAAAATTTGCAGAAAGAACGAAACCATGGGGAACCGGTCAGGCAATTCTCTGCTGTAAGGATGTGGTAAAAGAACCATTCCTGGTAATCAATGCGGATGATTATTATGGAAAAGAAGCTTATGTGGAAGCATTCAAAGAACTGACAACACCGGAAAAGCAGGCAGATAAAATGCAGATCAGCATGGTTGGATTCGTACTGAAGAACACATTAAGTGAAAATGGCGGAGTAACCCGTGGAGTGTGCAAGGTTGATGCGAATCAGATGCTTACAGAAATCGTAGAGACATCCAATATCATCAAGACACAGGCAGGTGCAGCAGTTGCAACAGATGGAAAAGAGACACCGATCGATGTAGACACGCCGGTTTCCATGAATATGTGGGGACTCACACCAGAATTCTTTGAGATCCTCGAAAAAGGATTCGCAGAATTTGTGGCAGCACAAGAAGAAGGCAATCTGAAAGGGGAGTATCTGCTTCCAACGATTATCGGAGATCTTCTGAAAGAAGGAAAAGTCGAAGTAAAAGTGCTGAAATCACATGATAAGTGGTTCGGGGTGACTTATAAAGAAGATAAAGAACTGGTTGTGAATGAAGTGAAGGCGCTGGTTGAAAAGGGATTATATCCGGAGAAGTAAATAGTGTGAGATACAGGAAAGGGTGAGCCACATGATTGGTAATTGTGGGGCTTGCCTTTTTATGAAATATGAGGGTATGGGAAAGGAAAAAAATGAGAGTAAGACAGAGAATTATTGTAGCTTTATTGATTCTTGCAATGGGAACAATGAATGTAGGAACATTGTCAGTATATGCGGCAGAGACAGAGAACCAGAATGTGATAAAAGAAGAAAAAACAAAGCCGGAAAGTGAAGAAAAAGATGAGGAAAAACCTGTACAGAAAACTGAGGCAGACGAATCAACCGTGGACGGGTCAATAGAAGGAGGATCAATGGCGGATGAACCGGTAGTAGGTGAGCCGACAGAGGATGAATCTACTACCGATGAAGCAACGGGAGAGAATCCAGAAACTATACCAGAGGAAAAAACAACAGAAATTGTTCCAAAACAGCAAGGGGAAAAACAAGATGATAAAAAAGAAGTGGAACTTGCTAGTGGAGTATACAAAATTCAGTTAGAAGCTAATAAGAACTATGTATTGGATGTAGCGGGAGGAAGCACTGCAAATGAGGCAAATGTCCAGATTTACGCCAATAATGAAACAGATGCACAAAAATGGTATATTACAAAGGCGGAAGATGGATGGTATCGGATAAAAAATGTGCAATCTGGAAAATTGCTTTCCAGCAAATCTAAAGAAGCAAAAATTGGTGAAAATATTAACCAGAATCAGCAACAGGAATCATTTGGTCAACGATACAAGTTTTATGAGACGGGAAGTGGAAGCTGTTACATTACCACGGAGAGTGGAACTGTACTGGATGTATCAGCAGGAAGAATTGCAAATTCATCCAATGTGCAACTCTATGGATTAAATAAAACGGTTGCACAAAAATGGTGTTTTGCGAAAGCAAGATCGACATTTGGTGAAGATGCAGAGAAGCAGATTGCAGATGGTTATTATACGATCAATATGAAAACGGCAGGTAACTTGGGTTTTGATGTCGCAAATTACAGTAATGCAAACGGTGGAAATGTACAGTTGTGGGGACAAACACCGAATGCGGCACAGATTTTCTATATTAGTAAAAATGAAGATGGCTGGTATACAATCAAGAATTTTGCGTCAGGGAAAGTGTTGGATGTGTCAGCAGGGAAAAATGCAAATGGAACAAATATCCAACAATGGGATGCAAATGGAACGGCAGCACAGAAATTTAAGTTTTATGAAGATACACAAGGAAGAATCCGAATCTTATCTGCAATCGGAAGCAGAAAAGTTCTTGATATCAGTGCCGGAAAATTGAATAATGGCGGTAATGTACAAATTTATACATATAATGGAAGCAATGCACAGAATTTTGTGATCGAATCCTGGAAGGCACCAGGAAATTACAAGGCAATACAAGCTGGAAATTATCGTCTTTATCCGGCAGCAGCATCAGATCTTAGCATAGATGTTCAGAGTGCATCAAATAGTGACGGCGGTAATGTACAGATTTATTCGACAAATGGTACGGGTGCACAAGAATGGAAAATTATTCCTAACGGAGAATGGTATTATCTGAAAAATGTAAATTCAGGCAAAGTCCTGGATGTTCAAAATGGTTCGGGAGCATCCGGAGTAAATTTGCAGCAATGGTCAACAAATGGTGGCGCGGGTCAGTTGTTTCGTTTCTATGAGAATGGGAATGGCAGATACTATATTATGGCAAAGACGGGAAGAGTAATTGACTGTGCAGGCGGTAGTCTGAAAAGCGGAACCAATCTTCAGATCTACGCATTCAACGGAACAGCGGCACAGCAGTGGATGATTGAAAAGGTTGTATTATCTGTATCTCAGATTGCTAATATTGCAGATGGATATTATTTGTTCAAGTCCGGAGATTTGTGTATGGAAGTTACAGATGCTTCTAAGGATAATCAGGCAAATGTTGGACTTGGAACTGCAAATGAGGGAGAACACCAGATTTTTAAGATTACAAATAAAGGAAATAACTGGTATGAAGTTGAGAATCTTAATAGTGGAAAGGTTTTGGATGTAACAAATGGAAGCAACGCAGATAAAACGAATTTGCAGCAGGTTGATGCAAATGGAAGTATGGCACAGCGATTCAGATTTTATTCGGCAGGAACCGGAAACTATTATTTGAAATCACAGCTT
Source organism: Bariatricus sp. TF06-38A (assembly GCF_027690675.1). Taxonomy (NCBI): domain Bacteria; kingdom Bacillati; phylum Bacillota; class Clostridia; order Lachnospirales; family Lachnospiraceae; genus Bariatricus; species Bariatricus sp. TF06-38A. The sequence goes on from NZ_JAQFCE010000031.1 coordinate 34,851, forward strand.
GGAACGATGATTACTGCGGATAAAGAAAATGCCAATATTTATCTTGGAAATGCAGTACTTTCAAATGAACAGAAATGGCAGATGAAACGGGTTATCCCAAAAGGAGTAGAAATTAGTGTATCGAATGGTAATTATCGGATTTTCAGTTCATTAGCTAACCGAATGGTCCTGGATATATCGAACGGAAGCAGAAATAATGGGGCAAATGTACAGATATGGTCAGATAATGGTACGATGGCTCAGAGCTTTTATATCAGTAAAGAAAGTGATGGATGGTATAGCATTAAAAATAATAGTTCAGGAAAATATCTGGATGTAGATAATGGAAATGCAGCATCGGGAACGAATTTAAAACAGTGGCAAAAAAATGGAAGTTCTGCACAGAAATTCAAATTTTACGATGCCGGTGATGGTAAAATAATGATCAGGTCAAAACTTGGGACTTACATTGATGTGTCAGGAGGAAATTGCTACAATGGTGCAAATGTATGGCTTTATCAGGAAAATGGATCTAATGCTCAGGTCTGGAGCTTGAAAAAGGCATATACAAAACAAACATTAGACAGTACGCTTGGAGTTAGTGGAAGGACAATTCAGGAAGAACTGGCGGCACATGTAAATGACAGATACTATTTAGGGACACATTATTGTGGAGAATACACGATTCCCGACCGATGTATGCATCCAAATGGATCGCCAGGATATAACAATTATACAGGACTTAACTGCACAGGATTTATTGCATTTGTTGTAGGAAAATGTGGTGGAGATCTTGGAATGATTGCAAGAATGGGACGAAATGGTGGATATACAAATGGTTCTAACTGGTATAAATATCTGAAATCTGTTAATGTAGAGTGTTATGCGTACAATTCTATTGCTGAATTACTCCGAAATGGACGTGCGGAAAAAGGTGATATTATGTATAAAGAACCAAAAAACTGGAACTGGGGAGAAGACTGTCACCTTGCATTTTTCTGGGGAGATACAGCATGGGATAATAAATTCTGGCATTCGCTGGAAGATGGAAATCAAATTTCACCACTTCAGGTCGAAAATTATGCAAATACATATTATTTAATTAAGACAAGAAAATAGACAAAAATTGTGAACTATCGTATAATAGATAAGATTAAGAAAGGAGGTGTGAGATGAGAAAAGTATTGGTATTTGTAATGGCATTGAGTCTAAGTGTTATGCTCTTGGGATGCAGTGGTACAGATACTTCAAAAGAAGCAAAAGATACGACGCAGGATACCAGTCAGGAGGACAAGCAAGATACCAGTCAGGAAAAGGCAGAACCAACGCAGGACAAAACAGAACAAAAAGATGAGCAAGTGGAAGAAAATGACAGCAAAGAAGAAGACAGCGGAGACCATGAAGCTCAGGATCAGATTCTGAAATTATATTATATATCCGACAGTGAAGAAATCGAATGCGCAGAGATCAGAACGAATCTGCTTCAGACAACCGATATCTGGAACGGCTTAATAGGGGAAGACGTTCTTAACAGTGAATGCAAGATGAACAGCTGCAATGTTGATCAGGAACAGAAAACAATCGATCTTGATGTGGATTCCGGAACTGGTTCTTACATCAGAGGTATGGGGACGACAGGAGAAGAACAAATACTTATATGTATTAAAAAGTCTTTTCTGGAAACATACGGATGTGAACGACTGAAGATTACGGAAAACGGACAGCCTTTAGAGACTGGACATACCGTACTCAAAGGATACATGACAGCAGATGAGTAAGAGAAGAGGAGTATATAATGAAGAACTGGTTGAAAAAATGCAGTGTGGCATTGCTGGTCTTTTCAATGATTGGTACAACAATGCCGGTATATGCGGCGGATGCGCCAGCTGCAAAAACACAGACGACAACAGAGGACCAGACAGAAGAGCAGAAGTCTGAAGTACAGGCAGAAGAACCACAGCAGCAGGAACAAACTTCAGAAGAACAACAATCAGTTGATGAAAATGTTGAAGGGGAACAGGATGTTCAGGAGCAGGAAACGACAGAACAGGAAACGACAGAACAGGAAGCCCAACCAGAAGAAAGCAGCATGAATTATGCTTATGTGGAAAGTCCATATCTGCAGACACCGGAGACACAGCGAATTGTTGTATCCTGGGGAACAGAAGACGAGTACATAGAGCAGATGGTACTTCATGTACGAAAAGATGATGATACCTGGGAAGACTGGTGTATCAGTAGATCGGAAGGAAATCTGTATCTGTTTGAAAAGTATTACGAAGATGAGTATCAGAGTGGAACCTATGAAGTTGTTTCTATCAGTGTAACAGAAAATGGAGAAACTACAGATTATGCGCTTGCAGACCTTAAGATGGAAGCGAAGTTCGGAGTTAATCAGGAATATGATGGAATCGATGAACTTCAGCCGGTTGATGAAGAACAGGAAGAAGCGGCAGCGGAAGATGCAGTTGGTATTTCGGTTTCTACATTGAATGAAGATGGAACAATCGAAGAACAGAACAGTATCGAGGATGCACTTGATGCGGCACGGACGGATGTTCTCGCATCAACCCCGGCGATGATGTCGCTTGATGATGATTCTGGAATCAGTACACAGGCTGCAAGATCTGGAAAAATTGTTGTGGCACTGGATCCAGGACATGATGACAGGGATGCCGGGGCAAGCTATTATGGACTGCACGAAGAAGCACTTACCTTAAAGATTGCGAATTATTGTAAGGAAGAGCTTGAAAAATATGCCGGAGTAGAGGTATATATGACGAGAACATCTTCGAAGTGCCCTTATCCGAATGCATCACCGGCAGGTGGCTGTATTACAGCAAGAGCAAATGCAGCAGCAAAAGCCGGGGCGAAGATATTTGTCAGTTTTCATCTGAATGCAGCATCATCAGCAGCAAAAGGTGCAGAGATTATTATTCCGAACTATAACTGGAAATCAGATGTAGGTGCACAGGGAAGAGAGCTTGCAACTAAGATTTTGAATGAACTTTCATCAATCGGATTGTATAACCGTGGATTGTACTATAAAACAGGAACAGATCCGGAGTATAAGTATCCGGATGGTTCACTGGAAGACTGGTTTACTGTTCAGGTCGCAAATAAATACAACGGAATCCCAGGAATTATTGTAGAGCATGCCTTCCTTACGAACAGTGGAGATGTCAATAACTTCTTAAATAATGAAGATGGTCTGAAAAAGCTTGGAGTTGCAGATGCAACAGGAATTGCAAAATATCTGGGACTTACCAAGACTGGTGAAAGAGTAAATGTTGAGGAAGGTACTTACGTATTTAGCAGCGCGTTGAATGCGAATAAGGTTCTGTCTGTTCAGAATGATGGATTTGGAGATCAGACAGCCGCAGTGCTGAATGATAAAAAAGATACATCAGGACAGAGATTTGAGGTCAGAAGTGCCGGAAATGGGTATTATACGATTACGGCAGAACATTCAGGAAAAGTACTGGATGTGGCTGGAGGGTCGACGGCATCGGGAGCAACGGTACAGCAATATACATCTAATGGAACGAATGCACAGCTATGGTATTTTACGGATTCTGGGAATGGGTATTATACGATTCATTCAGTATTAGGTACATGTTTGGATGTGTGGTCGGCTAATACAGCAAACGGAACGATGATAGACTGCTATGCGTATAATGGGACAAATGCACAGAAGTGGAAACTTACAAAAGCAGAGTCAAAACCATTAGAAAATGGTACATATTCGATTACTAACGTTGCGACAAATAAAGTGTTAAGTGTAAATGGAAGTTCTACAGCAGATTGTGCAAATGTATATGTAACAGGAAATCAAAACTTATCATCACAAAGATTTGAACTGACTTATGTTAGTAATGGATACTATAAAATTCTTGCAGAACATTCAGAAAAGTCATTGGATATTCCGGCAGGGAATAGTGCGTCAGGAGTGAATTTGCAACAATATAGTTGGAATGGAAGCAATGCACAGTTGTGGAAATTTGTGAAATTATCTGATGGCAGTTATAATTTACGATCAAAGTTGGGAACGGTAATTGAAATGCAGACTTCTTCAACAAATGCAAATATGCAGTTGGCAAATCAATCTAATGTACAGAAGTGGAAAGTTGCTAAAGCTGAATATAAACCATTTGATAATGGAGAATATACTGTTCGAAGTGCGGAAAATACTGGGTTGACTGTTACAGAAAATAATGGAAATATCCAGCTTGGCTCATATGCGGGAAATTCAAAACAAAAATTTAAACTTACGTATGTTAGTGATGGATATTATAAAATTATTGAAAGTGCAACAGGAAAAGCATTAGATATATGCAATGGAAGCAGCAGTAATGGTGCAAATTTGCAGACGTATTCATGGAATGGGACGAATGCACAGCTATGGAAATTCATAAACATGGGGAATGGCAGTTATTATATTCGTTCTAAGCTAGGAACTGTAATTGATGTTACAAATGGATCTATTCAAACCGGAACAAATATTCAGATGTATACATTGAATTATAGCAATGCACAGAAGTGGACATTGAAATCAACTGCGGTGAAGGCTGAAAGCATTGCAGAAGGAACATATACCATTCAGGCAGCAGTAAATATGAATTATGTATTGGACATTGCTGGAGGATCGACAGCGGATGGCGGAAATGTTCAGATCTATTCTAAGAACAATACTTTAGCACAGAATTTTGTAGTTACATCAGTTGGTAATGGCTATTACAAGATTGTGTGTGAAGGAACAGGAAAAGTATTGGATGTATCAGGTGGTTCATCTACCAATGGAACGAATGTACAACAGTATAAATGGAATGGATCAGCGGCACAATGCTGGAAATTTATAGATGCGGGGAATGGCAGTTATTATATTCAATCTAAGTTAGGTACAGTATTGGATAT
>NZ_JAQFCE010000032.1:0-39121 GCF_027690675.1 Bariatricus sp. TF06-38A
CTACTTATATGATTTTATAATTTATCTTTAACTGTTAATGACCTTCTTTTTTTGTATGGATAAGTATACGGTTTCTGGATTTTCATTTCTGTTGTAATAACAACATTATTCCGATTTATCTGTTCCAATCAGGACTTTCTTTCCACAAAACGTGAAACCATAATGCCGGACCTTTTATTTGGGATACCATCAAATAATAATCCCATTCAGATGATCGCACTCATGCTGAATAATCTGCGCCGTCCATCCGCTGTATTTCTGTCTCTGCCGTTTAAAATTGATATCTTCATATTCTACTTTGATTTCCTGATAGCGCACACATTTTCTTACACCATCCAGAGACAGGCATCCTTCTTCTGTCTCATACTTTCCGTTTCTCTTTACAATCTTCGGATTGAACATCGCAACATTCATAAATCCCATATTGACTGCAATGATCGCTTTATTTACCCCGATCATATTTGCTGCCATTCCCACACAGCCATCTTCGTGCGCTTTTAATGTATCCAGTAAATCAATTGCAACTGGAAAATCTCCTTTCGTTGCTTTCTCTGCCTTCTGGCGCAGAAAAAAGAGATCTCTCATAATTGGTTTTACCATTTTATCTTTCCCCTTTCCGTAGTACTAGTTACTGTTCACAGTATCTGTGACCAGCAACTAGTACTTTCCAGTATACACGATTTTTCCCATTTTTAGGTTGGAAAAATTGGAAAATACACATATAATTAGATTAGTTTTCAAATACAAACAGGAGTGTATTATCTATGAATAAAATCAAAATCATAAAAAAGAACGATGAATATTCTTCCGAATATCAGATCGGAGATACTTTTAAAATCGAGGGCACCTGGTATGGTGGTGTTCATATCATCGGCAAGACCGGCGCACCGGTTTCTCTTGATAAAGATGAGTATATTTATCTGGATGCAGATCCGGAAAATAAAATAGATTCTTCGTCTGTAATTTCCCACCCGGAATCGTCTGCCTCAACACAAACCAGTACGGTTATCCCAGAAGCACAGTCTGCTCTTACGCTTTCTGCCGACACCAGAAAAAATGACACAGAACCTCTCCGTGAAATCCATGTCGGAGATATTGTGCGCCATTTCAAAAGAGAATGGGTATCAGAAGAGAGCACCAAATACCTCTACAAGGTACTGGCTTTTGCTGAACATACCGAAACAGGCGAAAAGCTGGTTGTATACCAGGCCATGTATGCACCATTCAAAATCTGTGCAAGACCATATGATATGTTTATGAGCGAAGTCGATCACCAGAAATATCCAGGTGTCAGACAGCACTGGCGTTTTGAAGTAAATGAATAAATCATGATTAAATAAAAATGGAGAATCTCTCCCAGTCCCCGGCTGATACCGGAACGGATGATTCTCCATTTCAGAATGTCTGCTTTGTTTGTTTCTTCTTATTTCAGGTTCTGATACTCCTCAATCACCTTATCCATCAAGCTTTCTGCTTTTTTATACACTTCTTCATCCATCTGATTGTATGGGAAAATTGCGCGATCCGAAATTTCTACTCCTCTATGTTGCATTAGTTTTTTGAACAAGAGCGAGAAATTTGAATCCATGTCATAGAGTGGCATCAGTTCATGTGTCAGTGCTGATAACTTCATAACTCTGTCAAAATCTTTTTCCTTTGTTGATTTTACAAGATCACTCCAGATTTCAGGCACAATATTAGAAAGCGCTCCTATGCATCCTACTCCTCCGGATGTAAGATTATAAAGGAACTGATCGTCAAATCCTGAGAACATCTCAAACTCATGTCCTTCTACAGCCAACATCAGTTCATTTGTATGATTTGGTTCTGACACGGAGTCCTTTAAACCTTTAATATTAGCATTATTTTCCACCAGCTTTTTCAAGGTTTCCGGAGCGATGGAATGTCCACTTCTTGCCGGGAAATTATAGATATAAAGATTTCCTTTTATTGACTTTGCAAGCGTATCATAATATACAAAAATCTTTTCCTGATCCAGTGCATAATAACATGGTCCGATAACCATTGCTCCTTCATAGCCCATTTCATTCACTTCATTTAACAACGCCACAGTATCTTCAAAATTAAGGCTTCCGGTGCCAGCATAAAGCTTTGTGCGCCCTGCAGTATAACCTGTATAGAATTTGAAGAAATCATGTTTCTCCTGTTTCGTAAGTCCTGTAAATTCACCGGACGATCCCAACACAAGAATTCCATTAACGCCTCCTTCAATCAGGAAATCAATTACCTTTTTATTCCCTTCATAATCCGGTTTTTCTTTTTCATCAAAAACTGTAACAACTGGTGTACCGGTTGCAATAATGTCACCAGCCTCCAGAGTAATTCCTTTGGACAATTCTGCAATCAGCCACTATCCATGTCTGGTCTGCAGATCTCTTGAAGAAAGATCATTAAATACGGAATATCCAAATACATATTCTTCTGCTCTTCCATTCTATGTACCGATCCATCTGTGCTGCTTTTTGCGGATCACCATTTACCACTGGATTACAATAATACGCCAATCGCAGCTTTAAGTGTATCCATGCCAACTTTCCGTATTTCTGGGGAAAAAGAAAAAGAAGTTGTTCAGATTTTATGGGAAGCCAAACACCGAATTGAAGCCCACTTTCAAGTGTATGGTGTTAATTTTGGAAATTAAAAAAACCTGGCAGAAAGCAAAATTCACTTTCTGCCAGGTTTTTCATTTTTCTATACGCCTTTCCCTTCCCCTGCAAAATATTCTTTTACAAGTTTTACCACAACTCCTGATAACAGGAATACTGCAATTAAGTTCGGGATTGCCATCAGTCCGTTAAATGTCTCTGCAATATTCCACATCAGTCCAAGATCCATCGTTGCTCCGACGATCGCAACCAGTGAATACAGCACCATAAACGGTTTGTTGATCTTCGTTCCAAATAAAAATTCAATACATCTGGTTCCATAAAGTCCCCATCCGATAATCGTTGAAAATGCAAAGCAGCACATTGCAACCGCGGTAAAGATCGATACCCAGCTCCCATATGTAGAAGTAAATCCAAGAATCGTAAGCTCCGCACCTGCTGCCTCCCCGTAACCAATCGGAACTCCGCTGCACAGGATTACCAGTGCGGTCAGTGTACAGATTACGATCGTATCTATAAATACCTCAAAGATTCCGAAGAATCCCTGTTTCACCGGTTTTTTTGTATCTGCACATGCATGTGCAATCGATCCGGTACCAAGACCTGCCTCATTAGAGAAAATTCCTCTGGACACACCTTTTTTCATACTGATAAAGAAGCTTCCGACTGCCCCTCCGGTAACAGATGTCGGTGTAAATGCACCTTCAAAAATTGAAACAAATACATGTGGTATATTTTTTAAATTCAACAGAACCACTCCGGCAGCTAACAGAACATAGATAACCGCCATGAACGGTACAAGCTTTTCCGTTACCTGTCCGATTCTCTTGATTCCACCGAGAAGGATCAGTGCAATCAACACCGCAAGCACAATTCCGATCACAAGATTGACCGTCTTTGCTGCATCCACTCCAATCACCCCGTAATTGAATAATGCGGAATCAATTGCTGTCGTAATCGTATTGACCTGTGTCGCATTTCCAGTTCCAAATACTGTCAGCACACCGAATGCAGCAAACAAATATGCAAGCCAGTGCCAGTTTTTATTCAGACCATTCTTAATATAATACATTGGCCCACCGACCAGATCCCCTTCTGCATTCTTTTCACGGAAATGTACGGCAAGTGTTACTTCTGAAAATTTAGTACACATTCCAAGAAGTGCGGAGATCCACATCCAGAAGACTGCTCCCGGTCCGCCGATTGCGATCGCTCCTGCAACTCCTGCAATATTCCCGGTTCCAACCGTCGCCGCAAGCGCGGTACAGACCGCCTGAAATGGTGTCATTGCACCATCTGTGGCATCTTTTTTCCGAAGCATGCGCCCAATCGTCACCTTCATAGCGTATGGAAATTTTCTGATCTGGATAAATCCGGTTCTGACACTGAGCAGAAGTCCTACTCCGATGATACAGATCATTGCCGGCACACCCCAGATAAAATTATTGACTACATTATTGACCGACTCAATCGTAGATAACATCCCTTATTCCCCTCCAGGATTGAAAGATTTTCCTCTTCATCTTTCATTTTCTTATTTTTGGTATATAAAATGAATATTTTATTTATTATACACAATTCGTCAGGGAAATACAACTGCTTTTTCATGGCGGACGTTTCTTCTTTTTTATGCCTCGTAACGTATTTCTTCTTTTATTTTATCCTGGATTTCCACAAGAACTTCCATTAAAAGCGGATTGAACGCTCCGCACTCTCCGTTCAGGATCATCTTCATTGCCTGCTCATGTGAATACGCATCTTTATATACACGCTTACTCACCAGTGCATCATAAACATCTGCCACAGATACAACCTGTACCGCAATTGGAATCTGTTCTCCAATCAGACCATCCGGATACCCTTTACCATCATAACGTTCATGATGCCATCTGCAGATCTAATACGCGATCTTGATCATCTTCTCATCCTTATAATGCTCCAGCTTATCCAGCATAGAAGCATCAATCAGCGTATGCTCTTTCATAGTCTCAAATTCTTCTTTAGACACCATCCAGGCAACGGATCAGCTCGAGCACATATGGCTTCTCATCCACTTCTATATAACGTGCGATCACTTGATAAATCCTGCCATTTACAATCTCCAGCTTTCCTTTTTCTTCTTTCGTGGTCGCTGCACGCATCGCTACACAGTTATCACAGGGTGTTTCCCGTTTTCAATAATGATAGCAGTTCTGCCCCTCGTTGATTTTTCTCCATTCTTCATCAATATCTGATATATTTCCAATTGGGAAAAGACGGATCTCCTGAAAGATCTTCCGAAAATATTGGATTTCTTCTTCTAATTGTCCTTTTGTCATTCGTTCTTCCGCATTCATGTCTTGTCCTCCAGACTTCTACTACGCAGTTTCCTGTTATTTTCATTTCTAATTATTTTACAATATTTACAAAAAATAAAAAGAATTATCCCGATATATGTGAAAAAATTTTTGTGAAGCATAGGCTACATCTGCATTACTGTGAAAAAAGGACCACCAAAACCTGTTTTCGGGAATTGGTGATCCTTCATGAAATACTTATATAACTATCCTTTTATGTAATTTATTTTCTCGTCATCACGCGATTTTCTACCGCTTCAGTCATCGGAACTTCCGCTGTCACTGATGCATTCTCGATTTCCACAGAATAGGTCTTGTGGATCAGACAGTTGATCGGATCTTCTGTCGTGATGACCAGTGCCAGGCTATGTCCAGGCTCTACCGTATATCTTGTCGCATTCAGATAAATATGGTAATCATGGTATTCACCCTTTTTCAGTTCGATACTGTTCTGTGCTGTCTCCGGTTCATATCCTGCTTCCGGATTGCACAGATCTGCAAATGCCCGTGTGATCACACGGTATTTCTTATGTACAGTAGCAAACTCCGCTTCATTCCATGCCGGAACCTCTCCTCCGCTGATAATTCCGCCTTCTTTTACCACATTGACCGGAATTGTATTTCTCTGCGGATCTACAGACTGAATGCTGTCAAATTCTTCATCGCACACGTCACAAAGAAGAAGAGTAAGCTTCACATCATCCATACGTCCTGACATTTCATGCATTCCAAGCTTCATCGTCAGAGTATCTGCATCATTACTGTTTACCGGATTGAAATCTGCTTCTGCATCTCCATCTTTTAACGCTGCTCTTAATCTTACGCAGGTTGTTCCCTGTAATGTCACTGCCTCTTTAAATGGATCCGTCACATAACGCTGTGCCATATTGCTTGATCTCACACCCATCACATCATCGAAGTTCTCTGCACTGACACCCGCTGCTTCCCAGTCTGTATCGATTACAGTTGTTCCCTGTTCTTCGCACGTAAGATTCATCTTATATGCTGTCTCCCAGGAATCTGCTGTCTCCCATTTTCTCTGGTCATAGTTCATCTGCACCAGGATTGCCGGTCTGTTCTCTGCACCATTTTCAACTCCGTATAAATAATGAGAAATCCATTCATTGATAATATCATCATAGAATTTACCATCCACAAGGATTCCATATCGTTTCGGCATCGTTGGTGTGATATGTGCACCCTGATGAAGGATTGCTTTTACATTCTTTCCTGCCTTCTGGAAAGATTTGTACATCATCTCATACTGCTTGGTAGACACGTTCTCGTCATTCAGTCCCTGTACAATGAGTGCACTGCATTTGATCCGGTCTGCATGAAGACGATAATTTCCCATACCCCAGAATTCCGGATTATAGTCAAATCCACCCTTGATCTGCTGAAGACTCATCTCATGATGGAATGCTCCCATATCATCCCGCTGCTTCTCGGTTAATGTCTCATCATTGTAACGGCTGGAACAAAAATAGGCAAGGAAGCTGTTCAGCATTTCTTTCGGCCAGTACCGCTGTGCGCCCTGCATGTTCTGCTGGCTGTACCAGTCCGCGATTCCTGCGATCGGTACGATTGTCTCCAGTCCTTCTACTCCTGTTGTTGCCACTGCAAACGGCATGGTTCCGGCGTAAGATCTTCCTGTCATGGCAACCTTTCCATTGGACCAGTCTGCCTTTGTCTCAACCGTTCCTTCGCGGTCTGCATATCCGATACGGTCTCCATGCAGCCATTCTACAATTGCTTTGAAAGCGTCTCTTTCATAGTCTGAACCAACATAATTGAATCCGTCAGATCCTTTTGAACCAAATCCCGCACTTAAAACAACTGCAAATCCACGTACAAGATAATAATCAAAGGTGTCGATATTTTCAAAAACCATAATGTTATTATTTCCTTTATCCGGATAATACCAGTCTGCCGGATCTGCTTTTAAAGAAAGATCCATTGCACTGATACATCCCTGCGGAACATGCGCATCCACTTTTTTGTCAAGATCTGCAAAATTAACCGGATGATATTCTTTTTCTGCCACTTCTTTCATATGCGGATATCCATCTTCCTGGACTCCCGCCGCATATGGACGTGCCTCATATAAAGTTGCAGCCTTATAATTCCCCTCTACTGCACTTCTTGGTACCTGGACAACAGCTTTCACAAGATCTCTTTTTCCATCTCCGTCCACATCGTAATCCGTTTCCACATAAACACAATATCTTACGATACTGGATGTTGCCGGATCATACTTTTCTCCTGTCTTTCCATCTGTAAGTGGAAATACCGGCTGTGCAAGTCCGTTCTCAAATACTGGTACTTTGCTGTAATTCTTTTCGTTCATGGTAAACCTCCCAAACATTAAATAAATACTCGGATCTAATCACATATTATTTCCCCAATATTATTGTGATTTCATTTCTCCATTTCCTATTATAACGAGATGCAATAAGAACTTCAATGAGATTTTTCGCTTTATTTTATAGTTTACTATACCTGTTTTCTTTTCTCAATTCTATAGAAATAATCTTTTAAACATGCTATAGTAAACTTATATTTTACATAGATTTATCTGAAATTTAACAAACAAAAAGGGGATATTATGAAAAAGAACATAAAAAAGATATTAAAAGTTCTCGGAATCTTCCTGCTTATCATTCTGGTTGCTCTGATTGCATATCTGATCTATCTCTTTGCAAGCTATCACCGCATTCCGGATAATCAGGCTTTGAAGATCGAGAAAACTTCCGATGGAACAGCCGCAGCTGACACACTGACAACCGAGAAAGAATATTCCGCTCTGACCTACAATGTTGGTTTCGGAGCCTACACGCCGGACTTCAGCTTCTTTATGGACGGCGGAAAATCTTCCTGGGCAAAAAGTAAGGAGAGTGTCGAATCTGATATTCAGGGTGCCGGAGAACTGGTTGCTTCCAAAGATCCGGATTTCGCACTGATCCAGGAAGTTGATCTGAACTCTACACGAAGCTACCATGTAGATGAATATTCAATTTTAAAGGATACGATTCCAAGTTACAATACGGTATTTGCACAGAATTACGATTCTGCATTCCTTTTTTATCCATTCACACAGCCGCATGGTCGCAGCCGTTCTGGACTTGCTCTTTTCTCCAAATATCCGGTTACGGATTCTCTGAGAAGAAGCTTTCCGATCTCGACAAGCTTCAGCAAGTTCTTTGACCTTGACCGCTGTTACAGCATTTCCAGAGTCCCTGTAGATAACGGGAAGGAACTGGTTATCTTCCTGCTGCACATGTCTGCTTACGGCAACAGTGATGCGATTCGCGAAGCACAGATCCGTATGCTGAGTGCAGATATGGAAAAGGAATACGAAGCCGGTAATTATGTACTTTGCGGTGGTGATTTCAACCATGACCTTAAAGCATCCGAAAAAGATGCAGAAAATTGTGAGTCCTGGGCTTATCCATTCCCACGCGAAGAGCTTCCGGAACACTTTTCATTCTGCCTGGACAATCTTTCTGACAGTGAAAAGGATGCTCTCTGGGACAGTGCACGGAATGCAGATATGGAATATGTACCTGGTGTGACCTACACGGTGACGCTGGACGGATTTATTACTTCCGATAATATTGAATACACAGAATATGAAAATGTAAATACCGGATATAGCTACTCGGATCATGATCCGGTGTATATGAAATTCAAATTATTAGATGAATAATATGTAAAAAGGCAGCTGATCTTTTCAGACCAGCTGCCTATGTTTTCGTCTATTTTCTTTCGTCCTACTTTAGATCAATCTTCTCCTGCAATACCACACAGCCTGCCATATCACCAATAACATTTACACAGGTTGCTCCCATATCGCAAAGCGTATTGATACTGATATAAACGCCCATAACACCTGCCGGAAGTCCTGCCATCGTAGCAAGTGCCGCAAAGGATGCGATTGCAATACTGGAAATCTGGTTGGAAACACCAAGTTCATTCTCCACACAACTCTTACTGATCGGAATGGTTGCCGAGCTTGAACAGGTTCCGAATGCATTCAGTGCTGCCGGCATGATCGCACGGAAAAACTTGAACGGACTTGTCTTTCCAAGAAATTTTACTGCACCGCCGTACACAATAAATGCAAATCCATAAAATGCAACATACAGAATGATCAGCTGTGTTGCCAGTGATACGATCGTACTCGTTCCATTTGCTTCTACAACCGGAACAATGGTACAAAATACACCGATCGGTGTAAAATACATAACAGTACTGATTACCTTCAGACACACCTCGTTACAGGAATCAATCACCTTTAATAATGGCTCTCCCTTTTCTCCGATCGCAATCCGAATGATCTGTTCATAGATCATGATCTCTCTTCCTTTCTTTTGACAAATCTCAAGTACTGTCTGAAATAATTTTTACTTTTTTCACGATTATGGGATAAAATTTTATATTGAAAATGCAGATGACAGTCCTTCCGGATTTCGTCACCTGCTTTTCACTCTTTCTATATTTTCCGCACTGAATTTCCATCTCTAATCTTTACAGGAAACCGGTACGAATAATTTTTCTGCTGCCATTCCGGATCCTCCATCATCCGCAGAAGATGTTTTGCTGTGATACGTCCGAGCTGATACTTTGGATGCACCGCTGTCACCAGCTGGATACTGGTACTCGAATCCTGAAGCTCTGCATCATCAAAAGATACCAGCGAAATGTCCTCCGGCACATGCAGCCCTCTCTCTTCCAGGAACTCCATGTAATAATCCGCCACCTCATCATTGTAGACCATCATCGCCGTACAATCCTTCATCCGTCTGTACATCCTAAGCAGTCCCTTTTTGCTCAGTTTCTCCTCCATATCCTTCGTCGAATACCAACGAATACAGTCATCATCAAATTTCACGCCGTAATCTGACAGGCACTGAACAAATCCTTTGTACCGCTCAATCCCCTGCCTGTCATCATACTTGAAGATTCCGCCAATCCTTCGGTGCCCGTTCTCAATCAGAATCTTGGTCAACTCGTAAGCTGATCTGGAATCCGACATTTCTACACTGTCAAATGGCATATTTTCATAATGATTGTGGATAAACAGTGTCGGAATATTTCTTCTTTTGATTTCTTTATAAAGACGAATGTTTGGATTTGGAAATGCCGATCTCGATCCTTCAATGATCAGACCACTGACATTTCCTTTGAGCAGACCTTCCAGATAAATCGCCTCATCATTCAGGCGGTTCTTCGTTACCGCAACCTCAATTCCATATCCTTTTTCTGTCAGTGAAGCTTCAATCCCGTCGTATACCCGCGGAAACAGATAATCAGAATAATAGCTCAAAAGAAGACCTATTTGTGGTCTTTCTCCATTTACTCCACTGCTGTCATAAGAAACATAGGTTCCGCTTCCCCTCACACGGGTAATCAGACCTTCTTCCTCCAGTTGCCGCAATGCAGTCCTTACCGTCTGCCTGGAATATCCAAACTTCTTCTGAAGGCTTGCCTCTGACGGAAATTTATCCATATTTTTAATCACACCACTGGTGATCAGTGTGTGTGCCCAATTATATAATTTTTGGTATTTAAGTCCTTCCTGTTCTGTCTTATGCATAAACTCTCCATTTCTGCCACATAGACCAAAAATCAGGATCCGCAATCTTATTTGGACTGCAAATCCTGACTTTCGATCTGTATACATCCGGAAAATTCTTCTCGTAAACGAGAACTGTCAGTTCCCCACTATGTAAATTATTATTTGATTACCTGGATAGATTCTCTGTCTGCGAATACTGCCACGAAGATCAGGAATACAACACCCTGAATGAGCTGCATCATCTGTGTTGTGAATCCCATCATTGTCAGTCCACTGTTCAGTACGATGTACAGTAAAGATCCAACAACAATATTTTCAAAACGAACCTTTGCGCCACCGGAAATCGGCATACCACCTAATACCAGCGCGATCAGAATCTGTGTTTCCAGCTGGTTACCACCTGAAGATGTAACCGATCCGACTTTGATTACATTGATAAATGCCGCAAATCCTGTAATTGCACCTGCAAGTACATAGATGAGGAATTTCATCTTATCTGTACGGATACCAGAGAACATTGCTGCTTTTTCACCGGCTCCGATTGCTTTCAGATAAGTTCCGAACTTTGTATAACGGAATGCAATGAATCCAATAATCAAAATAACTACCGTACATGCAATCTTAAGTCCTGTACTGTCATAGTTGATCAGTTTTGCAGAACCCGCAACAGGTGCATTTGTTGTAAAGTATTTGATAAATCCACGGAATAAGAACATGGTACAAATTGTAACAATGAAGGATTTAATCTTACGGAATACATAGAAGTAACCATTCAGAGCTCCAATTGCCGCACCAGATGCAATGCCACCGATAATTGCGAGTGGAATGCTTTTCTGTGAAAGAATACATACAACGATGGATGAAATACCGAGGATAGATCCCTGAGAGAAATCCAGACCTCCCATTGTCATAATGAAGAAAACACCCATAGCTGCAATCATAGTTACATATACCTGTGAAAGTACCAGTGACATATTTCCCATCATACGGAAATCTGTCAGGACATTGAATAACAGGAAAATAACAACCAATCCTACGATTGGCAGGAGCGAACGAATTAAGGCCATTTTAGATGCCTTTTTCAGCTGCTGCTCTTTATCATTTGTTTTTGCACTTACTTGACTTCCCATAGCTGCCTCCTTATACCATCATAGAAATAAGACCGTTTTCATCAAGGTTCTTATCTCTATCCAGCTGACCACTGATTTTTCCATCTTTCATAATTACGATACGGTCGCACATACCGATCAGCTCCATCAGCTCTTCCGAAATCATGATAATGGATTTTCCATTCTTTCTCATCTGATTCATTAACTGGTAAATATCCTGTTTAACTTTGATATCAATACCACGTGTCGGGCTGTCCAGTACAACAATGTCAGAATCTTTTCCGATCCATCTTGCAAGAACGACTTTCTGTTTGTTACCACCTGAAAGATTTGATACAAACTGGTTTACATCTACCATCTTTACAGACATCTGTTTTGCATATTTGTCTGCAAATTCTTTACGCTTCTTATCACTTAAAAGATGTGACTTTCCTGCCAGTTCATCCAGTGATGGGAGGCAGATATTGTCTCCGATACTCTGATTCAGAACAACAGATTCATTATCACGGTCTTTTGATGTGTACGCAATGCTGTGTTTGATCGCAGTCGGAATATCATTAATCTGTGTTCCATCTGCCAGTGTTACGCTACCTGTACGGTCATAAGATGCACCGAAAATAGCTTTTCCGATTTCATGCATACCAGATTCTGAAAGTCCACCGAATCCAAGGATTTCACCTTTATGAAGATCAAATGTTACATCTTCGATCAATCCAGGAACAGTAACATTCTTTACTGATAATACAACTTCGTCAGATACTTTTTCGCCATAATCTGCACGATAATAATCACCTGTTACTTCACGTCCTACCATCAGCTTCTTCAGATCATCTTCTGTTACATCTTTACTCTTAACGGTATCGATGTAAACACCATCTCGAAGAATTGTAATTGTATCAGACTTGTCAAGAATTTCCGGAAGGTCATGAGAAATGAAAATAACTGTATTTCCACTCTTTTTGATTCTTTCCATATGTTTGTAAAGCTCTTCACGTCCTTCCTGTGAAAGAGCAGTTGTTGTCTCATCAATAACAACAATCTTCGGATCAAAGTATGTAGCCTTTACAATCTCAACCAGCTTACGGTCTTCAAAATTGTAATGATCGATCATATCAGCTGCTTTGATTCTGTCAAAACCATATTTCTTTAAAAGCTCTGTTGCTTTCCTGTTCATAGCATTTGTATTTTTAATTCCAAAATGTACGAACTGATCCTCATGTCCAAGGAAAATATTCTCTGCAACTGTAAGCCCTGACAGAGTTCCAAGTTCCTGTACGATGATAGATACACCTTCATTATTTGCTTCTACCTGATTCTTCGGATGGATTTCTTTTCCGTCCAGAATGAACTGTCCGCTTCCAATGCTGTAGATACCGGTCAGCATGTTGGTCAGAGTTGATTTACCAGAACCATTTTCTCCGATCAGTGCATGAACCTCTCCTTTATTTACATTGAAGGATACATTCTGAACTGCTTTTGTAATACCGAAGTTTTTACAAAGATTTTTTACCTGTAATCTTACTTCACTCATTGCTGTCTTCCTCCCTTCATTACTTGACGATTTCGCCCTTAGTAGCCTTTGTTGTCACAGTAATGATAATAAGCAGTGCAAGTCCTGTGATAACATCCTGAATTGCAGTCGGTGCTCCGAGAGCAATGAAACCGAAGAAAATGATGTTGATTACGAACTCACCGATGATGATTGCCGGAAGCGGCATTCCGTATTTCTTAAATGCAAGGCCGAAGAAACATCCCATGGTCGGAACGAAGTTTCGGCTCATAGATGCCATTCCGGTAACAGCTACCATAGATGAACCATAGCTGATTGTCAGGATTGCCATAACCCCAAGGAACGCACCACTTAAGATAAATGCAAGTACTTTATATTTATTTACGTTAATACCCATATTCTTTGCAACGAATTCATCACTTCCGATTGCATAGGTATAAGTTCCGATTTTAGTATAGTTTAAGAATATGTAAGCTACTACACAAGCCACTAATGCAAGAATAATATCCCATGGCATCTGACCAAATGCACGAATATTTGCCGGAAGCGTCTGCTCAACACCGCCTGCAATATAGTTTGCGATTGACTCATAAATAAGAGCCAGACCGGTTGTTACGATCATTGATGGAATACGAAGCTTTACATAGAAGATACCGTTCAGTATTCCAACGATTGCGCCTGTAAGAACGCATCCAATAATAAGTCCCAAATAGCCCATGTTGAATCTGGTTGCAAATACACATCCAACGATTGCGGAAAGCATGATGTTTGCACCAATTGAGAAATCGAACATTCCCATTACCATTACAAAATAAAAACCAACTGCACCTACGGTAGCAATCAGGCTCGCCTGAAAGTAATTGAGCATATTGGAAAAGGAACCGAAGTTATGTGGTGTCAAGATTTTAAAGATCAGCCAGGAAAGTACGACCAGACCGATTAAGATCAGATATCCCATCACTTTCCCTGAAAGTTTTTTACTAGTGCCCATATTATCTACCTCTTCATAATTGTCATTTCTGATTTAGAAAAGGTGGCATCGCCTTTGCGACGTCACCCTTTCTGAGTTAATAGTCGTTACTATTTGTCTATCCTAGTTACCTGCACGTGATGCTGCATCTTCAATAGATAACTTAGCAGCTGTTGCCTTTAAGTCTTCCATGCTGAGTTTAGACATATCAACCAGTTCTTCATCTGTGTATGGAAGCTGGTCTACGAAATATTTCTCATATGCTTTGTAGTCATCTGGTGATGATACATACAGATATGGGAATGGAACATCTTCGAATTTGCCACCGAAGTCTTTGTAGTTTCCTTTGATTGCATTGTAAACCATCATGAAGGAAATCAGCGGGTCACAGTAATGTCCGCCAGATTCACCAGCCATAGATCCATTTTCAAGTCTTTCTCCAAGGTCTGGGAGGAAGTCTGTAGAAACGATATCAATATCACTTGTCTTGCCTGCACGTTCAACTGCTGCGATTGCTCCCTGAAGTGGATCTCCACCACCACCAGCTGGGATCAGTGCATCAAGATCTGGATCTGCTGCCATTAAAGCTTCTGCTGCTTTTGATCCACCTTCTGAAGTTGTACCTGCATACTGTGGTTCAGAAAGAGTTGCCTTATCGTTCGGGTTTTCTTTATTCCATTTTTCAACGCCTGCTTTGTAACCTTCCCATCTTCCAAGCCATGTAGCATCTCCCTGCTCCCAGCCAATAAGACCGATGTTACGATCTCCTTTTTCAAGAAGGATGTTTACAAGTTCTGCACCGTTTGCCGGTTCATCTTCATGTACAGCTCCGATGTAGTAATCAGAATCTTTAGCTACCTGATAAATATCTGCGCTGTTCTTTTCACTGATTACACGGAAGAACTGTGCAAGATAAACTTTGTTGTCATTACATGTCTTGATAGCAGATGTCATTTCTGTATCAGATGAGTTACAGATGATGATTCCCTGGCATCCTGCTGCTGCAAGCTGTTCTACAGATGCTGTAACTTTTTCAGAAACATGTCCCTGGTCAACATACTGTACTTCGACATCAAGAGCTTTTGCTGCTTCATCAAGGATCTTCTTACACTGTGATCCAAGTACGTCTGTTGAAGACCAAATAGAAACACCAATTTTGATCTTGCCTGATTTTGAAGCACTCTTGTCAGAAGATCCACTTCCACTACCACCACATGCTGCAAGTCCGACTACCATTGTAGCTGCCATTGTAGCTGCTGTTACTTTTTTGAAAACTTTTTTCATATCTTCTCCTCCATCTCCGTTTTCTTGATGATTTGATTATATTATTTGAGTCTGTGCTTTTCAAGAAAATACAAGAAAGTTTTTGTTCAAAGTTGTATTTTAAACGTGTATTTTATCCACCAAAAATGTAATGTTTTTATTCATTTTGTGCATTATGTCCTTATAGTGATCGTTTTTTTTCAGTGAAAACTAGATTTTTGTGCGTTATGTGTAAAATTTTCATGAACTGACAATACAACTTTCATTTTCTCTATACTTGTATTGTAAATGTATACAAATCACATGATTACATACCTTTTTTTCTTTTTTGATATTATACATACACAGCCTTAATCCTTCCTTAAAAATTTATAGATTTTATGCATTATGCACAGCTTATTTCTTTTTATTATCCACTTGACATAAGTCCGAATTCAGACTACAATATGCCGAGTACGATTTCAGACTTACTATCATCTGATTTCGAAATCTACATAATTATTTAAATGAGGTGAACCATGAACACGGATTCTACTGTACTTATCAGCAAATATTTAAAAGAATACAATCACATATATAAAGAAGCAAATGACATCTATCACGAGATTGCCCGAAAACTTCAACTTTCGGACAGTGCGTTAGACATCTTCTATACAATTTTTGAAATAGGCGATAACTGCCTGCAGCGTGATATCTGCAAAGCTTCCTGCATGCCAAAGCAGACGGTTAATTCATCTATACGAAAACTGCAGACCGACGGTTATCTTACCCTCTCACCCGGAAAAGGACGAAGTATGCATATCCATCTTACAGCTTCCGGCAAGAAGCTTATTCAGGAAAAGCTGCTTCCTCTCATCCAGATCGAAAATGATACTTTAGCTTCTTTCAGTCCCGAAGAATGTGAACAGCTTCTGCGCCTGAATGCCAAATATAATCAGACCTTACGTTCTAGGCTTTCTAACCTTGAGGAGGATCTATAACTATGAAAATTCAATTATCCGAACACTTTACTTATAAAAAACTTCTACAATTTGTGTTTCCTTCTATTATAATGATGATCTTCACATCCATTTACAGTGTGGTTGACGGACTTTTTGTCTCCAACTTTGTTGGAAAAAGCGCTTTTGCAGCGGTTAATCTGATCATGCCTTTCCTGATGGGCATCAGCGCT
Source organism: Bariatricus sp. TF06-38A (assembly GCF_027690675.1). NCBI lineage: Bacteria > Bacillati > Bacillota > Clostridia > Lachnospirales > Lachnospiraceae > Bariatricus > Bariatricus sp. TF06-38A. Next base: position 16,565 of record NZ_JAQFCE010000032.1, read on the forward strand.
CTTGGCTTCATGATCGGAACCGGCGGTAGTGCCATTGTTGCAAAGACGCTTGGTGAAGGAAAGATCGAAAATGCCAATGAGTATTTTTCCATGCTCGTCTATACCACTGCTATCGGAGGAATCATTATCGCAATCCTGAGTATGTTCCTTGTAAAACCGGTTGCCATTTTATTCGGTGCAAGCGGTACTCTTCTTGACAACTGCATTTTATATGGACGCATTCTTTGCATTTCGCTGCCTACTTTTATGCTGCAGAATGTATTTCAGAGCTTTTTTGTAACTGCCGAAAAGCCACATCTGGGACTTCGCGTGATCGTGATCGCCGGTGTGACCAATATGGTTCTCGACTTTTTATTTGTAGCTGTACTCCACCTCGGACTTCCAGGTGCCGGGTTTGCGACTGTATGCGGAGAGTTTATCGGAGGGCTTTTCCCGTTATTCTACTTTGGGCGGAAAAATTCCAGCTTATTAAAGCTTGGAAAAACACATTTTCATGGCAGAATCTTATTAAAGACCTGTACCAATGGCTCGTCCGAGCTTATGACCAATCTTTCCAGCTCTGTTGTAAATGCTCTTTATAATATGCAGCTCATGAAATTTGCCGGTGAAGACGGCGTTGCAGCTTACGGAACGATCATGTATGTCAATTTTATCTTTGTTTCGATCTTCTTTGGTTATGCGATTGGAAGTGCCCCGATCGTCAGCTATCACTACGGTGCCAACAATCAGGATGAACTAAAGAATCTTTTCCACAAGAGTATCCGGCTGATTGGAACCTGGGCTGTTTCCTTATTTATCATCGCGCAGCTCATCGCAACACCACTCGCCACATTGTTTGTCGGTTATGACCAGGGGCTTTTTGAACTGACACGCAGTGGGTTCCGTCTGTACAGCTTTGCGTTCCTGATCAACGGGTTCAATATTTATGGCTCTGCATTTTTTACCGCATTGAACAACGGTCTGCTCTCTGCGCTGATCTCGTTTCTCAGAACACTGGTTTTCCAGATGGCAGTGGTTCTGCTACTTCCACTGCTTCTCGGGATCAACGGAGTCTGGTGCTCGGTTGCAATTGCTGAACTTTTAACTTTATGCGTTACCGGAACTTTTATCGTCCTGAAACGTAATATTTATCATTATTTATGAACTACTCGTCAACTAAGTTACCAGAGCATCTGAATTTTGGCGGGATACCGCCTTTTTTCAGGGTGCCGTTGCTAGAATCAAACTTTTTGAACCAAAAATAATATTTGTTATTGAACCAAATCATTCGAAGTGCTATAATCAATTTAAGTTTTGAACTTCACTGTTTTATTTTTAAATTGAACTTTTTAGTTTGAAAGGAGATTCTCAAATGACAACTTTCTCAGATAGACTTAAAGAGGCGATGTATGCACAGAACCTGAAACAGATTGATCTGGTTCATATCGCCGCAGAAAATAATGTAAAATTAGGTAAAAGCCATGTAAGCCAGTACGTGAGCGGAAAAACTGTTCCGAGAAATGATATCCTCCATTTTCTGGCAGATACGCTTCACGTAGATGCCGATTGGCTGCTCGGTGACAGTCAGGAAAACTTTACTGCTCGGGAAAACAACTCCGTTGCCCCAAAAGCTCCGTCTACCACTAAGACTTCTGGTTCTGTCGGAACTTCAAACTCTTCAAAAAGGGGAACTACACCGATGAAAAAGACAATAACCGACAAAAATGATAACGATAATGCAGGAAGTTCTGCCATGCATATATTCAAAAAATCATCCAAACTCGATAATGTATTATACGATGTCCGTGGACCGGTTGTTGAAGAAGCTGCCCGTATGGAAGAACGCGGTACCCACGTACTGAAGCTCAATATCGGTAATCCGGCTCCATTTGGTTTCCGCACACCGGACGAAGTCATCTATGATATGAGCCAGCAGCTTTCCGACTGCGAAGGATACTCTCCTTCTCAGGGACTTTTCTCTGCACGGAAGGCAATCATGCAGTATTCCCAGATCAAAAAGCTGCCGAATGTCACGATCAATGACATTTATACCGGAAATGGTGTCAGCGAACTGATCAACCTGTGTATGTCAGCTCTTCTTGACAACGGAGATGAAATCCTGATCCCGTCTCCGGATTATCCTCTGTGGACTGCCTGTGCCACACTTGCCGGCGGAAAGGCTGTTCACTATATCTGCGATGAACAGTCTGACTGGTATCCGGACATCGAAGATATGCGCCGTAAGATCACAGACCGTACCAAAGCTCTTGTAATCATCAATCCGAACAACCCGACCGGAGCACTTTATCCGAAAGAGGTGCTGCAGAAGATTGTTGATCTCGCAAGGGAACATCACCTGATCATTTTCTCAGATGAAATTTATGACCGCCTTGTTATGGACGGAAAAGAACATATTTCCATTGCTTCACTGGCACCGGATCTGTTCTGCGTCACCTTCAGCGGTCTTTCCAAATCCCATATGATCGCCGGATTCCGTATTGGCTGGATGGTTCTCAGCGGAAATAAAGCAATCGCAAAAGATTATATCGAAGGAATCAAGATGCTTTCCAATATGCGTCTCTGCTCCAATGTTCCGGCACAGTCTGTCGTTCAGACCGCTCTCTGGGGCAATCAGAGCGTCAACGACTACCTCGTTCCGGGCGGACGTATTTACGAACAGCGCGAATATATTTACAAGGCACTGACTGACATTCCGGGAATCACTGCCGTCAAACCGCAGGCTGCATTTTATATGTTCCCGAAGATCGATGTAAAGAAGTTCAACATTGTAAATGATGAAAAATTTGCACTGGATCTGCTGCAGGATAAGAAGATCCTGATCGTACAGGGAAGTGGATTTAACTGGAAACAACCGGATCATTTCCGGGTAGTATATCTGCCACGAATTGAAGTTCTGAAAGAAGCTGTGGGAAAAATTTCTGATTTCCTGAGTTATTATAGACAGGGGTAGAATGATAAGCACCTCCGGAAAAGAAAAATAGGGTACGGGTTCCGTTGCACTGGGCATTCCGATGAGCTCCCGAAACCGTCAATTGTGTCAGCAATAGCTTCCACAATTGACTGGATCTCATCTCCATAGTGCAAAGTCACCCGTACCCTATTTTTCTTTTCCGGCTCCTTCTGCAATTTTACTGCATCTATAAATATTAACAGAAATAAAATCTTTTGACCCTGGTATCATCATTTACATTTTCATATTTTTATTTTCTTATGAAAGCAATGCTCTCACTGCTTCTCCGTCAAACACAACTTCTTTTACATGATTTACCTCGATCTGGTACAGTGCATTTGCCGCAATATGTTCGGCTGCCTGCTCCAGATCACGGATTCCTGATGTATTGGAATAAAGTTCAATTATCACATCAAGACCTTCATCTGTCACCGTACACTCGTCCTGACGAAGGCTCATTCTCTTCAGGATCTTCGGAAGTGCAAATCTGGAGAAGATGATCTTCTTCTCTTCCGGTGTATAATCCGGGATATCGATAACTGCAAAACGTGACATGATCGGTGCACTGATCTGATCTTTTTCATTGGCAGTTGCAATCGGATATACGCCAACTGTCGGAACGTTACACTCAATATAGTTATCCGTAAATCCAAGGTTATCAAGGAGTGTCAAAAGTACATCCGCCGGATTCCCATTTCCTTTTCCGGATGCTGCTTTGTCCAGCTCATTGATGATGAATACCAGGTTGGATTCTCCTGCTGCCGCAAATGCTTCCATAATAATTCCCGGTTTCGCATTGGCGTATACACGGGAACTTCCTGTAAGCTGTTCCGGATCGTTAATGGAACTCATATCCAGAGTTGTCCACGGAAGCTTCAGGATACGTGCAATTGCATAAGCGATCTGCGATTTACCGGTTCCGGCCGGTCCGATCAGAAGAATTCCATACGCTGGAAGAGTGTGCGTTCTGTTGATCTGGATGATTGTTTCGATGATTCTCTGTTTGACACGTTCCATTCCGTAAAGCTCTTCATCCAGGATTCTTCTTGCCTCATCCGGATCAATGGATTCAAAATAATTGCTCTTCCACTGAATATTCATCATGATTGAAAGAGCTCTCTGCGCATGTCTTCTTTCTTCCGGTGACACTTCGTGTGATCTTGCAACAGCAAGGTTTCTTCTTGCCCACAGACGGATATTGTCCGGAAGGGTTCTTCCTGCACAGTTCATAAAATCGGTGATACTCTGCAGGCTTGTCAGCTTCATGCTGTCGCCGTCTTCTTCCATTTCCTCATCCACAGCTTCTTCTGTCGGTGCACTGCTTGCGAAAAGACGCTCGATCATGAACTGCAGGAAACCATCTTCAGCTGAAAGCTTGGTTGCCCCACCGAATGCGATCTCCCGGATCTTGTATACTGCATAGCCGTCTGCACGGTTTTCACCGGAAAGACGGACATTGATATGATTCTCGCCCAGCCATTTGATCAGGCTTACAAATCTCGCATCGATCTGGAGAATGTCCGCACTTACAATTCCATCTTCCTCATCAAATTCAAAGGATGTCTTCTTAATCGGGTTGGTGAAAACACCACAGGAATGATGCTTCCATTTCCGGTTGCTGTTATCCAGAACCAGCATCGGTTTCTCCGCTGTCGCTTCTGTCTCATTCGAGCGGAATGTTGTATAAGTACATTCCTGGGTCTTTTTTTCATCTGGTGTGTGTTTAAAATCAAAAACTGGCATGATTTTTACTCCTTTTTCCTTTTATATTCGCTCTTTTCAAATTGTATATTCTTGCACATTTTATGAATAGTCTGTACCTATCTTAACACACTTGTTGCATATCTGAAAGTCAAAACCATTTCTTCATAGTATTTTTATTCATTTAGATTTTTATTTTCCTTCTGCTCCAGTCCTGCAAAAAACAGCTCATAAAAATCATCTTCTCCTTCCAGTTTCGGTGAATTTTCCCCACCTCCATTGGTGCTCCGCTTCATCTCAGCATGAAATTCTTCTCCGGTACAGATCAGTCAATCTTAAGTTCCACTCTGCTTCCGCCTGCTTTTTCCTTTGTCACCACAATCTGTTTCTCAATCCTTGCTTTTAATTCCTGTACATGGGAAATGATTCCCACCAGACGGTTGCCCTCCGTAAGACCATTCAGTGCTTTCATCGCCTGTTCCAGTGACTCTTCATCCAGTGAACCAAATCCTTCATCGACAAACATAGTATCCAGCTGGATTCCGCCTGCCGATGCCTGGATCTCATCAGAAAGTCCGAGTGCCAGCGAAAGAGAAGCTTTAAAAGATTCCCCGCCGGAAAGCGTCTTCACGCTTCGCTCAGAACCATTGTAGTGATCGATTACGTTCAGTTCCAGACCACTCTGACTCTTCCGGTCATTCGTATCAGTCTGGCGTTTCAGCTCATATTGTCCTCCACTCATCACCATAAACCGCGTATTTGCACGGGCAATGATCCGGTCAAAATAATTGGTCTGGATGTAGGTCTCAAACTTGATCTTTTCTTTGGATCCGCCTTTGATCTTTCCATTTACTGTATCGGAAATTTCACGCACCTGTGTCCAGTTCCGCTCAAGCTCAAGAAGTTTCGCACTCTGCTTGTCAATCGCATTCCTGATTTTCAGATTGTTCTCATAACGGATCCTGATCTCTTCCATCTGTTTTTGAAGCTCTTTTTTCGCACCTGATACTTCCTGTCGTGCCTGCACAAGCTCTTCCATATCGGTTTCTTTATTACCTGCAATCTGCTTCTCCAGCGTTTTCTTCTTCGTCTTTGCCGCTTCTACCGACTGACTGCAGTCCTGGAATGCCTTCTGGGCAGCATTCAGATTCTTATCGATCTCTTTTTTCTGCTTATCCAGCTCTTTGATCTTCTGTTCTGCTTCTGCTTTCTCCGGAAATTCCAGTTTGCCACGCACCTTCACAGCCTGCTCTTCTGCATTTGCTTTATCTCTCTCAGACACAAGGAGCTGATCCTTTCGCTCCTGTTCTTCCTCCTGAAGCTTTTTCTGCATCTGCTCCAGTTCCGGGATCTCAGCTTCCAGCTTCTGCTTTTCTGCCACTGCTTCTTTAGCTACTTCCAGCTTTTTCTGTAATTCCTTTTCTGACTTTTCGAGGGCATCCATCTGTTGACCGATCAACGCCAGCGATTTTTCAATCTCTTCTTCCTGTATGCTGCTGTCAAAACTTTTCACACTCTTTTGGATTTCTTCTTCCAGCGCTTTTAACTGGACCAGCTTTTCATTTGCCTTAAAGCTTGCATCATTCGTCTTTTTCTCCACATCGGCAGTCTCTTTCCGGTATTTTTCAAGCTCTTCTTTTTCCGGTGCACCCTCAGTCATCTGTGCCGGACATGGATGGTGGACCGATCCGCACACCGGACACGGCTCTCCCGTTTTCAGAACCTTTGCAAGAATCCCCGCCTGCTCATCCAGAAATGCCCTCTCCATCCAGGCAAGCTGTGTCTTTCGCTCTGTACATTCCTCCTGCATGACAAGGTATGCTTTCTGCGCCTCTTCCACACTTTTCTTCTGTCTTTGGTATCTTTTATATTGAATAAGAATGTCTTCTGCCGTTTCTTTTCTTACTGAAACCTCTTTTTGTTCTGCTGTAACTTTCAGAACTTTAATTTCCGCATCCTTCAGCTGTTCCAGTAAATTCCTTTTCTGTTCCAGCTGCGCCTGCATCTGCGCTTTCTTTTCCTGATACCGGCTTTCCCGGCCCTTTAATATCTCAATCTGTTTTTCAAGCTCTTTAATCTGCTTCTGAAGTTTTTTTAATTCGTCATACTCTGCAAGCTTTTCCTGCCTCTTTCCGATCTCTTCTGTTAACTGCTCTCTTTCCGGCACTTTTTCCTGTTCTTTCTTCAGTGCCATTTCCAGTTCTTCCAGCGTTGGTGTCTTCTCTGCTATCGTCTGCTCCGCTTTTTCCAGTTCCTTTTTGGCACGGATCACTGCCTCTGCCTTTCCGATTCTCTGGTTCAGCTCTTCCAGATCTTTCTCGATCTTCGTTAAATTCTTCTTCTTTTCTTTCACCGAATCTGCATCCTGATTTGTCAGAGTTTCCAAAAGTTCCAGAACCTTGTCCGCATGAACCACCGCTTTGCTCTCACGAATCTTTTTCACATCCGCAGCAAGCACGTCATCCTCATCACAGCTGATATCCTTCATGTACTGCAAAATGCTTTTGCTGACATCCTCGTACTGTTCCTGCAATCTGCCACTTGCATTTTTCATTTTCTCCTGAAATGCAAGATACGGTCTGGTATGGAAAATTTCCCGGAAAATTTTGCTCCGCTCCTCAGTTTTTGAAAACAGAAGCTTCATAAAATCTCCCTGCGCCAGCATTGCAATCTGAGTAAATTGTCCGCGGTCGAGCCCGATCAGTTCTGTCACTGCTTTCGTGACCTCTTTTGCCTTTGTGACCGGAAGCCTGTCATCCGGAAATTCCAGTACCGCATCCGCTCTTTGCAGCGTCATGCCCTCGCCCCTGTCCTTTGGACGCATGTACTCCGGATTTCTCCGGATATGGTAGTTCTGCCCCTGATAGAAGAACTCCAATTCCACAAAGGTCGGCGTCTTCGGATCCGCATATTTACTCCGAAGCATCCCCGGCTCTCTTTCATTTCCACTCGCTTCCCCGTAAAGTGCAAATGCGATTGCATCAAAAATTGTGGTCTTTCCGGCACCGGTATCGCCGGTTATCAGATAAAGCCCCCGCTCACCAAGTTCATCCAGAATGATCTCTGTCTCTTTTGCATACGGTCCGAATGCAGAAATCGTAAGTTTTATCGGTCTCATCTCTCATCCTCCCATATTTCTTCCATCATTCCTCTGGCAATCTCTTCCTGTTCATCCGTCATGGGCTGGTTGTTCTGAAGCTCATAGAACTCTCTTAAAAGCTCCATCGGGGATTTCTCCTCTACTTCCGCCGTTCCTCTCACTGTCCCTGCCGCTCTCGTCCGCAGATTGTCATAAGACAGCTTCATGATATTCGGATAAATGCATCGTAGCTTTCCGATCGCATCCGGGATATCCTCTTCATCAGTCAGCGTAATGTGAAAATAATCGTCCGTGTTCATATCCTTGTAAAAATCCAGCGCAGTCACTTCCATATACGTGCCTCTGACTTCCCGCATATCATGTTTCGGCAAAAATGGAATCTGCTGAATATTTATTTTGCCTTTTTCTTCTACATCAACGATGACTGCTGCTTTTTTGTGATTGGTTTCAGAAAAAGAATATTTGAGCGGCGTCCCCGAATACCGCACTGTCTCTTTCCCGATCTTCTGCGGGCCATGGAGATGTCCAAGCGCCACATAATCAAATCCGTCAAAGACAGATGCGTCCACATCATCCACACCGCCTACAGACAGTTCTTCTGAATCACATCTTGCCGCACCGGTCACGAACTGATGCGCAAGCAGGATATTTCGTTTGTCTGTGTCGATCTGCATATGCTGCACTGCCGCATTTACAGCATCCTGATAGGTGATGATTTCTTCCTCCGGATACACTCTTTTTACCAAAGACGGCTTCACAAATGGAAGCATGTAAATATTGATCTCACCGTATCGGTCACTTATCGTTACCGGTTCTACATCCGACTCAAATACCGGTGAAAGATAGATCTGTCTGCTGCTCATCAGTCTTGAACCGAAAGCAATTCTTTCTGCAGAATCATGGTTTCCACTGATCAGAAACACCGGCAGCTCCCTCGCGGCGATCCTTGTCAGGAAATCATCCAGAAGCCTCACCGCCTCTGTGGACGGAATCACCTTGTCGTAAATGTCGCCCGCAATCAGAACCGCTTCCACCTTCTGCTCATCGATAATGTTCAGTATCTCTTTTAAAATATATGCCTGATCCTCCAGCATGGAAAATTCATTCACACGCTTGCCGAGGTGCAGGTCTGATAAATGAAGAAATCGCATGGTTTTCTTCCTTTCCAAGTTTTTTCTTCAATTGTACGGCAAAAGTGGGAAGTAAGCAACGCTCACTTCCCACTTTACTTCCTACTTTTCAAACTTTCCTTACCCACAGATTTTCTCTCAAACTGCTCGTTCCCACATACACTTCATACGGAATTGAAAATTCCGCTACAAATTCATTTCTCCCCTCATCAAAATATGCCATCTCCCGAATCGGGCAAACCAGTTTCACTTCTTTTTCTTCTCCGGCATCCAGCCGTATTTTCTGAAAATCCTTGAGCACATACTCCGGTCTTTCTACTTTGGAATCAGCTGCTCCCACATACATCTGTACCACTTCGCTGCCTTCCCGCTTCCCTGTATTTTTCGCGATCACAGACGCATACAGATTTTCTTCATCTCTCCATGCCTTCATGCCGACAAGCGTAAACGTCGTATAAGAAAGTCCATATCCAAACGGGTAAAGAGGCTTCACATGGCTTTTATTCAGGAGTGTATATCCGTGATAGTAATCGTATCGGAACTCTTCTGCATCCCAGTCAATCTCCGGCAGATCTTCTTTTTTTCTTCGGAATCACAAATGGAAGTTTTCCACCCGGATTCGTTTTCCCGAATAATACATCTGCGACTGCCTTTCCACCTTCCATTCCCGGATAGTACGCCATCAATATCGCTCCGACCCGATCTCCCCACTCATCCATCAGGATCATGCTTCCGCCAACCAGAACCACCACTGCATCCTGCCGGACTTTTCCAACTGCATCAATAATTCTCAGCTGTTCCTCTTTTAATCCCAGGCAGTCTGTCCTGTCGCCGCCCTCATTCTGAACCGTCACATCTGCTGATTCATTTGCCACACATTCTCCTTCATCCAGATAATCATTTCCCGCTACAATCACAACCACATCTGCCTCTTTTGCAAGCCGCCTGCAATGGGATGCACTTTCTCCGGAATAATAGATCGCTTCCGCATCTGAAGGGTATGACATTGCGTTTTCATACGCTTCTCCTTTCACTTTTTTACTATTTTTCTTTGTTTTAACGTTTCTTTTTCTTTTGCAATATGATTCTATCTTGAATTTTAAATCTCGTTCTGTCATTTTAAACCTTTCTCACTGTCAAATTTGGACATGTTTTGTGCTTGTTGGCCGTTTTTAACAATTTTATAGTTTTATTTTTATGCATTTTCGCCAATCTCATTTTGAAAAGCAGAAAATATCAGATGATTTTGAAAAAAGTCAAAAAAAGAAAGTGCGTGTGAAAAAACAAGAGTTTTTTCACACGCACTTCACACGGCATAGCCGTGAATAATCTAGGCTAATTATACGCAAGTATTTTCTTTTTATCCTTACGCTCTCATTATTATAAACAAATTTCCAATCATTTAATATCAAAAAAGAATGTACCTTTCCGCACATAGTTCACAAAAAGATACCACCCATAACGTGATATGATATTTTTAATTTTTTATAAGAGATCCTTTATTTTTTATCCGGTTCTTCTTCTCTGAGTTCTTTCATCTTTCTGAAATACGAACTCATCTCATCTGCCATTCCCGAAAGCCTGTTCAGCAGTCCGGAAAACTCCGTCAGCATCTCATCATCCTTGTAATACGGATACACAATATCATGGTCAATCTCGCTCCATCCTTCTTCAAAAAGCGTTCTGCCCTGGATTTCCAGATAGTATCCGTGATACTTGATGATATAATGCAGTGAACGGTAATACCCACCTGTCCGCACTTCAATCTGCGTACTGTCATAAATCCTCGTATCCCCGGAACGCTTGTATACTTTTGGACGTTCTGCGATATAGCAGTGCTCCGGATCCTCATCAAAATCCCGCAGCCTGTCCTCTACATAATTGTTCGGATCATTTTCAAACATCGAAGTGATGAACTTATGAAAATGGATCCAGTCCTCCCGGTAAAGGAAGAAAACCCTGATACCAATCAAATCTGTGATGTATTTGTGGTAATTCGATTTGTTGATATGTTCAAATTTTGCATAATTTTCTTTCCGCTTTCGGATGATCTTTTCCAGAAGGTGCATTGGATTCTTGGTTCTGTAACGGTAGGAATGGATCCCTGCCCGCTCAATATCATAAATATATTCATCTACAAATTCTTTTCCCAGATGACGGAACAATTTCGTTTTTGACATATAATCTTCATAGATCTCTGTCAGCTCCTCCCAGGAAATCCGGGCAGCCGTAAGGTCATCCTCTGTCAGATTACAGGTTTTCAGAAATTCCTCTTTATTGATCATTTGCTCTCTCACCCAATTCTTTCCGGCCCATGCGGACCTCTTCCATATGACCGGCAAGCTCTCTGTCCATATGATCGAACAGATAATTTTTCGCACTCTCTTTGTGCAGTTCCCATTCTTCCTGAATCTGCCGGTTCACGATCTTCACCTCTTCCAGGAACTCCCGGGAAGATATGATCGTACCTCCCTGCCCCTGTGTGATCACCTGTTCCACACCATCTGATGTAACTACCGTCACATGATACTTTCTTCCGACTTCATGTACTACCTTTTCAATGTACATATCCGCCGTCTCAGCTTCTTTTGTATACACAACATGAATGTTGTGGTATTTGAAGATTTCCATTGCTTCGCCTTCAACCTTGTAGGCATCAAATACCAGGATCAGAGGATAGTTCTTGAACCCCTGATAATTGCAAAGCACATCCATCAGTTTATTTCTTGCTGCTTCAATATTCTCTTTTGCCAGTTCTTTCAGATCATCCCATGCGAAAATAACATTATAACCATCTACCAGCAAATATTCCTGTACGCCTTCTTCATCTTTCTTTGCTTTTGGCGTTTTCCCTACAGTCACAGTCTTTGGAAGACGATCGGCTTTTCGCTCTACCCGTCCGTAAGTCCGGATAAAAATCTCTTCCAGTTCCCTGTCTTCTCTGGCATTACGCGCATAATGCCTGCCGCCTCTGGCTGCTGCTTCAGCTGATCCGCTTTTCTCCTTGCGTAAATTTACCGGTACAGTCTCATCCAGACTTTTTTCTGTCTCTCCTGCCAGCCTTTTCCGCTCTTCCAGGATCTTCGGAAGCTGTGCCTCAATATGCATATGTTCCGGCACTTCCTGCCACGGTACATTATATCCCGCTCCATGAGCACAGAATACAGAGCCCGTCGGATTCTCCACATCCCGCTCCGGATCGTAACCAATCGCCTCTACAACCTCGTCCTGGTTATGGCATGGAAAATATCCCTTCAGCGTACAGAACAGTTTCCCTCTTCCTCTGCTGTATGTGGTTACTTCTCTCTGATAATCCTGCATTTCAGACACCGGTGCACTTCCGGTGACCACAGCCATATCATCTTCCGTCTCCGGTCCGTCAAATTCTCCATTCATCCGCTGAATATCCGTAAGTGCACGGCCTGTCATCTCTGACGGAATTTCCAGACGAAATGCATAATACGGTTCAAGCAGTACATTCTCTGCCTGCATCAGTCCCTGGCGGATTGCGCGGTACACAGCCTGGCGAAAATCTCCGCCCTCTGTATGCTTCAGATGTGCACGTCCACTGGCAAGTGTGATCTTCACATCAGTAAGCACCGATCCCGTCAGAACGCCCCGATGCTCTCTTTCCAGCACATGCGTCAGGATCAGTCGCTGCCAGTTCTTGTCCAGCACATCCTCACTGCAGATCGTATCGATCGAGATTCCACTTCCCGGCTCTCCCGGTTCCAGTATCAGATGCACTTCCGCATAATGACGCAGCGGCTCAAAATGCCCTACTCCTTCAACTGTATTTTTAATCGTTTCTTTGTAAACAATATTCCCGCTTCCAAAGGAAATATCCACGTCAAACCGTTCTTTTACAAGGCTTTGCAGAATCTCCGTCTGCACTTCGCCCATCAGCTGGACCTGGATCTCTCCTGCCTCTTCATTCCAGACTACACGGAGCATCGGATCTTCTTCCTCCAGTTGTCTGAAATTCTGCAGCATCCGGTGTACATCACAGCCTTCCGGCAGCTCCACCCGGTAATTCAGAACCGGCTCCAGTATCGGTGCCGAAGAACCTTGCTGCATCCCAAGCCCCTGTCCCGGATAAGTCCGGGTAAGTCCTGTCACAGCACAGATACAGCCTTTTTCTGCTTCCTGCACCATCTCGTACTTGTCCCCGGAATAAATCCGGATCTGGTTAACTTTCTCCTGCATAGGTTCTTCCTCTGCCATATATTCCAGGATTTCTTTAACCTTCAGTACTCCGTTTGTGATCTTCACATGTGTCAGACGGCTGCCCTGTGAATCTCTGGATATCTTATATACCTTCGCTCCAAATGCTTCTTCAGCATGCGTCCCTCTTACCGGTCCGTCCATGTATTTTTCCAGTCCGTCCAGTAATTCCTGCACACCTTCCAGCTTCAGTGCTGAACCGAAATAGCATGGAAATACCTTTCGTTCCCGGATCAGCGTCTGAATCTGGCTCGCCGTGATCTCTCCATTTTCCAGATAGCTTTCCATTACCGTCTCGTCGCACATAGACAGCTCTTCCAGAAATTCTTCACCCGCTTCTGTAAAATCCACACACTCTCCGCTGAGCTTCCGCTTTAATTCAATAAGTCTGTCCTGTCTGTCCGTACCGTCCTGATCCATCTTATTTATAAAAATAAAGGTCGGAACCTGATACCTTGCAAGAAGATTCCACAAGGTTCGTGTATGTCCCTGCACACCGTCCGCTCCGCTGACAACCAGGATTGCATAATCAAGAACCTGCAAGGTACGCTCCATTTCTGCTGAAAAGTCCACATGCCCCGGTGTATCAAGAAGAGTCACCTGCTTGTCTCCAAGCACAAAATTCGCCTGCTTGGAAAAAATGGTAATCCCCCGGCTTCTCTCCAGCGTATATGTGTCCAGAAACGCATCTCCATGGTCAACTCTTCCAAGCTTCCTGATCTGACCGGTAAGATAAAGGATTCCTTCCGAAAGCGTCGTCTTTCCAGCATCCACATGCGCCAGGATCCCGACAGATATATATTGTTTTGGCTTATTTTCAGATGTTGCTGCCATCGAAAAAATGCCCCTTTCTGCTCATAATAATCTCTTGATTATCATATCACAGAAAGGGGCATAAGTCGACACGCGAATCTTTTTATCTGTCCTGCTTTTCATTTGACATTTTCTGCGGTAAGATACAATCAAAACAAATTTCTAAAAAAGGAGAGTGCCATTTACTCATGAAAAATACTGACTTAACCAATACTTACCGCGAACTTGACAGAGAACTTGCCATTTTGCATGACCAACTCGAAAGCCACCGTTCTTTTGAAAATATCCTTTTTCTCCCGACTCCCGAAAAGATCAGGTCGGTCCGCGAAAAATGGAACGATTTAAAAACACAGGTTGAAAACCTGGATACACCGGACAATGTCTATCGTCTGGTGAAGCATCATCTGAATGACTTCCTGGATTCTCTTAAATTTACTATCGAAGAAAAAGAACACAATCCGGAAGCACCTCTCCTGGATTTTGTCTATTATCTTCAGGAAATTGCTCGCTGTGACAGGCGTTCTAATGAAGTACGTCTCGATCTCCTGACCAGAAAATTACAGGCATTCCATGAAAATCAGGATTTGATCCTTAATCTGATCCACACACAATACGGAGAAAATGAAGCTTCCCTTTCTTCTGCCTTTGCCCTCGCAAGGCTGGATATGCAGCGCGACCAGAAACTGTTAAATGAATATTTCCCGGATTTCACAGAAGAACAGATTGCGTCTTTATCACAGTCCTTCCGGATTTTTATCGATCAGCTTCAGGAAATGGCAGATTTACTCGGTTCAGACTGCCAGTCTGACTCTGAAGAATTGTTAAAGGATGATCTCTCAAAGACCATCAAGATGGATCCGGAAGCTTACCGCAGCCTTCTGAAAAACCGTCTTGGTGTATCTCTCGACGAACTGCTTGCATGGCATAAAGAAGAAATTGAAAAGACCCGTGCTGAAGTATTCGAAATTGCCTCCAAATTAGAGCTTCCGGAAGGAACTCCGAAGACAATGAAAGAAGTCAGCGATGTGCTTTTCCGCTATGCCGGTCCTTGTGACAGTGCCGAGGAAATGTATACACGTGCCAGAAATTATCTGAAACGTACCCGTGCTGTCGCTCATGAATATGTACGTCTTCCGGAAGATGAAACCTGTCTGTGCGTTCCTCTTCCGCCTTGCTATAAGGATTCTTACCCTTGGGGCGGTTATGAGGGTGGTGATTTCCGTGTCAAACCGCTCCGCGGCCAGATGTTCCTGAATCAGTATAATTATCAGAACATTACCGATGGCTGGATCAAGATGAATACCATGCACGAAACTTATCCGGGACACCATGTCCAGTTTATCCGTGCAGCGATCGATCCAACACCGGAAACTGTAAAAATAGGAGCAAAAAGTGTACCTCTGGAAGAAGGAACCTGTATTCGGACTGAACGCGCATTTACCTTTATCTTTGCGGAAGACCCGTTCTTCCCTCTGTTCGTTGCATTCCGCCGTCATCATGCCTCTGTCCGTATCCTGGTTGATCTGCAGCTGTATTATTTTGGAGCGACACTGGAAGATGCTGTAAAAATCTACGAAGAAGAGCTTGGCTTTGACCGCGTAACTGCCCGCGCCCAGGTACAGGCACACCAGAATGCGCCGGGATATTTCACCTGCTATTATTATGGAATGAAGAAAATCTGCGACTGGGAAAAAGAGTATGGATATACAAAATGGGATTATACGGAACTGCTGTTCTCAGCCGGGCGGATCAGTATGGAAAGCCTGGAGATGCTGGTGAAGATGACCAAAGAAGAGCAGGGACGTTTCTTTACGGAGTTCCGGAGCTTGCTGATGGATGAATAAGGTAGGTTTTAAGGTGTTGGAGGGGGACGAAAAAACGGATAAATAAATTTGAGTATAATGATTTGTTTTAGTTTTTAAAAATTTGTATCTTTAAAATATTTCCAACAACACATTATTATAAAGATATAAGTCTACCAAGTTCTTCACGTTTCTTTTCAGTTATGCCATAGATATTTATGTGGTTCAGGTCACCGCTGCGGTCAGTAAAGGCGGGGAAGAGGAAGCCGGATGTTGGGGATCCGGGTTCGTATTCGCCGACAAGGGGACAGATGGCGCAGATGAGGTAAGGGAACATCTCTTCGGATTCTCCGAGGCGTTCTTTGTCGGTGGCTTTGGCTGGGATATCGTAGTTATCATGGAAAACATAGATCGCATAAGGGGTGGTGATCCGGATGTTTTCCATGATGATATCATAAAGAGTATCCATCAGGGCATCGTTTTTGAGTTCACAGTCTCTGAGCGCCATCAAAAGCTGCCACATACTTCCGGTTTTCTGATTTTCCGGTTGGATCTCGTATTTTTTCAGTTTTGTGTTTGTTTCTGCAAATGGAATCGTTTTGGCGATTGCGAGATTTTTTGTTTTTTCTGACGGAGAGAGTTTGAGGAAGTTGATGTTAAAGCTTCCGTCAAAATCTCCGTCTGCATCTACATAGCAGCCTGCAATTCTTGTAAATGATGTTCTCGCAAGCGTCATCCGCCGCGTCAATTCCAGCATATCTTCTCGGTTGATCATTTGTCATTCTCCTTATGCAAAATTTACTTTTTCTTCAAATATACTACAAAAAGCCTTCTCTCTGCAAATCTACTCTGCAAAGCAAAGGCTTTCCTTCTACTTAAAACTGCATAAAAACTCTGCGATAAGTTCTATACATCCTTCTACATCCTTCATATCCGCAACCTCACCTGGATTATGCATATTCCGAAGTGGTATCCCTGTAAAAACCACTGGAACACCTTTATTAGAAAAATGAATTTGATCCGCATCTGTAAAACTTCTTGAACTTGCCGCTTCTCTCTGAATACCAATACCTGCTCTTTGAGCACATTCCACCATCTTTTCATTAAGCTGTTTAGTTGCTATTGGACTATTACAAAGTGCTGGACCATTTCCCAGAACAATATCTCCTGAAACGGCTGCATTTGGGAATCTACTATAGTCTGTACAATTTGTAACATCAACAACTACTGCAAATGCCGGATCAATCTGCGCACTACACCAAAATGCACCATTTTTCGTTGTTTCTTCCCCCACTGTGGCAGCAGCATAAACACCTGCGCTACAGCCTTTTTCTCTTGCACGTTTAAAAGCCTCCATGATAACAAATACCCCAATTCTGTCATCCATTGCTCTCGCTGTTATTCGATTATGTAACAACTTTCTGATTCCAGAATCCAGTACAACTGTGTCTCCTAAAGAGACATGCTGTAGCGCATCTTCCTTTGATACTGCGCCAATGTCTATCAATAAGTCTGCTACTTTTACCGTTTCCTTTTTCAATAATTCTCTGCTACATTCTACAACACCGTACACGATGCCTTTCTTTGTGCAGATTTGGACTTTCTGACCCGGATAATTATGTGTCATTATTCCACCGCGTTCAATTGCCTGAATTCTTCCTTCTTCTGTAATTCTTGTTACTACAAGGCCAATCTCATCTGCATGTGCAGAAAGCATGATTCTGACAGGGCTTTCCGGATTTAATACACAAATCACATCTCCTATTTCATCGGTTCTTATTTCATCTGCGTATTGTTCCATATATTCTCTTAAAACACGCTGCCCGTTTTCTTCACTTCCAGATACGGAAATCTGATTTAATAAATTCTCCAAAAATTCTATATTCATTTTCTTCTCCATACCAAAACATTATCTTCCTTGCACAATTTCATCATAATGAGCTTTCACTCTGTGCAAAGCTTTCTCCAGATACTCTCTGGAAGTTGCAATATTCACACGAATAAATTCCTCTGTATGCTTTCCATACCGATCACCCATATATACTGATACTTTAGCTTTTTCAATGAAGAATTGCTCTAAAGCTTTTGGACTGATTCCTAATTTACTCGTTTTAATCCATGCCATGTACGTCCCTTCTGAAGGAATTACTTCAAATTCTGGCATATGTTTTTGCAAATACTTAGCAAGAAAATTATAATTTCCTTCCAGATAAATGTTTACCTGTTCCAGCCAGTCATCGCATTCTGTATAAGCTGCTTCCATAATGCCCGCAGCAAAAATATTCGGATTATGAAGCCCCCACCGGTCAATTGTTTCTTTTACTTTTTCGCGGATTCTTGTATCCGGAATAATCATATTCGATAAAATTACTCCCGGTACATTAAAGGTTTTTGTAATCGAATTGCATACGATCAATCGTTCTTTCAATTCTGTTCTTATCTTTAACGTAGAAACAAATTCTTTGCCTTTCTTTAAAAAATCTGCATGAATCTCATCAGCTACCAACATTAAATTATAATCCTTACAGATTGATGCAATTTCATCAAGCTCTCCTTTGTTCCATACACGCCCGGTTGGATTATGTGGATTGCACAGCAACATAAGACTTGTATGGATTCCTTTTTTCAGATTATCGTCCAATGCTTCTCTTAACTGTTTAAAATCCATTCGATATCTTCCATTTTCTAATACTAATGAGCTTTCAATCATCTTCCGATCATATTTTTCAATTGCATTTTGCAAGGCAGTGTATGCCGGTGTATGCAGTACGATTCCATCTCCAGGATTGGTAAATGTCTCTACCACCATATTCAGAGCCATATTGATCCGCGGTGAAAAAACAACCCATTCTGGATCTATTTTTTCATGATATCTGCGTAGCATCCACTGACATACCAAATCTTGATAATTGTCCGGTAAAATCGTATACCCAAATACACCTTTTTTTACAATTTTCTGCATCGCATTTAAAATAGGTTCCGGGGAACGATAATCCATATCTGCCACACCAAGATGCATGACATCACTTCCAAATAATGCATCCATTTCATCAAATTTTGCACTGTTTGTATGGCGTCTGTCAATGATTTCATCAAAATTATATTCCATATCCTATCCCTTTACTGCACCTGACATTGAACTTTCCAAAATTTTCTTTGAGCAGAACATAAACAAAAGCAATATCGGCACTACTGAAAGTGTAACGCCAAGATATACTACTCCATAATCTGTTTTGTATACTCCCTGCATCTGCTGTACCAGAATCGGTAATGTAAACTTTTCTTGTGAGAACAGCAATATAGATGGCTGTACATAAGAGTTCCAACAACCAACAAATGTAAAAATAGCCTGCGTAGCTACTCCCGGAATAATTACTGGGAAAATAATTTTATTAAATATTTTAAACTCATTGCAACCATCAATACGTGCACTTTCAAGCAATTCATTTGGAACATATGCATCAATATACTGGCGAATCCAATATACCATAACTGGTGTGGCAAAACTCGGCATTAAAATAGCAATGTAATTATCTAACAATCTCAAATTATTCATTTCCTGGAAGTAACCAATAATTCCGAGCTGTCCAGGAAGCATCATTGTTGCAAGGACGATCCAGAATAAAACTTTATTCCCTTTGAATTTGTATTTTGCAAAACCATAGGCGGTAAGTGCTCCAATATAAGTAGAAATTGCCGTATATATCACGGAGATAACAACACTGTTTGCAAGACCTCTCCAAATATTTACATTATCTTGAAGCCGATGATAATTATCGAGCAAATGTTTTCCCGGAATCATCTGAAAACTGGTTGCTAAAGCGGCATTATCATGAGTACATCCAATAATCATATTATAAAATGGTACTATACTGATAATGGCAAGAAAAATTAAAAATATGTACGTTAAGGTGCGATAAAGTTTACCATGACCTTCTTTTTTACTTTGCATACTCATTTAATACTGCTCCTTCTTTCCTGTTGTATATTTCATGAAAATAATTGAAAATACAATAATAATTACAAATAATCCATATGAAATTGCTGCACCATATCCATAATCTAAATTTGTAAATGCGATATTATACATATACATTACCATGGTTAATAATGAAGCTTTTGTTCCTCCCATTGCACCACCAAAAGTATACGGTAAATCGAAAATCTGAAGACCACCAATAATTGATGTAACAAATGCAAATGTCATGATTGGACGCATAAGCGGTAGTACGATCTTAAAAAATGTCTGTACTTTTGAAGCTCCATCCACTTCAGCAGCTTCAAAAAGTTCATATGGAATTCCTCGAATACCCGCTGTAAAAATAATGGTATAATATCCAAAATACTGCCAAAATAACACCAATGCAACAATGAGCTGTGACAGTAAAGGGCTTCCCTTCCAGTTAATCGGATCCTTAATAATATGTAATGTCATCAGAACCTGATTCACACTACCTGCTTTCCAATCGAATAACAAGCTAAAAAGTACACCAAGTGAAACAGCTGTTACAAGATTCGGAAAATAGAATACTGTTTTAAAGAAATTACTTCCACGTAATTTCTTCTGATTCAGTAAAAACGCAAGCACCAAACCAAATACCATCTGTGGAATCATTGCTAAAAGTGCAATAAAAATTGTGTTTCCGATAGATTTTATAAACATTTGATCCTGAAGTAACCTCTGATAATTCGCCAATCCTATAAACTGCTGTTCCCCAAATCCATCCCAGGACATAAAACTTAACTTAAATGTATATAAAATTGGATATAAGGTAAATGTTAAAAAAACGATAAAATATGGTGCAATAAAAAAATATCCTGCATTATCTTTATTTATTTTGTTTCTTTTCCGCTTTCCGCTTACTGCAGCCACTTTTTGTAGCCCTCCTTTTCTATTTAAAAAGCTGCTCCAGGGAAGGTACTCCTCCGAGTACTTCACTGAAGCAGCTTCCTTTATCTGATATCCATACTCATTTTATGGACTAATCAATTTCGATTTCCGGATAAATATTCTTCATATCTTCTTTGAATCCTTGTACTGCCTCTTCCGGTGTAATCTGTCCTGTCGCAATAAGATCCATCTGTGCGCCTGCACTTGTCCAAGCCTGACGGTCATATTTTGTCATTGGATCACCTTTAACTTCTTTCGCTGTTTCATAGAAGTCTACGAAATACTGCTGATCGCCAGTTACAATATCTGTATGTCCTTCTTCGATACATTTTTCGATTGCCGGAATATATCCCGGGAAATCTCCCCATGTATCAGCAAGTCCATTTACAAGATAATCTACATTAGATGTCATAGTTTTAATCCATGCCCATGCTGCATCTTTATTTTTAGATTTTGAGTACATTCCATACCATGTACCACCATTCTGATAAGGAATTGGTGCCTGCATGTATCCCCATGTGTTAGCTGCCTTGTCCATTTCATCATCCGGAATTCCTGGTTTAATACAGAAATTAAGTCCCCATGTCGGTAAGCATGTAAGAATAAACATATCTTTTGAGTACATTCCTGATGTCCATCCTGCTGACCACATATCTGCTTCTGCATCTACTTTGTTTGAAACAACTGTTTCCATCATTTTGTACATTTCAAGCATATAGTCGTCACTGATAATATGGTTGTTATCATCTACCCATGGCTGACCTTTGTAAGAAGCATACAGCTGTAATACCGATTCAACATCATCTAATAATGCGATCTTTCCATCGGATTTTTCGTAAACCTGTTTTCCTACTTCTACGATTTTATCCCAGTCAGATAACATTGCAGCTAATTCATCCGGATCATCTGTTCCAAGATATTCTTTAGCAAGAGCTTTCTTATACCAGAATCCTCCTGGTGTTGACTGCCATGAAAGACCTCTGATATCACCTTCCTTATCTCTTGAAAGCTCATCTACATATGGAATCATATCTTTTGAAATATCTTCTGCACCATATTTTTCTTGGCTTAAATTCTCAAGCATATCTGTTTCTTTATATACACCAAGATCCGAAATCTCAAATGTTGCCACGTCTGGTGCATTTGTTCCTGTACGGAATGCATTCTGAAGTTTTGTTCTGTACTCTTTTGATGGCATAACTGTTACTTTTACCTTCACACCAGGAACAATTTTGTTGAACTCTTCAACATAAAAGTTCATCTCTTCCTGACTCAGATTTGTCCAAACCTCGATTTCACCTTCCGTCTTTGTAACGTCTTCTGTAATCTTCTGATCATCCGATTTCTTGGAACTATCAGATGTTTTCTGCCCACTGTTGCCCCCACAACCTGTGAGCAAGGTTGCTGCGCCTAATGTCACAGCAAGAATTCTCGCTAATCTCTTTTTCATTTTCTTTCCTCCTACTCATATGAGTTTGTTTCTTGTTATTTTGAATTATAACAATCTTCATATCTTGTTTCTACCACTATCTTAACCTCACGATGTCACATTCTTGTCATTTTCTACTATTTTCTTGTTTTTTGATATATTTTTAGTGCATTTTTTATTTTTTTGTATTGCTTTTATTTTTATAAAACCATCTAATTGTATATTTTTTTTGATTTACACAATCTTTTTTATGCGCATTGCCGCATTTGACAATTCAACGGGTCTCACAAAAAAATTTTGTAAGGCCCGTTGATCTATTGCTTCATTCTTTTTCTATATTCACTTGGAAGAATATCATTTTTCTTTTTAAATGCTTTTGCAAATGCTTTACTATTTGCAAAACCATTATTAATAGCAATATCACCAAGCATATGATTAGTATTCACAAGTTCAGCGCAAGCTCTCTCCAATCTACTACAATATATTTATGGTTAATATCCCTTACAGCCAGTAAGGA